>CAYMFQ010000027.1:10714-43944 GCA_964389335.1 uncultured Granulosicoccaceae bacterium
GGGTGGGGCAGCTACGATCACTTCCGCAACTGCATTGTTGTCAGCCACTGCATCAGCTTCGTCCAATGCCTTGATCTGCCGGGCTTGCGCTGGCATCGCCTCCATAGCCACTTCAGCCTGCATTATCTGTACATTGAACTCCATGGCGCGGACCATGGCACGATCTACTTCGTTGCCTAAGCGAAATACTGGCTGGCGGCGACTGGCTTCAGCCAGGGCTCTGGTGCTGTGTGCCGGGTATTGCTGTTTAATCTGCGGATAGTCTGTCAGTATGAAGCGTCGCCATCCCTGTGTACCCAGTAATAAATCAATCGCGGTATCGGCAATCGGGTTGTCTTTGTCCAGATATACATGCGCATCGGCCAGGTCGAGTACATCGTTTTCAAGATACACCATGACCGGGAGTCGCGGTGCCTGTTCACGCTTGTCGATAAGTTCCAGAACCGTGTCGTCGGTAACGGTAACACCGACCATGGCTTCTACGGGATTGCCACTGTCGTCCGTTGTCTGGATATCTATGCTCACTTCGGCGCCAGGAATAAACGGACCGTCAGATAGTTGCAGCGCCACGTTTAAGCCAAAGCGTGGTTTGCGATAGACAAGCCTTTCAGCCAGCGGCCGGCCGTTGTTATCCCATACCGTTGCGATTAACACCCCTTCGGCATCTTTGGCGTTAAGCTGTGTGCGGTTGGCAAATACAGTGTTTGTGCCCGCCGTGCTTAGTTCCACGCTGTCGAGGAGCTGATCTCGTTTGTACAGTGTTACACGGGCAGGGTGATGTGCGGCATTTGAGGTAATCGTAACCTCTATCGGGTTGGCATACTCGTATGAGTCCTGGCTGCTGCTGATTGCTGTGCCACTGCGTTTGACGTCGGGCAACGATGATGGCTCGGTGATGCCCGAAGGAGCGGAGAAGACCGCCTTATAGCGCTTGCCTGCCTGTGGTGTGAATTGAAAAACGCCGCGTCCTTCATGGCTTGATCTGAAGTTTGCAACGGGGTTGTTGTCATCGACCTCGGTGATAAATCCCTCAACATCGGCTGGCTTACCATTGGTGAGCAGTGCCTGAAAATAGACCTTGCCCTGTACGCCGGCTATTAACTCGCCACCTTCCGGGTAAAACGCGATATCAAGCGTATTCAGTAGGATCGGTAGTGATTTACTGGCCGTTTCCACCACGCCGCCGTCTTCGATAACAAACGATAAACTGCCATCTCCTTTACTTATTTTTTCGGGCAGATTAAACACAGCGTCGACAATACCGTCTGCACTTACCGGTACAGCAGGGCCGCGATACACCTCTCGTCCATCAAGCCGTGCAATCGCAGTTACCATCGCGCCCTCTGGTGCACTGCCTTCAGCGCGTTCAAGTGATACGCTGGCTCTGACCTGATCACCGGCGCCATAGCCGTCGCGTGTAAACTGAATTTGAGATTTAATGCGAGGCGCGCGAAAAGCGCGTATGTCAAAGGTTCGGGTAGTCTCCGGCAGGCCCAGCGCCGGGCTGGTCACGGTGGCGGTATACTGCCCTCCAGCAGTACCATCTGGCACCGTCCATTGGTAGCCAATCGAATTCTGGTTGTCATTGGCGTACCCTTCGTGAACGATATCACCCTTTGGTCCGCTGATTTTTACCACAACCGTATGATTGCCCGGCTGTGCAGGGGTGTTGTCACCTGCATGCAGAATAACCGTGCGCAGATAGACATTTTCACCCGCGCGATACACGGGTTTGTCGGTACTGACATAAGCCAGATACCGTTCAGTACCACCGAGCTCGTCTGTGCCTATGATAGTGGTGTCAGCTGCCCGTGTATTGGCAAGCAGCCGTGTATTGGCAAACAGCGTAGCGTACAGTGCAACCAACCCCAGGCTCAACCAAAGTAAACTGAACCAGATCACTGGCTGGGTGTTTATTGCGTCATCTGTACTGCTGCCAGGCTTCGAAGCCGGACGTGTCGTGTTTCTCATGCGGGGACCTGCCTTGTCATTTTATGCGAAGTGGCGCAGGGATCACCTGCGCCCTTACACCTTGAATCGCATCAAAACGAAAAAGGGGTTACCCTCATGAAAAAAATTACTTATCCCTTTCCGGTGAATAAAAATTCTGTCGTTCGGCAGGCACATCAAAAAATGACTTACGCCGCTCGGCAGCAGCATCAGCCGGATGGATACCCATGTCGCGCAGCTCGGAATCAGTCACTTTCGCGAGATCAGCCCTTTCCTGCTTTACTTCGAAACACAGGTTGAGATAGTCAGCGGCCTGCCTGATCGAATCAAACAGCACCCAACGCAAAAATGACCCTGAGTGCCGTGTAGGTAACTTCGCGTCGACTCTATTGGTTGAGAACATGAGTGATGGCCTCCAGTCCCTGAGTTAATTCATCGTGTGGTAACAGTCCAAAGCCCAGTCGGAACACTTCAGGTTCATCGCCAAACCAGGGTCCCGGCGCAACGCGCACTGAATGCTGTTTGAGTCTGTCGTAAAACTCAGCGATAGCGTGATTATCCGACTGCTTCAGGCGTACACAACACAGTGCGCCTGCATCTGGTTCCACCCACGACAGGCCAGAGCTGTTTCGCTTCACCCAATCTGCCACCAGTTGACGCCCCTGTTGCAAGTGCGTGCGGCGCTTTGTAAACAGTGTTTCACTGTGCTGCAGCACGCGCAGCGCCACTGCTTCATCAATGCCGGAGCCGCAGATAATAGTTTGGAACTTGCCGTTGAGCAGTTGTTGTCGTAAGTGTTTGTGACGAGTTATAGCCCACCCAACGCGCAGACCCGGTGCGCCGTGACACTTTGACAGCGACGCACAGGAGATAATGCGTTCATCCAGTGAGGCGAAACTTGGCACGGGTTCATTGTCACCGTAGCTTGCCTGTCGATAGGTTTCATCGAGTAGCAGAAATGCGTTGGGGCTGCGTTCGTGCATAGCGTTGAGGATTTGAGTAACCTCCTCAGTAGCAATGGCAACACCGGACGGATTCTGCGGCGACGCGAGGCATACCAGTGATGTATGCGGAGTCAGGCGCGAAACCAGGTCCTCAACATTCACCTGATAGCCTTCGGCAAAACGACACGGAAGTCCCTCTACCGTTGCCTTGTTGAATGCCAGTGCCGTTTGCGTCAGCGGAAACGAAGGCTGCTGTACGAGTACGTGGTCTCCCTCATTGCACAGAATAGTGCCGCACAGGAATATGGCGAGCATACCGCCTGTCATTGTTACTACGTCGTCGGCAGTAACTCCATGTTGCTCTGCTAGCAGCGCGCGCAGGTCAGCGCTGCCCGCGGCAGGTTTGTATTCGAGCGACAAGCTGCCCAGGCTGATCAATTCTTCGGGGCTCAGAATGTCTGACAGGCACAGGTCCGGGCCAACACTCTCCGCGAGATCATAGCGCACCTGCTCTGATGTGAGTGTCATCATGCTGTGGTCGGGAAATCGATTGAGTGTGCGCTGGTCCATTTTTGTCACCTGGTGGTTGCAGAAGCGAAACCGTAAATTTCAACGGTGTTATTGAAAGATAGAGATCAGGGCTGCTTGATAACAGATGCAGTTTATGGAGAATGTAACCATAACAGTTTGTATTTTATAAACTGTTATGTACCAACGATCAGTACAGTTTTCGCGGCACATCAACTGGAATCGTTGACTGCAACTGTACAACGCAAAGCCGACCGCACGGAGCCTGCTATGAACGAACAACAAGCCGAGGAGTTTCGTTATGAATCGGTCGTCAGGTTTATCGATGAATTGATCGATTCCGGTGCGCTGTGCCCCGGGGAGAAAGTGCCGTCACTGCGCAAAATCAGCAAGGCGCGCGGTGTATCCGTCTCTACAGCGCTGCACGCCTATCGCATGCTTGAAAGCCAGGGGGTGCTTGAGGCGCTGCCGCAATCCGGGTTTTATGTCAGCAACAAAACTGCGGTACAGCCGGGCAAGCCGTCGGCACTGTCGAAATCGACGCGGGTACGTAAGGTAAGTGCCGGTGCTCGTGTATCGAATATGTTCGAGTTGGCTGCTGACACCACACTGGCTCCACTGGGCTGTGCCATTCCCAGCCCCGAGTTATTGGCGCCAAGCCAGTTGGATAAATTTTTGGTGCGCATGGCGAGAACCCGCGGCAAGTATGCCAATACCTATGCGCCGCCCCGAGGGGAAGATACGCTGCGCGCGGCCATCGCAAGGCGTTCTATTAACTGGGGGCATGCGGTATCGGCGGAGGATATATTGATCACCTGCGGGTGCACGGAAGCACTGCATCTGGCGTTAAAGTCGATTACCAGTCCCGGAGATACCATAGCGGTTGAGTCACCGACCTACTTTGGTTTTCTACCGGTGTTACAGGCATTGCACTTAAACGTCACTGAAATACCGACTGATGCAGTTGAGGGTGTTTCGCTAGCAGCACTTGAAACCGCAATCAGCAGCAACTCGATTAAAGCCTGTCTGTTTTCATCCGCGTTTAACAATCCGCTCGGCTGTCTGACCAGTGAGGAAAAAAAGATTGAGGTGCTGGCGCTTTTAAACAAGCATCGTATACCGCTGGTTGAGGATGACGTATATGGCGATATCTATTTTGGTGCAGAAAGGCCTCGTCCATACAGCGCCATGTCGAATGCAAAAAACGTTATCTACTGTTCATCGTTTTCGAAAACAGTAGCTCCCGGATATCGCATTGGCTGGGTGGCGAGCACCAGTCATATCGACAAACTCGCAACGGAAAAGTACGCTACAACCCTGTGTGGACCGACGCTTTCGCAGGTTGCGCTGGGTGAATACCTGAACGCCGGTGCCTATGACAACCATCTGCGTGGTTTGCGCAAAGCGTTTGCAGCTAATATTTCAACCATGTCAAATACGATTGCCGAAACCTTTCCCGCTGGTACCAGAATCAGCCGGCCCGAAGGAGGTTTTGTGCTGTGGGTGGAATTACCCAAACATATCGATGCCAGAGAGTTGTTCAACAAGGCATTAAAAGAGGATATATGCTTTGCCCCTGGTGATCTGTTCACTACCAGCAACAGTTATCGCAGCTGTTTGCGTATCAGCTGCGGGTATCCGTGGAGCAAGTCTATTGAACGGGCTGTGTGGAAGTTGTCGGAGCTGGCGGCAACGGTGTAATGCTAATGACCAATAAGAAGCCAATAAAAATCGCACTGGTTGGAGACTATCAGGCATCGGTTGCAGCTCACCAGGCCATTCCGAAAGCAATTCGCCTTGCAGCAGATGCGCTGGCGTTGCAGGCAGAATTTGACTGGGTGTCATCTACAGATGTGAGTGACAGCTTGCTCAAACATTATTCAGGACTATGGTGTGTACCGGCAAGCCCCTACCAGCATACTGACAATGTGCTGTCAGCCATCGCGTATGCGCGACAGCACGACCTGCCGTTCCTGGGCACCTGTGGCGGTTATCAGCATGCGGCGCTGGAATACGCTCGTGTTGAACTGGGCTACTGCAGCGCGGACAATGCAGAAATAAACCCGGATACCTCAATGCCTTTAATTGCAGGGTTATCCTGCAAACTGTACGACGAAAGTGCTGCAATTAATTTAGTTGCTGGTAGTAAGATCGCAAAGATCTATAGTGCCAGCACTGTATCGGAAGAGTACTTTTGCGGTTACGGTGTAAATCGGAAGTACCTGCCAATTTTCAATGGCAGTGGCATGGTGTTTTCGGGTTTTGATGTAGATGGCGATCCTCGTTCGCTGGAGATACCGCTGCACACGTTCTTCATTGGCACCGCTTTTCAGCCAGAGCGCTCAGCGTTTACCGGCACGGTTCACCCATTGATAGCTGCGTTTTTGGCTTCTCAGGAGCAATCGCATTGAGTGTTTTATACATATTCTCCGGGCTGCCCGGGTCGGGTAAGTCAACACTCGCACAGCGGTTGGCGGCGAGCAATGGTGCCATGTACCTGCGCATCGATACCGTTGAACAGGGTCTGTTTGACCTCTGTCAGTTTAAACCGGAGGGTGAGGGGTATCGATTAAGCTATCGCATCGCACAGGATAACCTGCGCCTTGGTGTCAGCGTCATAGCTGATTCCTGCAACCCGGCTCGGTTCACACGTGAGGAATGGCAGCAAGTGGCGACTGATGTCGGGGCTGATTTCATAGACATTGAAATCTCCTGTAGTGACAAGGCAGAACACCAACACCGTGTAGAGACTCGCGCCCGGGAAGTGCCCAATTTGGTGCTGCCAACGTGGGAAAAGGTACAGAAGCGTTACTATGAGCCGTGGCACATTGACGTTACTAGTATCGATACCGCCGGCTGCACGGTTGACCAGTCGTTTGCCGAATTGCAGCAGAAACTGGCCTCAAGGTAAGTAAAGCCGCCGCCCGCCGAAACAATTGAAACATCATGATCCTGTTGCAGACATGCTACTGAAAAACTGAGTGCCGATACTTTAACCATCGACAACAGGGACAGGAGCGCGGCAATGAAACGCACAATCGCAATCGCGATACTGCTCGGCAGTTTCGCGTTTCCGGTAAGCAGTCAGGAAACGATGGTGGACGAGTGTATCAGTGTGAGTCAAATCAAGTTTGAGATCGGCATGGTGCTGATTGATGCTTTGCTGGCAGGGTAAGGTCGGCAGATGTATAGCCGACCGGCGGCTTGTCGTGTTAGTTTGAAGATGAGCCACTACCCACAACCGTGCAGCGCAATATGCAACAAAATATTCAACAGAGCATTCAACACAAAAGCGTTACTACCGCAACACTCGATATCGCTTATCTGGAATTCGGCAGTGCCGATGGATGGCCGTGTGTGCTGAGCCACGGGTTTCCGTATGACGTGTTGTGTTACGTCGAAGCAGCGGAGAAAATCGCAGCAGCCGGTGCCCGAGTGATTGTGCCGTGGCTTCGAGGTTATGGGCCGACGCGTTTTTTGTCGCCAGACACACCACGCTCGGGAGAGCAGGCGGTTCTGGCGGCGGATCTGCTGGCGCTGATGGATGCGCTGCAGATTGAACGTGCTGTGCTGGCCGGCTATGACTGGGGCGGTCGCGCGGGATGTATTGTAGCGGCGCTCTTTCCGGAGCGCGTTACGGCACTGGTCACAGTTAATGGTTATAACCTGCAGGATATAGCGCGCTGCAATGAACCGGCAAGCGCCAGCCTGGAGGCCGGGTTTTGGTATCAGTATTACTTCCACAATGAGCGCGGGCGGCGTGGTCTGCAGAGCAACCGCGATGATATCTGCAAAACCCTGTGGCAGATGTGGTCACCTGACTGGGCGTTTGATGACGATACTTTTAACGCCAGCGCTCAATCATTTCATAACCCCGACTTTGTCGATGTGGTGATTCACTCCTATCGCCATCGGTTTGCACTGGTACCGGGTGACCCAGCCTGTGCTCATCTGGAAACACAACTGACGGCGCAGCCCGACATAACTGTGCCGACTATTATTATTGATGGCGCGAGTGATGGGGTACACCCGCCAAGTGAGTCAGCAAACCAAAAGTTTACTCAACTGCTCGACTATCGCGTGCTGCAGGGCATCGGGCACAACCCGGCTCAGGAAGATCCTGCGGCCTGGGCGGATGCGGTAGTCACTGCGTACAGGCAGTAATAGGGCGGCTGAATATCATTCAGCGCGGTAAAATCAGCAAGGTAAAGGTGTGGAACGGCGTGAGAGTCACGCCGTTCCGACAGGCTTATGCTTCGTCTGCAGTGAAGACGTGACCGCCGCCATCTTTGACGATCATCCCCGAGTTGGGAAAGCCAAAGTGATAGCCGGCAACGCGAATACCGTCCGCAACCACTTCTTCAACCAGTGCTTTGCGGGTAGCAGTCGCAGCATCTTTATCTGCGTCGAATACCATTTGCCAGTCGAGGTTGGCGAGGAACAGCGCGGGCAGATTCATAACATCACCAATAAGCATCACCTGATCATCACCTGAGCTGACGCGAAAAGCGCTGTGGCCGGCGGTGTGACCGAACGTGTCTACTGCGGTGATGCCGGAGATCAGTTCCTCACCACCACTAAACTGCGAAACGTTTTTCCAGGTGGGGAAGGTTGCCTGTATGCGCTTGGCAAGGCCTCTGCGATTTTCTGGCAAACGTTCAATCAGGCCCGGGTCAGTCCAGAACTTGTACTCGGTTTCACCGACAAGGATATCGGCGTTGGGGAACACCTGAGCATTGGTTTCCTTTTCCATCAATCCAAAAATGTGGTCCGGATGAAAGTGGCTGATGATAACGGTATCAATGTCCGCGGGTGCGATGCCTGCGGCTTCCATACCGGCGGGAGCGAGGCCTGCAGTGGGGGCGAGTTGTCCGCCGGTACCTGCGTCAATCAGAATGGTCTTGCCGCCGGTCTTAACGATGGTAAAGGCAAATTCTATCGGGATAGCACTGTCGTCGAGCCCGGCATTTTGCAGCGCTTTCTTTGTTTCATCAACGCTGACACCGGTAATAAAGTTCTCGTCGTGTGGCTTTTGCCAGACACCATCGTAAATTGAAATGACTTCGGCATCCTGCCCCACCTTGTAGCTGTAAAACCCTTTGTCGCGAACGGCTGCCGATACAGTCGAGGGTAGTACTGCGAGTGAACCGGTGAGGCCCAATGCGGATACACCAGCGAGTGAGGCAACGAATTCTCGTCGATTAAGTGTGGTCATTGTTTGTCCTTCGGTTAAAACTTGCGGTTAGGTTTTGCGGTAAGCGCACCGCGGTAACAACGCTGATCTGAGGCCGTTTCAGTGTGAGCCACTGACCAGTCGCACAGGTTGACAACAAGCGAGGATAGTCCCGCCTGTTTCTATACGGATCCGGACTCGGCACTGGCCAGGCCGGACATGACAGACACCTGAGTTAGTGGGACTGTGCAATCCGTACGAGGTTCCATTGCAGTATTGCACGCAAGGTAACGGAGTCGTCGCAGGTAACCTGATCAGCCCTCGGTAATGGCCTGACTCATTGCATCAAAAAAGCGTTGCTCCAGGTAACTGACTGGCGTGTCGTTGCGGCGAATCGCACCGAGCGGGCGGTGGAAATGCGGCGAATCAAAGTCGAGGAATACCAGATCCTTTTGCAGGTATGGGGCGGTGGTAGCCCGTGGCATGGTGGTTAGCAGGTCGGTGCCGGCAACAATCTCAAGTGCGGAGCGTATGGAGTCAGTTTCCACCGTAATGTGGAGTTGCGTAATACCGCAAGCCAGCATCGCTGATTCTGTCTGTTGGCGCAGCAGACTGCCGCGTGAGTGCGCCAGCCATGAATGGTTTTCAAGATCTGTTGGCAGCAGGGTGTTGCGCTTTGTCAGCGCATGGTGTCGACGGCACAGCACTCCGACACGATCATCCAGCAGATACTCGAAGCGCAATGCGTCCGATGGATCCGCCAGACTCTGTGGCCCCAGCACCACGTCAATCTGGCCGCGCTCCAGCATGGCGCGGAGTTCGTGCACAAGCCCGGTTTTAAGTTCAACGCTGCAGTTCGGGTTCAGGTGTATGAAACGCGCCAGCGCGCGACTGATGAATCGGCCTGCCACGATTGGCGGTGCGCCGATACGCAATTCGCCAATGGACCCCTGTGCCGACTGATCTGCCAGAGTACTGGCCTGTTCCTCTGCCAGCCGTATGGTCAGGCCGTTGCGAGCAAGGCGTCGACCCAGTGTATTGGGCACAGAGCGCCGCCCATCGCGCTGAAACAGACGGCCGCCGAGGCGCTGCTCGAGAGCGCGCATATTGCGGCTCAGTGCCGGCTGCGTCAGCCCCAGTCGATCAGCGGCTGACTGGAATGATCCTGCCTCAACGATAATCGACAGTTGCGCCAGATGCTTCGGATCGAGTTTCATAGCAATTTGTTATGTTTCGATGCTGATCTTTTATTATCCGTATATCTATTGTATTTGCTAGGCTTTGCCTACCAACATTGGAGGAGCGAGCGATGAAACTGCCGAAGATCCTGATTTCAGCCTGCATGTCTGCAGCCATCTTTGCGGTGCAGCCAGCTAATGCACAAATCTACAAGGGCGAAACAGCGGGCGTTGGCGACCCGGTGCACGCCATGTTCGTGGCGTTTACCAACCAGGCCGGCAAGGCCGATGTGAATATTCAGGTCAACGCCGGGCAAACGCTGACCAAGTCCATGCTCAAAGGCGCTAAGGGCGATATCGATTTCTTTTCCAGTGTGCCGTCGCTGGTCAATTTGATGGCCGGCCAGAAGCGCATGTATGAAAAAGTGGAAGGCGCGGCAGAGCTGTCGAAGAATATCCGCGCCATTCTTGGATTTAAGGCGGGGGCGTACCACCCGGTGACACTGTCGGGTTCAGGCATTGAAGACTGGGCTGACATCAAGGGTCGCACCGTATTTACCGGACCGCCGGCGGGTTCGGCGTCGGCTACATCCGAGGCGCTGATCAAAATCATTACCGGCTATGAGGCAGGCAAGGACTACACAGCGGTGCGGCTGAGCTGGGGGGAGGGTTATACCGCTTTGGCGGATGGCAAAATCGACATGATGGTGCGGCCAGCAGAAGTGGGCTCAGCCAACATCGAACGCTATGGCTTGTCCGGTGAGTTTCGCATCCTCTCGATTCCGGAAGATATCGTTGGCAGTGAAGCAATGCAGGCACTGTTTGGTCGACCGGGGCGTGGCATGCTGCAGTTTGATGGTGGTCTGTACAAGGGACAGCTTAATCAAACAACAATTACAGCGCTGGGTTTTACTCAGTTTGTAGGTACGCACGCCGGTGTTGCTGATGATGTGGTTTATGCGGCCACAAAGTCTTTTTGGGAAAACCTGGATGAAGTCCACGCAACGGCGTTCTTTCTTAAAGAAGTTACCCCTGAGACTGCATTCACCTCGGTGAATGTTCCGCTGCATCCTGGTGCTGCGCGCTACTATGAAGAAGCGGGCATTGCTATACCGGAGGCGATTCAGCCTTAGTGTCTTGCTGAGTAAGCGTGTTATATGACAACCCGCTCTGACGGCGGTGTGTCAAAGCCAGCCGCGAGGCGGTTATTGCCAACGTGGTTACTGCCAACGTGGTTATTGCATGGTGCGGCACTACTCGCAGCAGTAGCGCTGGGTGTTATAGCGTTGTACAGCTCGGGCGTTGGGCTCATCGACCCGAAGCTTCATCGCGCCGGTGGCTTTGCACTGGCGCTGATTGTTGCCGTTTCTGTTGCGCGTGTCAGGAAAGCTGAGGCACGCGCCAAAAAACACGCAGGGCGATCGTCAGCCGAACCAGTCACGACTGAATCGTCACACAAGCCGCATCGCAGCTGGCCAGGCTGGCTGTTCGATGCTGTGTTGATCGTGGCGGGGCTGTGGTCAATCTGGTCTTTTTATACCGTTCAAAGCGCCATGGAAACTGCGCTTTACGATATCAGCACCAAAGATGCGTGGCCGGCACTGGCCGGTCTTATCGTGTTTTTGGAGTTGTGTCGGCGTCTTTGGGGGTGGGGCCTTTTTGCTGTCGGCGCGTTCGGGGTGTTGTATTTATTGTTTGGTAAAGACCTGCCCGGGCTGCTCGCTCATACCGGGTTTTCATTGACAGAAGTAGCCGAAGCGTTGTGGTACAACACCAATAAAGGTGTGTTTGGTTCTATCACCAATATCGTACTTAGTACCGTATTTATTTTTATTATCTTTGGTGTGTTGCTGGAAGGTACAGGAGCGGGTGACACACTATTAAAGTTTGCGTTTCTTGCCACGCGCCGTACACGCGGCGGCCCGGCACACGCGGCCATTTTAGCGTCGTCGATGTTCGGTACCATGTCTGGTTCTACCGTGGCAAACATTGTCGGCACCGGCACTTTTACCATACCGATGATAAAACGGCGCGGGTTCTCACCAACTTTCGCAGCAGGTATAGAGGCGACAGCCTCGTCAGGCGGACAGATTATGCCGCCGATAATGGGGGCTGCTGCACTGGTGATGGCGGACCTGACTGGTGCAGGTTATCTGAACATTATTGTGGCCGCACTGTTGCCCGCGCTGTTTTACTATTTCAGTTTATTTTCAGCCGTAACGGTCGAGGCGCGACGGCAGGGCATTGAGGTACAGCCACTAACCATTGATGACAAGATAACGCGAGTTGATGCAATAAATTCTGTGTTGTTTATTGCGCCGATCGTGACAGTTATCGGCGCGCTTTTAGCGGGATACTCAACATCGGCTGCCGGCTTCTATGCAGTTGTGGTGTTGCTCTTGTTAAGTGTCATAAACCCCGAAGTCAGGCGCCATCCGCTGCGGGTCTGGAAGTCGTTTATTAAGGGTGCGGAGTCCGGTGCTACCCTGTTGATTGCTATCGCAGCCATTGGCGTGCTGGTTGGCTCACTTGATTCTACCGGTCTTGGGCTAAAGCTTGCCAATGTGATTGGCGAAATCCGTGGTGAGAGTCTTTTTTCGGCATTGCTGGTGGCGATGGCGGGGGCACTGGTACTTGGCATGGGGATGCCTACATTGCCGGCTTACCTGATTATCATTCTGGTGATGGGGCCGGCCATTCAGGCGCTAGGCGTTTCCATGTTAACGGCGCACATGTTTGTCTTTTACTATGGCGTTGCATCATCGCTAACACCACCGGTTGCAATTGCAGCCTATGCAGCGGCGCCTATCGCCAGTGCCAATCCGTTAATGACGGCACTTATGGCATTCAGGCTCGGCATGGCCAAGTTTATTATTCCATTTGTTTTTGCGTTTTATCCAACGATTTTGATCGTCGAAGAATTTCAACTGCTGCCGCTGATCTGGATAAGTGTGCGAACCCTGTTTTGTATCTGGTTTTTCTCCTCCGCGCTGTCCGGGTACGATCGCCGGCGCCTGACATGGTTTGAGATTGCTGCGCGTTTTATCGTGGCGTTTGCCTTGTTGGTGCCGCAACCGACCATACACGTTCCTGCACTGTTTATCGGGGTAGCGTTGGTTTTTATTGACATTGCCCGTGCACGATCTGCAACATTACCCTCTGTAACGCAATAGCAACCGAGATGAAGAATGAGTAAACGGCCCAACTTCCTGTTTATTATTACTGATCAACACCGCGCCGATCACCTCGGCTGCTATGGCAACACGGTGGTGAAGACGCCCAACATTGATCAACTGGCGGCCGATGGTAAACGCTGGGACCGGTTTTACGTCGCCAATCCTATCTGCATGCCGAACCGCGCATCGATAATGACTGGCCGGCTGTCATCGTTACACGGGGCACGGCATAACGGTATCGCGCTGTCGAAAGACCATACAACGTTTGTGGAACTGCTTAAGGATGCCGGTTATCAAACCGGTTTAATTGGCAAGTCACACCTGCAGGGGTTTACCGGGCTACCGGCGACGAACAAGTTTACTCCGGATCCGAATAAAACTACGCCGTCGAAACCATTGCAGGATGCACAAAAACGCAATCGCCAGTCGAGCGACTATGACCTTGAGGTGATCGGGAAGTGGGACAAGCCGCTGGCTGATCGCATCGGTGAAGACTTTTACGGCTTTAACCATGTGGAAATTGCAGCTGACCATGCCGACGAGGCAAGTGGCGACTACCTGCTATGGGCGCGCAGCCAGCACGCAGACTTTGACAGTCTGGTCGGCTCAGACAATGCGCTGCCGGACGACAGTATCGATGCGCCGCAGGCATGGCGCACCGCCGTGCCCGAAGAGTTGTACTCAACGAACTGGATTGCCGATCGATCAGAGGCCTGGCTGGAACAGCAGGCGCAATCTGACGAGCCGTTCTTTCTGCAGATGTCTTTCCCTGATCCGCATCACCCGTTTACACCGCCCGGTCACTACTGGGATATGTATGATCCGGCAGACATCGAGTTACCTGCATCGTTCGGACACGACGCGCTGCCCCCGGTGCGGG
The DNA here is from genome assembly GCA_964389335.1 of uncultured Granulosicoccaceae bacterium. Taxonomy (GTDB): domain Bacteria; phylum Pseudomonadota; class Gammaproteobacteria; order Granulosicoccales; family Granulosicoccaceae. The sequence goes on from CAYMFQ010000027.1 coordinate 24,544, forward strand.
CGATGCGAAAGGCGATGGAAGACGGTACCGACCCGCGCGACAATCAAAGTCCGTTTGCAGTAACGGCAGACGAGACACGCGCAATAACCGCGTTGACCTACGGCATGATTACCATGATCGACGATGCAATCGGGCGGGTACTGGCACAGCTCGACAAGCTTGGGCTGGCCGATAATACCGTGGTGATATTCACCTCTGACCACGGCGACTATATGGGTGATCACGGTCTGATGCTAAAGCTGTTGCTGCACTACCAGGGCCTTATCCGTGTGCCTTTTATCATTCGCGATCCGGCTGGTATCAGCGATGGCAGTTTTAATGCTGGTGCAGTCGATTCAGGTTTGGGCAGTTCAATTGATATTTCCGCCACAGTGCTGGCCCGTGCCGGCGTGCAGCCCTACAACGGTTTGCAGGGTCGTGACTTATATAACAGTGATGCACCGGAAGCAGTCATCGTTGAAGAAGACAGTCAGCGCACCATGACCGGGTTTGATCGCATGCAACGAATTCGCACACTTGTGACCGATCGCTACCGCATGTCACTGCGGCAGAATGAAACCTGGAACGAACTCTACGATCTGCACGAGGATCCTCACGAGATGAACAACCTCTACGATGATCCGTCCGCCACTGACATACGGCACTCACTGACAGAGCTGATGCTAAAACGCACAATTGAACTACAGGATCATTCGCCGCTGCCTGGCTACAGAGCCTAGGAGGTTGCGCAGTACCGTCTGCAGCGCAGGATCCTTGCCTTACCGCCAACGCAGCCGGGACAGTCAATAACCGAATAAACTGAACGCAGTTTCACAAGGCATGGATTGAGAGGCGGTGGCGCTAGCGCTTGCCACCACCGCCGCCGCCATCACCGCCGCCGCCATCACCGCCGCCGCCATCACCGCCGCCGCCATCACCACCGCCATCACCACCGCCATCACCACCACGGCCACCACCGCCGTTATCACCACGGTCGCCATCATTGCCGTTGCCACGTCCGTCGCCACCACGGCCGCCGCGATCGCCATTGTCAGATTGCTTGCTGGATGTGCTGTTGTTTGACTGGTTACTGTTACGGTTTCTATCGTTGTCGTCGTTATTGCCTGTTTTGTTGTCGCGGTCTTTACGTGTTTCCTGCTGGTAGCGCTCGCGCAGTTGTCTCTTTTCGGTGTCGGGCAGCGCTTTGTACTGTTGGTAGCGATTCTTGAGTGCTTCCTGGCGCTCGGCTGGCAGTTGCTGAAAGCGCCTGAATTGATCGCGAATATTTTCTCTGTGTTCAAATGGCAAACTTTGCCATTCTTCGTAACGGCGCTGTGCCTGCTGTAGTTCGGTATTTGACATCGATAGCCAGCGATCAGCGCCTTTAATCAGGGCTGATTGTCGCGCAGTAGATATGGTGTCCCAGATGCTTTCTGCGTTGCTCAATACCTTTTGTTGTTCTGCACTGAGATCTTCCCAGGCCACACCGTCGCTGGCATTTGCGGTCGCCGCATTGCCTGTCGTTGCGTATAACAGCGCCATCAGTAACAGCAGCGCCTGCACCAGTAGCATGCCGTTGTATCGATGACTTTGCGTACCGGTATGGCAGCCAATCACTGCGATGGCATGCGATTGTGTTGGCTGGCCTGCAGCACAATGTGGCGAAAGGTTCATGGCTTATCCAATTGAGTGCGGCTGGATTTTTCCTCGCGCTCTGAATGTTCAGTTGAATCGGAGTCTTCCGGCACCTCATCGATATCGATACCGATTTCCGCCAGTTCCTGTGATAGTCCAAGGTACTCCAGAAATATCAGGCTTGGCGGGGCTTCTTCGGCGGTGATGCCCAGCGGCAACAGTGCAAGTAAAACGATTTTCATCCGCTGGTCAGATCCCGCTGGTCTATCCATTCGATAAAATCCAGAGATTCGAAAAACTCCAGATCTTCATTGCTGGACAGAATGGGTAAATCAATGGAGTGTTCGAACTGCAGGTTGTTCTGCGCCAGCGATGGTGCCTCGCTCCAGAACAGCCCGGGCTGAAATGTTCGCACCACCAGAAAACAAATGGCTAGGCCCGCCAGTGCGGTTACGGTAAAGCCGAGGCGTTGTCGCAACGTGTTAACCGGTGTCTCGGCAATGGCTCTGGCGCGAGCGGCCGTCAGTTTCGTTTCGACAACATAGTCGAGCTTTTCCTCAGACTCGCGCAGCTGTTCTGTCAGCTGGTTTAGCCAGGCCTGATCGGGGTCTTTTTCGATACTGTTCATATCGGCTCAACTTTCAGTTCGGCTTTGAGAGTGGTCAGGGCTCGCGATAAATGGGTTTTAACGGAGCCTTCCGAGCAGCGCATGGCAGTGGCAGTTTCCCTGACACTCATACCTTCCCACAGTCTTAGCATAAAAGCTTGTTGTTGTCGTGGCGGCAGCGCGGCGAGAGCTTTTTCAATTTGCTGCAGCGACTGACTGTCGCTCAGTGAATGTTGTGGTGCAGGGCTGGTATCCGGCGCATCGTAGGCTTTGTCGTGTTCGCTGAGGCTGTCGTCATCAGTGTTGGACTTATCGCCCCAAAAGTGAAATTTAGCCCGCACCGAGCGCTTTCGGTGGGTGTCGTTAATGCGATTGCCAAGGATCCGAAAAAACAACGGACGCCATTCGTTTTCGGGCCGGTTGCTGTAGCGCGTGACAAGGCTGATCATCGCATCCTGCACAATATCGAGCGCCTCATCGCGGTCGCCGGTGGATACCAGCGCCATACGGTAGGCCCGCTTTTCTATATCGCTAAGAAAGTGATCGAGCCGTCGCCGCGTAGCGGCCGCTGCATCTGAATCATGACTCTGTTGCAGCATTGAGATGGCGTTATCGTCCAGGGGGGTAGAATGCACTGCGTACCCCTGTAATGGTTTCATTGAATGAGTTTCCTTGCAGCTTACTGATTTGACAGATGGTGTGGCGCTATCGACTTACGCTGTCGACGCCGCCGTTGCGGATAAGCGCGCTGATCAGTTCATTGATCTCGTCATTGGGCACATTGTGAATGTCGTTGAAAATCATATTGTCCGCGGCATTCTGTGGCGGGCTGACGTCGCGCTGCTGGAATTCACCAACCAGCACGTCAGCGTCGTTGACGGCCGTCGTCGGCGCTTCGGGCAGGTCGGCGAGGGTGGCTGGTTCGCCAGGCAGGATGCGGTCGTGGCCGCTGGTGTGCGGGTGCTCGTCAGCAGATGCGCTGTTCACGGTAAGAACGACAACGATGACTTGGCGGTACATTTTCATGGGACACAGCCTCGGGGGTAGGTTGATCGACAGCGCAAAGCGCGCTTTCTATATCAACGAGGCTGGATGAAATCGGTTGACACAGACGGTGTCAGTGCCCGTGTGGGGGCAGAAAGGGAGGTGACGGTCCTCAGCTGCAGGCGGCACGCGCAGCCCAGGAAATGAGCGAGAGGCGGTGCACCGAGCCCGCGGCAGAGACAGGGCGTGGGCCCTGGTCTCTGCCGAATAAGTCAGCTCAGATCGCGTTACTGCAGATACTCGGGCTCCTGTTGCGCCAGCATGCGCTTAATGGCCTTGAAATGTCTGTCAGCCACCAGTTTGGACTCGCTTTGCTGCTGAGCGGCGGTTTTGGCTATCACGTCTTCGGGGATGTCGAGCAGGGTTTTGCCGGTCGACATGGCCAGCACCTGAAACATCGCGGCACGCTCAAGGTAGTACAGATCATTAAAGGCTTCTTTCATGGTTGGGCCGGTTACTGTGACGCCATGCCCGGCCATCATCAGAATCGATTTACCGTCCATCATGCCGGCCAGGCGATTACCTTCGTCGGATCCGAGTGCCAGACCGTTATAGGCGTTGTCGTAGGCGATGCGGTTGTGGAAGGAGAGTGCGTTTTGCTCGCACATCTTCAGTTCGCAGTCTGTCAGCAATGACAACGCAGTAACGTAGGGCTGATGGGTATGCAGCACCACAGTGGCACTCGGTACATTCACGTGGATGCGGCTGTGAATATAAAAAGCGGTATCCTCAACCGTGTTGTCGCCCTCAAGGACATTGCCCTCTGCGTCACACAACACCATGGACGACGCTGTAACTTCTGACCAGTGCCACCCGAATGGATTGATCAGAAACAGATCGCCGTTGACGTTGCCACTGGCATCCGGCACGGCGATCGAGAAGTGATTGTCGACCCCTTCATTCAGGTTCAAACGCGCAGCCCAGCGCAGGGCAGCGGCGAGATCGGTGCGCAGCTCGTAGTGACTGAGCTCTGCATGTGAACGCGTATCGATGGCAGTTTGAGACATTTTCGCTCCTGCTGTTGGCACAGATGGCGAGCGTATCACTCATTTATCCGCGGTTAAACGGCATTGCCGTCAGAATTGAGCGAAAAGGGGGACTTCAGGTTGATGTGTGTCGGGAGTTGTTGCTCCATCGGAGCTATGATGCGGGGGGCTGAAGATTGTGGCGACTGGATGAAAATGTTCCAGCAACGCCCTTCTCGTGAGAAGGGCTGCATGACAATGCTGGTGATACTGCTGTAGTGCCTTGCAGCTGATAGGGTGCTTAGCAGGTCAGAGTGGCGTACTGATCAATACCGTTTAGGATATTTATCGCTTCCGTTGGTTGAATGGCGACAGGGGTAGTTGTGCCTATTCGTTAATCGCTTCTGATACGCGGGCGTCTTCCGCAGTGTTTTGTTTGTTCGGCTTGCTGTTTTCTTCGCTGTCCTGATTTGCAATCCGCTGGTATACCTCCTCCCTGTGTACTGATACCTCTTTCGGTGCATTGATACCGATTCGAATGTTGTTACCTTTTGCGCTGAGTACGGTGACGGATACCTCGTCGCCAATCATCAGCGTCTCGCCAACTCTTCTGGTTAAAATTAACATTTTGCTCCCTGTTCATCCGGGTCTTCTAACGGGAATTTACCATTAGCGCCTGGTCTGACCGGCTTTCGCTATTCGCATTCAGCCAGCCACTGGCAGAACGTGCGCTGTCTACCTGTAACTCTGTAACCGCTTGCGAGTGAAAGCTAAAACCGTGCCTGTTAGTTTTTGTTCTTTTGTATAAAAGTTTGTTTGGCTGCCAGTAGCTTGAGTGGAGGTGAGGTTCCATGTCAATGGCAGTTTTTTGGCCCTGCTGTTCAATCCCTGTCGCTGCGGTTAATAGAAAAATAGCGTAGAGCGCAGCCTGGTGTTTGCTTTATTACGACCCATCGCAGAGTTGGTAGTACTGGTGCTGTGGCCGAAACTAGTCTATGCAGCGCCAGTCGGGTCGTTCGGTAATGGATGCCGGCAGGCGCGTGTTGTCGTCGCCACACGCCAGTGACAACTGTTCAGTGGTAAGTCCGGTAACACTGGTGAGGTCAGTTGCCTTGACGTTAGTCAAATACAAGTAGGCGCCGGTGAGATCAACACCGTCAAGTACTGCGGTGCGCAGGTCAGCCCGTGCCATATAGGCGTAGGTTAGCGTGACATTTTTGAGAGTGGCGCCGGTAAAGTCGACGCGGCCAAATTCTGACTTGTCCATGCGCGTGTCAGTCAGGGTTGCCTTGCTCAGATTGGCGCGTGAAAATTCGGCCTTGGACAAATTAGTGCTCTGCAGACTGGCGCCGCTAAAATCGCTGCGATAACCCAGTGCCTTGGTCAAGTTGGCGCCGGTCAGGTTGGTACCCTGCATCCGTGTGCGGACCATAATCGCACGACTGAGATTAGCGCCACTGAGGTCGACTGATCTCAGGTCTGAGGAGCTGAAATCCGTTGAAATTAATTCGGCACCGGACAGATTCCTGCCCTTCAGGATTTTGTTGGTTTTTTTGCAGCCCGACCAGTCAACCCCGGGGCCGGGTTTGGATGTGCAGCCCGCCTGTGCAATCTGCGTATGCAGCAGGCCGGCTGCAAACAGGCAGATTGCGATCAGATAGCCAGGTCTCTTAAGCATAGTCTGTGTCCTTGCGCGACGTCTTGTAGTGAGACTGCAATGGGGTAGTGTGGTTCCTCACCTTAGCACGCTGATATTGCCTGCGTCTGTGTCTGCGGTCGAAAGCCAGTTTTACCCCACAGTTAATTGTAGGCAGTTTTTGCTTGATCGGGCCTGAATCGTTTTGCGTTTTCGCACGGTGCGTAACAGCGCAATGACACAAATAGCAACGCACAGCCTGCCATGTCCGTGGGAAGTAAGCTATTTCTCAGTGGATAGTCGGCGTAGAATCGATGCAGGTGAATATTCCGGATTAACGATGGTTTACAACACAGTTCGTCCGGCAGGCGTCGCGACATCGTGCTTGCTGGCTGCATTACTCCTGACCGGCTGTGGAGGTAGCAGCGGCGGCAGCACCGTGGCAGGTCCAACCGAACCCGAAGCGCCTCAGGAACTGATTGCGGAGCCGGTGGTTTCAACCGAAGGTTTATCTCTCAGTCAGGCTGATGCCGCCGGCGTTAGCGATCTGCTCAGCTACCGCATGCCCGCCGTCAATGGTGGAATCACGGAAGCCGGTGCGGTGGTATTGATTCCCGCGGGCGATGCACCCGACGGGGGTTTTCCTGTGGTTGGGTGGGGGCACAAGGCCGCCGGTGTTTCTGACTTGTGTGCGCCTTCGGTAAGCGATGATCTGCGAGGCAGTCTGCCCTACCTCAGCCAACTGCTCGACAATGGCTATGCCGTGGTCGCACCGGATTTCGAGGGACTGGGAACCCCGGACCCACATCCTTACCTGAATCTGGGCAGTGGCGGTCGTTCAATGATCTATGCCATCAACGCGGCGGTAACCGCCTATCCGGAATTGTCGAACCGATATGCACTGCTTGGCCACTCGCAGGGCGGTCACGCCGCACTGGGTGGTGGCGAACTGGCCGATGAAATTATTCGTGCGCAACTGGTGGGGGTGGCGGCCATAGCACCGCCATCGCAGGTAGCACAGCAGGCACTGGAACTGAATGCCATTGTGACGGACGGCAGTCGCAGTCTCGCCGATCGCGGGCGTGCTGCCGGAGCCTATCTGATCAACGCAGCGCTCATCTCAAAGGGTGTTGCGGCGGTCAGCCCGGAATTCGATCTCGAGAGCATTTTCGGAAATAACGGCACACCGTTACTTAACAGTCTTGAACTTGAGTGCATTGATGAGTTGATCAGCACATTACTGTCGCCGGTAACCGGCGCGCTTTTTATCTCCGGCAACGTGGACAGTATTATCTCATCAGATGTCCTTGAACTGCCCGACGTACAGCAGTACCTGACCGACCTTGAACCGGGTGGCAGCGCAACAGCCGCACCGATATGGCTTATGCAGGGTTTACTGGACGAAGTGGTATTCCCACAGTCGACTGCAGCGCTCAACATCGCGCTCGGCAACGTAAATACACTGACACCAAGGTTGATTGAATACGCTATTGCCGATCACAACACCGTAATCGATCAAAGCGTCGACGATGTACTGGAGTTTTTACAGACGGTATTTGCTGAGCAATAAGGTGGACGACCTGGCAAATCAGCTTTTATAAAGCTGCAACGCATTTCCTGTGGTGCGCTCCGCTAATGCTTCAACTGACATGCCTTTGATGTCTGCCACTCGCTCTGCAACCTGTACCAGGTAGGCGCTCTCATTACGCTTGCCGCGGTACGGGGTAGGGGCGAGGTACGGTGCGTCGGTTTCGAGAACGATGATGTCGATGGGTACCTGCGGCAGTACTTCAGCATGGTTGGACTTCTTAAAGGTGGCGACTCCGCCAATGCCGATATAAAAACCTCCCAGCTCTGCAATGCGTGCAGCGTCGTCTGCGCTGCCACTAAAGCAGTGAAACACACCGGTCAGTGAATCGTCGTTGTGTTTTGCGATCAGTGCAAAGGTGTCTTCAAAGGACTCACGGGTGTGCAGCACAATCGGCAGCTGGTATTTTTTGGCCAGTGCAATTTGTTGTTCCAGTGCCTCCGCCTGCTGCGCCTTAAAGGTCAGGTCCCAGTGGTAGTCGAGGCCAGTCTCCCCGACAGCTGCGTATTTCCCCGTTGCCAGTTCACTGGCGACATGGTCAATTTCGGTCTGATAGCCTTCATCGACATGACACGGGTGTAGTCCAATCATCGGGAAACAGTGTTGCGGAAATTCCTCGGCCAGTGCATTCATCTGTGCAGTAGTTTCACTACAGATGTTGGGTAAATACATGCGCTCAACACCTGCCTCGATGGCGCGTTTAACCACTTCGGTGCGATCACCATCAAATTTGTCTGAGAACAGATGCGTGTGTGTATCGATTAATTGCATAGTCAGTTTTCTAAGTAACCTGAAGGTGAAGCACGCGGTGTTTATAACAGCCCGCTACGATGCAGCCATACCGCGCAGATGTTTATTGATATCAACACGGTCTGGCTGAAACGCCTGCCGTAAAATCGGGATTGCTTTGTCCGGCGCAGCATTGCCGCACATAAATATATCGAATGCCGCAAAACCACGTTCTGGCCAGGTATGCACGGTCAGGTGTGATTCCGCCAGTACTGCAACACCGGTTATTCCGCCATTGGGCGTAAAGTGATGCAGGTGTATGTGCAGTAGGCTGGCACCGGCAATCTGCACACTGTCGCGAATGGTCTGTTCCATCAGTGCAAGGTCGTCGAGATGATGAGCACCCCAGAAGTCCAACAGTAAGTGGGTACCGGCAAACTCTATTTCGCGGCTGGCAGTAAATTGATCAGCAGCGTCTGTCATTGAGCATTGCCAGTGCGTGCCAGTCTGCAGGGTGACAAGCTCTGTTCAAGCTCGGTGTATGAATCGACCTGTTTGGTTGAATAACCACATGCGCCTGCTTCACGTGTTATTAAAAAGTGGCAGTACTCAGCCAGAGCCGGTGCCGTTTGAATGCCATACCCACCCTGTCCGGTCAGCCAGAAAAAGCCGCTCGCCAGTGGATCAAACCCGACTACCGGATTGCCGTCCGCAGCAAAGCTTCGCAGTCCGGCCCACTGATGGGTAATGGTCGGTACGTCGTAGTCTATCAGGCGCTGAAAATAGTCGATGCCCGTCGCAATATCCAGATCTTCCGGCCATGCATCGTGCGCATCGACCGGGGTTGCATCGGCCGGGGAGATCATCAACCCTGAGCCAAATGGAATACAGTAAAACTGTTCGTGAATATCAAGCACCATTGGCCAGCGTGCCATGTGTGCTGGCGGATCGGCAAATGGCACCAGTGCGGCGCTGCGACGTTTGGGTTGAATGCCGGCCGGTGGCAGTCCGGCAAGTTGTGCCACGGTATCGGCCCATGCCCCTGCGGCGTTGATAATCAGTGGTGCCTGATACACTGCACCATCGGCTGTGGTTACCTGCCAGTTCGGTTTGATGTACTCAAGTTGAGTTACGCCTGCATTGCAGTTCACTTCACCGCCATGCTTTCGCAATTGCCTGATATAACACTGATGCAGTGCATCGACATCAATTGACACCAGTTGATCGGTATAGAGCACGCGATCAATCTGGTCGGTCTTTAGCAGTGGCACCAGCGCCAGTGCTTCATCGGTTGAAAGCTCCTGCATGCCATGTGCAAGGCTTTCTTCAATCAAAGCAAGGGTCTGTTGCCGGGCCTTGTCTGCTTTGGCAACCAGTGTCATTTCACCGCGGGCAGCAGTAAACGGGGCAGCGTTTATGGCAGCTGGTGGTGCATTCAAAAACGGTGCTGACAGGGCGGTAAGCGTTTGGATAACATCAGGGCCATAGAACGGCGCCAGTGTCGCCGCCGAACGCCCGGTGCTGTGGAATCCCGGTTGAGCTTCCTGTTCAAGCACAGTAACGCGGGCGTTAGGGGCCAGTGCTGCGGCTGCAGAGCAACCGGCCATACCAGCACCAATAACAATAATATCTGACTGCTGCATTTGGTTATTTGCGTTGCTATTTGTGTTGCATTGATTGCCACAGTTTTTGCGGCGTCAGTGGTTTGTCCAGATGTTGTACACCGAACGGTTGCAATGCATCCAGTACGGCATTGTATATAGGTCCTGGCGCGCCGATGGAGCCAAGTTCACCAACTCCTTTTGCATCCAAAAATGCGTTGGGGCTGGCAGTGCGAGTGAGGCTGACGTTTAATGCCGGTAGATCATCGGCACGTGGCAGCTGATAGTCCATCAACGATCCACTCAGCAACTGACCATTGTTATCGTAGTGTGCCGCTTCCATCAGTACCTCACCAGCAGCCTGTGCAACACCACCCTGTATCTGGCCAATTGTGGTTGCTGAGTTAAAAACCCGCCCGACATCATCGATGCTGGTGTAGCTCACAATCGTAACCTCGCCGGTATCGCTATCGACTTCTACTTCGCAGGCACAGGCGCCACAGGGAAACGTGGTATGAATACCTTCGAAGTCTTCGATGCCCACACAGTCATCAATACGGTCGCTGTTGTTTTTATCGCTGGCATTTTTACTGCTGCCATCTATGCCTGCAGCGGCAGTGATAGTCTGGTTGTGTGCCAGTTGCTGCAGTTGCACGCTATGATTTGTACCGACTACCGAAAACACACCGCCACGGTATTCGATATCTGCCACTGATGCTTCCAGGTGTTCACCAGCCAGTCGGGTGGCGTTGTCGATCATTGTTTTTGCGGCGCGGTGTACGGTGTTTGCGGTGACCGATATCAGGTTAGAACCACCGGTACCTCCACCTTTTGCCAGCCACTCGGTATCGCCCTGTTCCACAATAATGGATTCAGCCGGTATCTCCAGCGCTTCTGCAGCAACAATAGCCAGCGCGGTACGATGACCCTGACCATTGTCCTGAATACCGGTGCGCACTCTGACTGTGCCGTCCGGCATTGCGCGTACTTCACTGCGTTCATCGGTTGAACCGCCGGTCGCGTGCAGATAAAACGCCACCGCCATACCTCGGTGTTTGCCCTGTTGCCGGCTTTGCTGACGGCGTTGCGGTAGCCCTGCCAGATCAGCCTCGCGTGCCAGTTGCGCGGCCAGTGCAGGAAAGTCACCACCATCGTATGCTTCATTCATTGGTGTGTGATAGGGCAGGTCAGCGGGTGTGACAAGGTTTTGCTGTCGCAACTGCACCGGGTCGATATTCATCTCGCGCGCAGCCACGTCAATGACGCGTTCAAGTGTGGTACTTGATTCCGGTTTACCGGCTCCTCGATAGGCGTCTGTCGTCATGGTGTTGGTATATAAAGCCTGTACACGATAATGCAGGCCGGCAATGCGATAGGCCTGTCCGAATACACGTACCGCACCTGACGTAGCAACCGCCGGTGCCACCGCGTTCAGGTAGGCACCCATATCCGCCAGCGCATCGATGCGAAAGGCCAGAAAACGTCCGTCTTTATCGAGTGCCAGCTCTGCCTGATCCACACGACCGCGGCCCATGACATCAGCCACCATTGCCTCTGATCGTGTGGCTGACCAGCGCACAGTGCGGCCGGTTTGTTTTGCGGCGGCCAGCGCCAGCAGATGTTCGGCATAGGGCCAAATCTTTACCGCAAAGCTGCCGCCGGTATCGTGGGTGATGACTCTGAGTCGGGATGGGTCAATACCCATCATGCCGCTCAGTGCACGCTGCAAAGAAATAACACCCTGGCTTGCTGTGGTTAACGTATAGCTGTCAGCCGCGGTGTCGTAACTTGCCAGTACCGCACGTGTCTCAACGGGTGCGATGCAGACGCGTGGGTGCTTTACCGTTAAACGTGCAACGTGGTGCGCCTGCGCAAACAAGGCGTCGGTTTCTTTACAGTTGCCTTTTTCCCACGTAAAGGCGCGGTTGGCGGGAATGTCAGGCCAGACCAGACTGTGTTCCGGGTCATCGGCATTTACAGCTGTCTGCACATCAGTTACCGCAGGCAGAGTATCAATGTCCAGCACGATAGCGCCTGCGGCGTCGAGTGCCTGGTGAATATCATCAGCGACAATAGCCGCGATGGCTTCGCCAACGTGTTTGACATGCGTGTCCGCCAGCACGGGTCGGTCCGGTTCCAGCATTTGGGTGTCGGCAACACTGGCACGGCAACGCATGGGTGCCATGGCGGCGATGTGTGGATCATTTGCCGTGAGTATGGTCGCCACACCAGGCATTTTGAGCGCGGCGCTGACATCAATTTTATTAATAACGCCGTGCGCCACCGGCGAGCGCAGTATCACCATTGATAGCGCCGGCTCGGCAGCACTGGCAACGTCGTCGGTAAATTGGCCTTCGCCGCGAAGCAGCGGTGGATCTTCAAGCCTGAGCATGTGAATCTTGGTTTTGATGAGGTCTGCCCAGTGTACACTGTTCGCTGTCTCTGCCATCAACCACAAAGCACCTGTGTTAAACGATCCTGAATCAACAATGGCTTAAGCCGCCTCCCGCGAGTAACCGCTTTTGAACACACCTACCCATATGCTGATTGCGGCATCGCTGTTTGCCAAACCGGATAAACCAGCCCTGACCTGGGTTGCGGTAGTGGGCGGGGTGCTGCCTGATCTGTCGTTGTACGGACTGGTTTTTTACAGCCTGGTGATTCGAGGCAACACGGCGGATCAGGTCTTTGGCGAATTTTATTTTTCGCCTGAGTGGCAGCAGGTTTTTTCTATTGATAACTCTTTCTTTGTATGGGGCGCTGTGGTGGCGATAGGGCTCTATACCCGGCGTGAATGGCTGTGGATTCTCGGTATTGCCTGCATTGCACATTTGATTACAGACTTACCGCTGCATCACGATGATGGTCGTGCGCACTTCTGGCCGCTGAGCGACTGGGTGTACCAGAGCCCGGTCAGCTACTGGGATGTCAATCACCACGCACGTATCGTGGCACCGCTGGAAGGCCTGCTATGTATTGCGCTGTTTGCGTGGTTGTTGTGGAAATTCAAGTCGCGTCGCGCACGGATTGTTATCCTCAGCTGTCTGCTGGTACCGCTGACTGCGGCCGCGGCGGTGGGCGGGCTGGTGGCTATGGACTGGTTGTGATGCAACCTGTGCTGGTGGTTGGCATGGCGGTGATCGATTTCGTATTTGAAGTCGACAACATGCCTGTCAGCGCTGAAAAATACATAGCATCTGAAGCCTCCGTGGTGGGTGGTGGCGGTGCAGCCAATGCAGCAGTCGCTATAGCCAACCTCGGTGGTACTGCCATGCTGGCCGGGCGCATTGGCGAGGATACAATCGGTGATCTGATCCTTACCGATCTACAACAGCGCAACGTTGATTGCTGCCTGCTGCAACGTACCGCTGATGCACGTTCGTCTTATTCGTCGGTGTTGATTGACGCGGCTGGTGAGCGCTTAATCGTTAACTATCGAGGTGATGGACTGTCTGACGATGCCACACCCATATCACAACTACTGCACACTAAAAATCAGCGCCCCGCAGCGGTGCTGGCGGATACGCGCTGGCACAGTGGTGTGGTGGCGGCGATGCAACTTGCCAGTGCGCTCGGTGTACCGGGTATTCTCGATGCGGAACCACCCCTCGACCCGGCGTTGCTGAAGCTTGCGTCGCATATTGCGTTTTCGCGAGAGGGTCTGGTATCGCTGACCTCGGATAACGATTTGCCGCGCAGCCTGCTGCAGGTACAGAGTCAATACAACAGTTGGCTGTGTGTAACCGATGGTGCCAATGGTGTGTACCACCTGATGGATGGCGTAGTGCAGCACGTTCCGGCACCGAAGGTTAGCGTGGTTGATACGCTAGGCGCCGGTGATGTGTGGCACGGTGCGTTTGCCTACGCACTGGCTGAGCAGCCAGAGCAAACATCGCAAAGCCTGACTGAAGCCATTCGCTTTGCCAATGCCGCAGCGGCGATAACCTGCAGCCGTGCAGGTGGCGGTCGTGTCAGTCCAACCCGTGCAGAAGTCGATGCGTTTCTTGCGGGTACCGGCACCAATTAGGTCATCATCAGTGCAGACTCACAGCACCCCGCCAGAGCAGGCTGCGTTATGGGTGCGAATCGCACCCATAACGCTTGTTTCGAAGCTACTTTACAGTAATTTCAATCACTTCAGAGGCAACGATCGGATCGTGCGGTACGTGCAGGTGGTTGCCCAGCAACAGCTGCAGTGTGTGTGTGCCCGGTGGCAGTTCGATGGTGGTTTCAGTCTGACCGGCGCCAAAGTGCTTGTGTTGGTCATCTGATGGTACTGGCAGATCGAGTGCTGGCAGGCCAGTGTTGATTAGCAGGTGGTGGTGGCCAGTGTGCTCTTTCTCGACACCTGCCGGTGCCACACCCATGCCTTTCAAACCAAATACGATGGTGACCGGCCCGCTCACAGTTTCGCCATTCTTGGGCGAAATAAAGTACAGCTCGGTGCCTTCCGGAGACGGAGAGCGATCCAGCGCGAAAGAAGAGGTGGCCATAAAGAGGCCGCAGAATAAGCCGATAATTAGTGTTCTAAGCATGTTTCTACCCGTGTGTTAAATGGTGAATGACTACAACGGCGGTGCACCGTTGGAGTCGGATCGAACGAACATCGTTCAATAAAAATCAATTGTTTAGACAACAGCAGGGCACTCACAGCCGCAAAGCTTCCCCGCGTACCCTGTTCAACACCGCAGCGCGCCAATTTATTCCACCTATTTTTTACTGATCTTTGTTAAAGTCCACGGGTGAGGTGTTTGCTCCTTTGTAATCGGGTATCCAGTGTTTAACGAGGTGCTGCTCTTGAATCAAACCAACGCTCACGAAGCGTCCGGTAATTTTGACAACGTCAGGGCGAATTTGATCTCCGTGTTGCCACGGCTGCAGCGCTATGCCCGCAACCTGACTGCCAGCACCGCCGATGCCGACGATTTACTGCAGGCCACCAGTGAACGAGTTCTTTCGCGCTGGAAACAGTTTCAGGCCGGCAGCGATTTTGATCGCTGGGCCTTCACTATCATGCATTCTATTCGCAGTAATCAGCTACGCGCGGAGTCTGTCCGGTTCGGGCACGGTCAGCAGGACGCGGCGGAAACCCTGGTGGCACCGGAAAGTGATTCTCCCGAGCGGAATAAAACGCACCAACAGGTGTTAGACACTATAGACAGACTCCCGGATGGGCAGAGGCAGGTGATGCTGCTGGTCTACGTTGAAGGCTTTAGCTACAGCGCAACGGCTGAAATGCTCGATGTACCAATCGGGACGGTAATGAGCCGAATTGGTCGTGCGCGAACAAAACTTGCTGCTGACCTAAACGCTGACAGCCCCAGACCTGCGTTATCACGGCAAGTAGCAGCCGCGGACAAACCTGAGGTACACTCAGGCGGTGTTGTCCACTCAACGCAAGCTGCCAAGTCTGTTTCTTCCGGCCGGGCCGGAGGTTCGTTTCGCACGGCATTTAAACGATGAAAGACTTACACCCACAATTTGAATTGCTGATTCGCTTCGCTGACGGCAATGTCGACAGCGACATGCAGCGCCAGGCGCTCGAGCTGATTCGCTCAGACGCCGATGCCGCTGATTTTTATCAGAGTCTGCAGGCAACATCACCAGCGCAGGTTCCCTACCAGGCACTGTACGCCGATGCGCGTGTTACTGACGCCACACCTGATGATGTGCCGGCTGCCCTTATCGAGCAGATCAATCAGGCAACCGCCAGCGACTATGCAGATGCGCATGACTCAGCAGTGTCTTCTGATCAGCTGTCCCAGCAGCCGTTGCAAAACACGGCGGTGCCCGCTGGTCAGGAAGCAGCCAACAGCAACCGGTTTGGTCCACTGGCGATGGCGGCTTCACTGGCATTTGGCCTGATAGCGGGCGCGCTGTTGTACCGAACCAGTGCACCGTCAGCCAGCGACACAACGGTTGCGACTGCACCGCAGGCAGTGCCCGAGTGGATCCGGCTGGTTGCCGATTACCACCGCCTATATGTGCGTGACACAGTTACCGCGACCGCGGCTGCATCTGCCGGCGAGGTGTCACAGCAAGTGTCCGAAACGCTGCAAACACCGTTTAGTGTGCCGTCGCTTGAGTCACAGGGTATGCAGTTCAGACGAGCGCAGTGGCTGGCCATCGATGAACAGCCATTGCTGCAACTGGCTTATCTGCCTGATAACGGCAAGCCGCTCGCTGTTTGTGTGCTGAAAAAAGATATCGCAGAAGATAAGCCTGCCGAATATGGCGAGACTGGTGGCATGCAATATGTGCACTGGCAGCGCGGCGAACATGCAGTGGTGATTGTTGGTACAGTTAGCCCGGACAGGTTGCAGGATATCAATGGCATCATTGAGAGAGAGCTGCTGTAATTCTCTGTTCCCACTCTCGCACGTAAACACTGAAATGACACAAGCTGCAGTGGTACGACCTGTGTGCCCCTGTTGAGGCTGTTACTGACACTCGCAACCGGTTTGCTCGGTGCGTTGCTGTTTGCTGTGTTGCAGCTACCCATTCCCTGGTTACTCGGCAGCATGTTTAGCAGTGCGCTGGCCATGCGTCTTTCCGCGCCGATGGCCCCGATACCTGAATTACCCGAACGCATTATGCGCGTCGTCATTGGTGTGACACTCGGACCCGCCGTGGCAGCCAGTGTTAACAGCAATGCAGCTGATCTGCCGTGGGCAATGGTCGCTGCTATTGTGGTTACTCCGCTGACGGCGGTTATCGGTATGTTGTGGTTTGAATGGCGCGCCGGTCTGTCGCGTCCGTCTGCGTTTCTTGCCTCTTTGCCCGGTGGCTTATCGGTGCTGTTTGGTTTATCGAACAGTCTGGATGATCGGCCCCGCATACTGCTGGCGCACACAGTTCGGGTTGTTATCGTGGTGGTGTTTATTTCGCTGCTGGCGCGAGTGCTGGGTGTGGCGACGCCCGATGCGCCCCTGTCCTCCGGGCTGAACTGGCACAGTGAGGCTGCGCCACTGGTGTTATTGGCGCTGGTCGTGGTGAACTTCGCACTGGCCGAATACCTCAGGGTAGCAGGCGGTCATGTCATCATACCGATGCTGCTAACTGCAGCCATTGCTGCGTTTACTTCGATACCTGTAGATTCACCCGAGTTGTTGCAATCGTTAGCGATGCTGGTGTTTGGCACGGTACTCGGAATGCAGATCGGTGCGGCACCTGGTCAACAGAACAAAGCGCTGGTGCTGACAGCAATTTCGTTTTCTTTTTTTGCCATTGCACTGGTCGCGCTTATTGCACTGTCGGTGGCGGCGGTGTCATCGCAAACGTTCCTGGTGCTGTTTCTGGCGCTGGCACCGGGTGGTATCGCCGAAGTCAGCCTGGTGGCTTTGGCACTTGGTCTTGATGCGGGGCTGGTGGCATTGTTGCACAGCTGCCGCTTTTTGCTGATTGTGTTTATTGGTCCATTTGCGTCGCACTGGCTGGCGCGTCATCGCTTAAAGTAGTCCACTCGTGACGCTGCACTTAACTGTGTGAAGCAACTAACGCTACAACCTTACAACTCTGCTATTCGAGCCTTTACGAGGCGGACGCAACACGTGCCAGCGCATCGCGCGAGATCATGATGTGAAACGGCATAATCGCCGCCAGATACAAGCGGCCACCCAGGTTGTGCGGATGCACCCAGGTGGCCAGATACACCTTTTTGTTAACACTCATCACGGACACGCGAAAGTCCAGATGCTTGTCATTAAAGCCCGCAATCAGTTCGTCGTCGGTTGCGCTTTCTACCGGGAAAATACCTACCTTGTCGTCCGCAACCGGGCCATCGTTAGACAATCCGAATGGCGTGGTTACTATGCGTCGAATAACCAATAAAAAGCGCGCCCACCCAGGAAACTCAGTGATTATTTCAGCTGCGCGCCTTGGAGGTACATCTGCGTCTACGGAGTAGCAGTCTATAAAGTCGCCCTGAGCCACACGCTGGTGCAGTGTGCTGTGTTGCGGCAGGGTGGTGGTCGCAACATGTGGCCGTTGCATGCAAAGTTCTCCCTGAGTTGTATTTATAGCTTGCGCGGTTTAAATGCGATGGTGCAAGCGACAAAGTGCAAAGCCTGCATAAAAAACCTGTCAAAGGCGCACTGAACCCTGCTGGTACTGCATCAGTACCACGGGGCCTTCATCAGTTTGTTCAACCGATGTTTCGGTGAAGCCGGCGTTTTCATAAGCGCGAATCGCGCGCTTGTTGGCAACATCCGGATCGATGACCACGACCGGCGCACCGGCATCAACCAATTGCTGCGCGCGCTGTTTTAAGTAAGCGCTGCCATGCCCGACACCAACGTGAGTGGGCAGGCCGATAAAGGTATCGATAGCACGCGCCCCCGAAGGCAGTGACCGCAGGTGTGGCTGCGGCCAGGCGTGTACTTCATAGTCTTGTATATAGGCGAAAGCCTCGCCGTCAAGGTTGACCAGGTTCATTGTCATGGTCATTCGCGAGTCTCGCAGATCCTGCAACAGGAGGGCTGCCTGTTCCTTTGGATCTCCCCACCATTTGCGCACGTCCGGAGTAGCAAGCCACTGCCGGAGCATTGGCATGTCGGACAAACGTACGCGGGTAAACTGATAGGCTGTATTCACAGTGATAATAAACCTTGCTACGCCGGTAGTTATCGATAACGATAACGGCCACCACAACAACATAACCGTGACCCGCAAATGAATTTCGACAATCGAATCACCCGCCTGCTGGGCATTGAAACACCGGTACTACAGGCGCCAATGGGCTGGATTGCACGGTCTGCACTGGCCTCTGCAGTCAGCAATACCGGCGCTATGGGTATTATCGAAACATCATCGGGAGAGTTGAATGCCATTCGCGACGAGATTATTCGGACGCGAACCCTGACCGATAAACCGTTTGGTGTCAACATCGCGCAGGCGTTCGTTAGGGATCCGGAGATCGTTGATTTTGTTATCGATCAGGGGGTTCGCTTTGTCACCACCTCGGCAGGTAACCCGGAAAAGTACACCGCGAAGCTAAAAGCAGCGGGCCTGACGGTATTTCACGTTGTACCAAGTCTGTCCGCTGCGTTGAAAGCCGTAGACTGTGGTGTGGACGGCCTGGTTGTGGAAGGTGGCGAAGGCGGTGGCTTTAAAAACCCGCGTGAGGTTTCCACCATGGTGTTGCTGCCGCTGGTGCGCTCAAAGGTCGATGTGCCTATCATCGCTGCGGGCGGGTTTGTTGATGGTGGCAGTATGGCAGCGGCATTTGCGCTGGGTGCGGAAGGTATTCAAATGGGTACTCGCATGGTATCGGCGGCAGAATCTCCGGTGCACCAAAACTGGAAAAATGCCATTGTCGATGCCAAAGAGACCGATACAGTTTTCCTGAACCGTCAGCACTCACCGGCGCTGCGCGCATTGCGCACCGAAAAAACCACGCGTCTCGAAAACGACGCTGAGACCAACGCCCTCGGTGAGTTCAAACACCTGCAGGACTTATACTTTGGTGGCGACATGGAAGCGAGTATTGCACTGACCGGCCAGGTGTGCGGCCGCATCGATGCAGTACGACCTGTTGCCGATATCATTGCTGATGTACGGTCCGAGTTTTTCGCGACAGTCACGAACTTGCAGCAGTATCTAACCTAGTTCTACGCAGC
>CAYMFQ010000028.1:0-17065 GCA_964389335.1 uncultured Granulosicoccaceae bacterium
AGCACCATGGCGGTCTGCATGGATGAGCTCGCCCTGTGCGACGCGCATGCCCATGATGTTTACTGGTGTTCCGATATCGACGACGTGCACGTAACCGTGGCTGGGGCCGATGGAGCCTGCGAGGATAGGGAAACCCTCATCGATAACATCCAGATCACGCATCACACCGTTAGTGACAGCACCTGACAAACCAAGCCCTTTATGCACCGCAACATGTACCTCACCCCACCAGCCGGCGATACAGTTCGGGTAATCAACATCTTCAACGACAGCTGCAGTTGGACTATCTCCATCTGCCATTGAGCGGAAGTAATCCATACGACGTGCTCTTATGACATCGGCCGGTTCCGACGGTGGGGCAAGGCCGCTTATTCTGGCCGTCCGAGCAAAGCCGACGATGGCAGGATCACCCGCTTTTGAATGCAACATGGAACCTCGGGTAAAACGATTAAAACCACGCTTGCCCTGCGCAACCTCTATGGCGTTACACACGGTAGGGGTATCTACCGAGCGCAGTTTTTCTAATAAACTGTTTGAGAGTGTTACAGGCTTAACCATTCACTTAGTACCTTATTCGATTGCTCGGGTTGTTCGAGTGTAGGTAAATGACCTGCACCAGCGATGACTTCCAGGCGAGAACCCTCAACCAACTGATGCATCAGTTGATGACGTTCGACCGGACACAGTTGATCTTCCGCACCACAAGCGATCAGTGCCGGTACTTTCACCGCACGCAGCGTATCGCATTGATCTGGCCTGGTGGCAATGGCTTGTGTTTGTTGCTCGAATGCGCCTGCACCAAGCGCTTCGGCCATCTTCATACACAGATCCAGTATGGCACTCTGCTCCGGACCCGGCGCAAGATACAGCGGTTTCATTTCTTCTCGCATGACGCTCTGTAACTCACCAGCACGCACTTTTTTTACCTGTTCAGCGCGGACCGGGGCTTTCTCCGGCGGGTCAGCCAACGGGTTAGTATCGAGCAGAGCCAGCCTGGTGACTCGTTGCGGTGCCAGGCGTATAACCTCCATCGCGACAATACCACCCATTGACAGTCCAGCCAGTGCAAACCTGGCTGGTGCCACATCCAGAACGCTCTGCGCAAGCGCGGACATCGTGGATTCACCAATCGGCGGTATCACTAATACAGGCCTCTGCGAGGTAAACGCCGCGAGTTGTGGCATAAACAGTCGGCCGTCGCACATCATCCCCGGGATCAGTACTAAGGGTTCCTGCATCAATTGAGCGCCATGGTTTTACCAGCGGGGTCATCGGTGCCACGCGTTCGATAAAGGCCTGCTTCACCCGCCATACAGGGAAACACAGATCGCGGTATATTTTCAGGCACCAGACAAGTATCACCGGGCCCGAGTTCCGTGGCTCCCTCTGACCATGTCACACGCCAGTGGCCAGCAACAGGAATCAACACTTCAGGCACAGCGACTGTGTAGGGCTCCTCCGGGATTGAACCACGTGTAATAAAATCTGTTTCAAAGCCAGGACGATCACGCAATTGGGCATCCGGCCCGATGACTTTGGCCGGCTGACGATCAGCGAGCGCCATCAAATCCCAGTAGCGTGCCACACGGTTCGGCACGACTTCAGCGGTAGTGGGCTCTGTACGTTTGGCCAGTTCATCTTCACACATCGGCGGCATGGGAGAAATGTTATCCGGCAGCTGCTGACCTTTCTTTGTGTCGTACAACACACCGTTTTCTCCCAGCACCAGGCCGTGAGCAGCCGCTTCTTCTATTACTTGTGGCGCCCACATGACACCGCCCCCTGCGTCATCCCCGCCCAGCAGGGCCATAATCATTCCATAGTCTGCGCCGATGTTTTCAAACCCGCGAAACATACCGGTGGGGATATTGAATATGTCCCCCTTGTTCAGTACGACTTCACCGGCTGTGCCCCATCGTCCCCAAAAAAAGCGCCATCTTCCTGTTAATACAAAAAACGCCTCAGCGGTATGATGATCGTGCAGCGAGTTTTTGCATCTCGGTGGCTGCCCGGCAGCACCGATATTAAACCCTGGTGTCTCGCGTATGTGCACATGTTGATCGGGGCTTTCCGACACACCGCCACCAATAATGGTGAAATTGTCTTTAAGATCCGATCCCGGGGTGTGAGCGTCAATGAATGCGGTTTTACACGGTTTGAGTTCACCGTAACGAACGATGCGTTGTCTCATTTGGTCTGGTGTCATGTACGCCTCCGCAATTGCTCAAGTGGTATTTATCTATCAGTGAGCGCGCAGTATTTTTTCGCAGGTATCGCAAACTCCAAACACTTTTTAATACGTACCGCGAAATGCACTTAATAAAGCTTCTGCGATCAACCTAACGCTCCTTTGCTGCCTATTAACTGCGCGGTAGTGTCCTGAGCAGTCTTACCCCAGTCATCAGGCACGCGGGCGCTGCCGCGTATGATCAATTCACCAGGTATTTCTATGTTCTCTGGTGGCCTGCCAGAGTCTTTGATTTCGGCAAGCAGTAGTTCGGTAACTGCACCCACCATTCGATTTAACGGTTGGCGAACAGTCGTTAAATTAAACGTTTTCCAGCTCGCCATCGGTGCATCGTCATAGCCAATAACAGAGACGTCATCCGGCACTTGCAGACCCAGCTCTACTTGCAGCACTTCAAGCACTCCAAACGCCATGTGGTCGGTGGCGACAAACAATGCATCAGGGACAGTCGCCTGCGTAAACAAGCGCCTGGTTTCTTCCATTGCAACATTGCGCCGGAAATGACAATCGACACAAGCCAAAGGCTCAAGCCCGGCAGCTTGCATTGCCATAAGAAACCCCTCCCTGCGTTCCACGCCATTCATTGCGTCATGCCACCCGGCAAGATGGGCAATGTGCCGATGCCCCGCTCGGATCAGGAACTCAGTAGCCAGCTTGCCGCCTTCGATATTCGATGCAGTGACCTTCGATACATTCGGATGATTCTGGCCACGGTTAAACAGTACACAGGGAATACCGGATTTTTTGACTCGGGACACCAGTTGGTTAGACAAACTGATGGACGCGAGCAGAATACCGTCGACCTGATCGGCCAGCAGGTCATCGACAATAGCGTCCACGTCGTCTGCGCTGTTGCCGGCGAAATACACCGTCACCGAATATCCGTGCGCATTAAGTGCTTTTGACAATCTTTGCAACGCATCGGCAAAAAAGCTGTTTTTCAGATACGCGAGCACAATGCCGATTCGAAAAGAACTGCCGGAATTCAGGGAACGCGCTACCAGATTAGGGATGTATCCCAATTCGCGTGCGGCCGCACGTACCCGTTCTTCCTTTTCAGGATCGACGGTCGCTGAGCGGCTAAAAACACGACTGACGGTAGGCTGACTTACCCCTGCGGCTTTAGCCACTTCGGTAGCAGTAACGCGTGACTGCTTCATTCGGCTACATCCTGATCCGATCTTCTGTATCGGGATCAAACAGGTATAAATGCTCCTTACTCAGGCTAATCCCAACAGAATCATCCTGATCTTTTCGCAAATGTCTGTCCCCGCGTGCGATCACGCGCTGCTTACCCCACTGTACCGTCAGCAGGGTACTCTCACCGGTATTCTCAAAGGTGTAGATCTTTACGTCGATATCGCCTTCACCAGGGTCATGCACTGTCATGTCATCCGCCCGCACACCCAGAACGACCTTATCCCGGTTTGGTGTGTCGACTTCCACAAGCCTGGTACCACCAGTGGTGACGAACATGCCATCGCTTATCGAACCATTAATCAGGTTCATTGCCGGCGATCCGATGAAGCCTGCCACAAATAGATTGGCAGGATCGTTGTAGATTTCATCCGGTGTACCCAGTTGCTGAATAACACCGTGCTTCATCACTGCAACCCGGTCGGCAAGTGTCATCGCCTCGATTTGATCGTGGGTCACATAGACGGTGGTGATCTTCAGTTCCCGAGACAGGTGTTTCAACTCTGCACGCATGGTAACTCTGAGCTTTGCATCGAGGTTAGACAAAGGCTCGTCCATCAAAAACACCTTGGGCGTTCGGACAATGGCACGTGCCAGCGCTACCCTTTGCCTTTGACCACCCGACAAAGCCTTGGGCCTGCGATCAAGAAACTCCGTCAATTCAACTTTGGCGGCAGCCTGTTCTACACGCGGTCCGATGCTGGATTTTTCAACGCCGCGGACACGCAGCGGATAAGCGATATTCTCGAAGATCGTCATGTGCGGATACAGGCCGTAGTTCTGAAACACCATGGCGACATCGCGATCTTTAGGAAGATCATCGTTAACCATGCGGTCACCAATCCAGATCTCGCCGCTGGTCGGGTCTTCCAGACCGGCAATCATTCGCATGGTTGTGGTTTTGCCGCAGCCCGACGGGCCCAGTAACACCAGAAACTCACGGTCTTCGATATGCAGCGACTGGTTGTCAACACCGACAAAACTGCCCCAGCGTTTGGTTAAGCTCTCTAGCCTGATCTCCGCCATGTCAGCGCACCGCCCCCATTGTCATGCCCTGTACAAAGTACTTTCTGATCATCAGAGCCAGCACGAACATTGGCGCCATGATTATTATTCCGGCCGCTGAAAGCAGGTTCCATAGGTCGCCCTCCTCCCCTTTAAACAGGGCCAGTCCAATTGGCAGTGTGACGGCTTCCTTGTTCGTTAAAATCAGCGCAAACAGAAATTCATTCCAGGCAATAATGAAACAGAAGATGCCACTGGTGAGTAGCCCTGGTGCCGCCATTGGCAGAACGATATTGCGAATGACCTGCAATCTTGAAGATCCATCCACCATGGCCGCCTCTTCGGTATCAAGTGGGATACCATCGATGAAACCCTTGATCATCCAAATCGCAAACGGCATCACTATGGCGAGGTTGACCAGAATTAATCCGAGCCTGGTATCAAGCAATCCGACGTCTCTGTACATCACAAAAAACGGCAGAATAATCACAACGGCCGGCACGAATTGCGTCGCGAGAATAATCACGAGCATCATCGTTTCTCCGGTCATTCGAAATCGACTGAATGAATAGGCAGCCAGCGTGGCAATCGGGATAGCGATAAGCACGGTAATCAAAGCAACGATGGTGGAGTTAAAAAGCTTTTCACCCAATCTGTACGGATCATCGAATACTGTACTGAAATTAGCGAGCGTGGGTGTGAAGAACAGCTTGAGTTGATAAACGTCTACGTGAGATTTAAACGCTGCAAGGAATATCCACAGGATCGGTACCAGCATTATGAACATGGCAATCAATATCAAAACACTTTGTGCTGCCCGCCACAGCTGTTTTTTTTGTCTGCCGTTCATGAATCAATCCTTGCGGAACACAAACTTTGCATAGGCGTAAGTAAGAAAGATCATCGGTATCACCATTAACCAGGCAACAGACGCTGAGTATCCGATCTGACCGTATTTCATGCCGTTAAAGTAGATGTAGTGGCTAAGCGTTTGCGTTGCAGTACCCGGCCCGCCGTTGGTCAACATAAAAACCTGATCAAAGGTTTTCAGGCTGAAGATGGATTTCAAAATAATGACCACCGCCAGTACAGACCTCAGTTGAGGCAGGGTGATGTCTTTAAACACACGCCAACCGCTGGCACCATCCACTTGTGCAGCTTCGATCGTATCGCGCGGTATGCTGGCCAAACCGCCAATAAGTACCAGTGTTAAAAAGGGAATCCATCCCCACACATCTGCCATGACAACCACTGCAAAAGCAAGCGTGGGATCGGCCAGCCAGCTGACATCTGCGAGGGGCGGTATCATCACACCAAAGAATGCATCGAAAAGGCCGAACTCAGGATTAAACATAAAACGAAAAGATACGCCGATTAACGCAGGGCTCATTGCAAAAGGCAGTATCAACAACGTTTGCGCGGAGCTTCGCAGTCGGCCACCTGGCGCCAGAAGCAATGCAAGTGCAAGGGCACACACCGTAGTCAGTAACACGGTCAGCACGGTGTATACGGCAGTTACCCAGACGGAATTCCAAAACGCCGGCTCTTCGAAAAAAGCCCACGTATAGTTTTCCCATCCAAGATATTGATAAAGTGACCCCGGTCGGTTTAAGCGACCAACGGTAAAAGAAAGCCTTGCCGCTTCGATCAACGGCCAGATCGCGGTGGCAAAAACCACAACCACGGCTGGCAGAACAAGCAAATATTTAAGCGTATTATCGCGCATGGTGCTCCGCTTTCGATCAATGGAACCGGAAGAGCAAATCCAGCAAGTCTGGCGCGCCCTCTGGCGCACGGGAATAAAAAAGTCGTGTGGTTTTTGGCGTTGCTACAGCGCGGTGACCAGCGGTCACCGCGCACTTCATTACGTAACGAGACTTGCTATCGACGGCTGCGCTTAAGCACTTTATCGGTTCTTTCAGCAGCTTCGGTCATCAGCTTTTCTACGTCTCCACCTGATGCGGCTTCAGCTATCGCTGCAGACAATATGTCCCCCACTTCCGGCCACTCTGGAATTTGCGGCATGATGTCCGACTCTTTCAGGCTGTCCCACGCGGCTGACTGAATGCCATCGTTGGCTGCGTTTACTTCAGCATCCTGTAGGGACGAAATGTGTGTCACCACATTATTGATGATTGACTTGCCAGCAACTTCGCGGACAGTCGCATTGGCTTTATCCATTTCAGGATTCGACAACCACTTTAAAAACTCCCACGCCGCATCCTGATTCTTGGAGTACGTGGAGATAGAAAACGGCATCGAGATCGCGTAGGTCTTGGTGGCACCCTGATAGGAAGGCATACCTGCGAAGCCCACCTGATCTTTGGTTAATGTGGATGAATCAGGATTGTGGAATCCTGAATAAGCCCACCACCACACGGGAATCATGGCTGACTTACCCTGCATGAATGACTGTCGTGCGTCCTGCTCGTTAAAAGCAACACTGTTAGGATTAGTTACACCGTGTTCGGTATGCAACGCGATGTAATCTTTGGTCGCTTGAATACCTGCCTCAGATGCCCAGGCAGCATTGCCGTCTTCATTAAAAATTTCAGCACCGGCTGCCCACAGGAAATTGATCCAGATAAAGAGATTCTGGCGATTGCCATCGTTGTTGTAGTAGAGCGCCAGCGGTGCAACGTCAGGGTTAGACTCTTTGAGTTCCTTACCAATGCGAACGACATCCTCCCAGGTCTTCGGTGGTTCAGGAATGAGGTCTTTGCGATAGAACATCAGTTGAGGGTGGGCGCGCAACGGAAATCCAAGGGTTTCTCCCTCGAACTGGGCTGACCGGGCAAACGCTGCCGGGTAGCGCTCCATGCTAATGCCATCCCGAGCCATCAGATCGTCTATTCGCTTCAACCAATGGGCGTTTGGCGGCCCCCAGCTATCGAGGTAGTTCACCACATCAAAGGTGCCATTGGCCGCGACACCTTCAGCGTTTATTTTTTCCTGCAGGCTACCGAATGGAATGAAGGTCCACTCGGTTTCGATACCGGTAAGTTCAGTAAATTCGTTATCGCGAAGCATCAGGCCATCGAACTGCGGCGTGACCACACTGAGGATGTTTAATTTCGTACCATCAAATGGCTTATCGGGCAGCAGATTATATTTCTCAAGATGACCGTCGGCGCCTGATTGCAACGGCGCAAGTGCCACGGCTGCTGTCATCACAGCGGCGGCTAAAAAGTTTCGTTTGCGCATTTACCGCTCCTCTCTCAACGTTCGGAATCAACAGCCTAACATATTTGAATACGTATTCAAGAGAGAAATGAATACGTATGCATCGCGAACGAAACCGAACTAATTTCACAAATCCAATGAGAACTGGCGCAACCTTTGCACCTCTATAGTCGCGGAAGACGGCACCACTTGCATCCTGGGTGGTTGGCAACTTTCGGTTTTAGCAGCCCTGCAGCGGATGCGGGGTGGTGATCAACGGACGATCTTAGACACGGACTGTTACCGGCTAATCGGGTTACTGTGGTAATCCACCGAAGGGTCTGTCGCAGAAAAAGGCAAAACCTCCGAAAGGGGATGACGCAAAGCTTCTGGTCTAACGGCTTCGGCCTATGACAGCAGGGCTGCCTGAATCGACGCAGGGATGTGGTCGGAAGAGTTGCATAGACCCATGGAAAGGTCTCAAGCAATTTCTACAGGCTTTCTCTTTACCCGCAATTGAACCGCGCTTTCTTCATCACTTTGCCAATTCTCTACGCAAAGCGAACTCCGAACAGCTCATCGCAACTCACACAGTCGCTGTGACAACGAACTCTTAAGCGGTCATCGCACTCGACCGACAGTTGACTCCTCGCTGATCAATGACGAGCAACATACCGATGGTTGCATGAAATGCGAGATTTCACTTGATCAGCACTTTTCAACTAGCACAAAAAAATGCCGCCAAAATTGGCGGCATTTTTTACAGCAACGTGTACTTAGAACCGGTTATCGGCCCGGGCTTACACCCAGCTTCTTCAACACTTCATACGTCAACCCACCGGTAGCCAGACCATTGCTGCGCTGGTACTGGTTCAGTGCACTCTGTGTTTCCGATGACAGGGTTCCATCCATGTTCTGCACAGGATATCCGTTGTCGGTCAGTGCCTGTTGCAGCTCGCGAATGGTTCCGGTGGTCATATTGGTTTCACACAGTACCGGGCGCCAAACGAACTGAGCGTCGGTCACTTTAACCTGCTTACTGACTTCCCTGGTCACTGCGGGTATGTGCTGTGTTGTTCTACTGGCTTCTGCCACCAGCGTGCGAACCTTTTTGGTTTGGTAGCGAGCCGGGATTTCAACGATTCGAGTGGTTGCTGGCTGCTCGACGACTCTTTTTCTGACGGTGATGGTCCGGGCCGGTGTATCTTTCTTACAGATGACGTTGCCAGTTCGGCGCATATCAGTGTCGTTAAAGCCGCTACCGACTTCCTGCCAGCTGTGCTCGCCATTGTCGATCTTCTCTACCACGGTAATGTCACGATATTTAGCCGGCACGTCAACCCGCACTTCAGAGGCAGGGCTGACTAATTTCTTTACGCGTACCGTTTCGTACCTGGCTTCCACGGGAATTTGCCTGGATGTTGCCGGCTTATCCAACACGGTTTTTTCAACCGTCTTGTAAACCGCAGGCAACTCGACCAGACACATCACATCGCCAGTCATTGAATCTATTTTCTCAATGCTGCCATGACCTTTTTTCCAAACCGTTCGAGCATCCTGCACCTTGATTCGCTCTTTAACCGTTTTATAAGAAGCAGGTACTTCAACCAGTTGATGCGAGGCAGGTGCCACTTCTCTGCGCTCTTCCACCCATGCGTACTGGGCAGGAGTTACTCGGATGGTTTCGGTCGCTTCGGAGACGAGTATCTTCTTTGTGGTTGACTGATATTGCGGCGCTCGAAAGAACTCGGCAAAACACTGACCGGAAGTCGCCGAGTCAACAGGCACACCAGCCTGCTCTGCCAGGCTTAAAACACGCGGGTTGACCGATACGTTACTATGCACTGAACCGGAAACCCAGCGGCTATCAGCCGGGGAAACCTCTAACTCGCTTTCTACGGTAGTAAAAGTTGCAGGTACAACTTCAATTCTCTGAGCAGCCTCGCTAACGAGAACCTGTTGGTCTTCCCACTTATATTCAGCGGGAACGATAGAAAGTCGTTCGCTTGCTTCGCGCACAACGACAGTAGAACTCTCGGTTCGGTATTGAGCGGGGATTACTACTCTCGCATAACATTCGCCGGGCCTGGCATCGGGTAATACGGCGGTCATGTCAGCGGCGATGGCACCACCACTACAACTCATTGCAATAAAAACACTGGCTAGTTTCTTCATAACGGTCTGCTACATACGCACTAAAGTACACAGTAGCGTTCAGTAATCAGAAAATTAAACTGAGCGAAGCGATACGGGCATGATTAAGCCTGAAAATTTTCAACGCACAGCAATACAATCATCACCCCGGCATTACCTCTGATTATTGGTTTTACTGATGTTCGTGACTGACCGGGTGAACACCCGGTTTAATGTAAGACATTGTGTCAATGTGTGTTTAAAGCACACCCTGGTTTTATCGACATCTCTTAATAGCCGGACCAATTGCCAAACAACCGACACGGGCGAACCGCACCGACACTCAGTGGAATGACTTCGCCAGCCGGCTCTGTCAAAGCACAAACGTTTTTTAAACTTGTCTGCCAAATAATCGTTGTTGCAACCGCACTGGCCAGATTAAAAGCACGGCCTACACTCACGTGTGTTTTCTAAATTTACAAGTGTGGCCACAATGTATCGAAAGCAGTTTCGCAACGTCTCGTCCTCTTCTATACACAAACCAGCGAAGTACCGCCCTGCCCTGACTTTTGCCGGTAGCCTGATAGCAGGCCTGGCACTGGCAGAAGCATTGATGGCAGAGTCAACCACCATAGAAGCAACCTCAACCGGTCAACTGCCGGCACCTGTTTCGATCCAGCGGCAAGGTATACAGCAAGTACCTGTCGGCACAACAACCTTATCAACACCTCCATCAGACTCAGCGAATTACGTCGGAACGCAGCATCCATTCACCCGACACTCGTACCAAACCCTGTCCACCGAGCGCGTGCGAGAGTTGATGGATCTTGACAACCAGGCCATAGACGATACCGCAATACGACTGAAGCAAATAGTAAAAGGTCGACTGGAGGCGGACTATCTCAACATTCAGTACCTCGCAACCATAGATGAGCTGCAACGCCGAATCGCCGAGCTTGAAAACTCCTTGCAGCACGGTCGCATGCAACAGGAGTCGCTCGACTCTAACCGCACCACGCTGGAGCAGGCTCTGAGTAACATTACCCGGGAAAGGGATGATGCACTGAATCAACTGGCGCAACTAAACACCGACATGCAGGCACAAATCGGTTCTGTATTAACGTTAAAGTCAGAAACTGCAACGGCTGCCGAGCAACTCGCAGCAAAGGAACTCCTTTTATCCGATCTCAACCAACAGATCGATGCACTGACGGCTGAACGCGACAATACCCAAAGCAGAGCCATCGCACTGGAAAACGAACTGGCCGCAAGCAACGATTCCATTGAAGGTCTGCGTAACCAGCTGGCATCGGTTGTAATGAAACGCGACAGCGCCAGGGAAGCTCACAGCCTGCTTGAAACCCGCTTGGGTGAAACCGACAGTGAGTTACTGCTTCTTCGCGGGCAACTTGCGGAGAACCAGCAAGCCCTTGATGAACACAAGCTGCAGGTTAAGCAGAACGAAGAAACCATCGTCGGCCTTGAAGAACAACTGGCTACACTGAACAGCGAACATAACACTGCGCTTAACCAGGCAGCTATTAGTACGCAGCAAAATGAACAAACCATCCTCAGCCTCGAGGAACGACTGGCAGCGCTGAACACCGAACATGGCAGTGCGCTGGATCAGGCAGCGCTCCGCGCCCAGGAGCTGACGACACTACAGGCTCAGTTAGACTCGCTCACGCAAGAACGAGATGCAGCGTTCGCTACCGTTAACGACTTGCAACAACAGTTAAGCGACGCCGAAGCACAGCGAACACAATACCTGTCTGAATTCAGCCAGGAGCGCGAGCTTGCACTTGCGTCCACAGAGGAAGCCAGACAGGAACTCTCGCAAACACAGACACTGTACGAGCAGCAGCTCAACACACTCAGGGAAGAACGCGACAGCGCTATCGCCCGTGCTGAGCAGTTGCAACACAGTTTGGCTGAAGCTGAATCATCATTTAACCAACAGTTTTCCGACCTCAACATTCAGCGCGAACAAGCAGAAGGCATGACAGCACAACTGCAGAATGCACTGACTGAAAGCATGGCACTGCGTGATGAAGAACTGGCGCAGGTCAGCCGCGAGCGCGACGATGCCACTGCAAATGCAGCACAGTTGCAGGCTGACTTAAGCGAGGCGCAGGCACAGATTATAGAGATGTCTTCAGCCAATGAGCAGCTCAACGGCGAGCTCGCTTTTGCTAAAAGCAAAGTCGCCGACACCGATAATGCGCTGCTGTCAAACCAGCAACTGCATGAACAAACACAACTTGAATTGTTCACGCTGCAATCCGAAACGCAAAGCCTGCGCGAAAAAATTCGGTCGCTTGAATCTGAATACGACACGCTGTCCTCTAGCAGCCAGCAACTGGAACTGACACGCAGCGAACTCGACGCGCAGTTGCAACAAACCGTAGCGACGCTGGAAACTCGTAACACTGAACTGCAAACGGCACTTGAGTCTGCTGACAGTCTGCAGGCACAGATAAACGAGCTGACCGATGAACGTGGCGAACTGACACGAAAAGTTGAAGATCTCAACAACCAGGTAGTGTCACTGGATTCATCAATGCTCGACGCAAAGAACAGCTTCGCGCAGCAGATGACCGACACTGAGCAACAGTTTCTTGCAGAGAAGAACAGTCTCGAAGCGGCGCTAAAAGCACGTGACGCAGACATTTCAGGTTACGCCGACAGAATAGCTACTTTGACCAGTGAGCTTGAGCAATCAGAACAGCAGGCCAGCTCACTGATGGTGAAGAAAGACGAGTCTATCTTGTCGCTTCAGAACGCCATCGATACGACCCGTGCAGCGCAGGACAAGTCTCGCAACGAATTAAGCCAGCTCAATGTAGAGCTTGCGAAGTATCGTACACAAAACACCAAGCTGCGTGCTCAGATGCAGGAGGCCGATAGAAAGGTCAGCGCTTACGAAGCGCAACTCAATCAAAGCGAAGAGACCATTCAAAGCCTGACCAGCGCGCAACAGGCAGCGGAGGCAGAAGCGGACAGACTTGCAGTGCAAGCTGAGGAACTGCGTGTCTCACTGTCTGAAGAGCTCAACGATGCAAAGCTTGGCAACATCACCGTACAAAACGCTCGAGACGATAACTCGATCCCGATTCGCCTTGGAAACGCCGATTTCTTCGAGACCGGCAGTGCCGCACTAACTAAAGAAGGGGCTGAGAAACTCTCTCGACTTGCTGAGATCATTGATCAGTATCACAACCGTCGAATCGTTGTTGAAGGCCACACAGATACGGTTCCAATCGGTGTAGGTCTGCGGCACCGATATGCAAGTAACTGGGATCTGTCAGTGGCTCGCGCCGCTACCGCCGTGCGACACATTCAAAGGGCAACGGGCATCGACCCGCGCAGTTTGTCGGCAGCCGGCTACGGAGAGTTTCGACCAATCGCCGACAACAACACAGACTGGGGCCGTCAGCAAAACCGACGCATTGAAGTGGTTCTGTATCAATCCAGCACCGGTTTTGAAACCATGTCAGTTCTGGACGAGTAGGCGTTAAAGCACCGGGAAGGATAAAAACAAATTGGGATGAAGGGCTACCGAGCCGAGCCTGTTACTCAGGCTCGGCTGCCGGAAGTTTCACGAAACTGACTACAGACCTGAGTTATTCATTTGCTCAATGCGGCGGCGCGCCAGTGCAGCAATTGAACGCCCGCGGTACTCACGCTCAACTGCGGTCAGCTCTTCCCGCGCCTCAGCGTAGCGCTGCAGCTCAAACAGTGAGAAGCCCTTGCGCAGACGCGCATCCGGTACCTTGCGGCTACCGGGAAACTGAAAGATCACAACGTTGAACCGATCGATGGCTTCATCAAAGCGGCGCTCAACGTAGTTAGCCTCACCCAGCCAGTAGTAGGCGTTGTCAGAATAAGTGCCCTGAGGGTATTGACTGATGAACTGCTCGAACTGCTGAATTGCTTCGTTGTTACGGCCGAGTATCAGCAGATCGTAGGCGTCCTGATAGTCGAGCTTCTCCTGTTGTTCGCCGGCACGCGTATTGGGCTGGTTAATAACCCGCGGTTGCTGTGTTGAAGTGCCCGCAATGGTGGAGTTGTTAGTGAGGCCACCACGATCAAGCGAGTTGTCATCGAGGCTATCAAGGTTATCCAGATCGTCGAGGTCATCAAGTGAGTCGAGACCGGAAAGATCACCCGCTTCGAGTGCCTGCAAGCGGGTGTCCGTGTCGAGGTACAGCTTGCGCTGCCGCTCTCGCATCGACTCGATCTCGAAGGTCTTCTGCTCGAGCTCGCCCCGCAGTCTGCGCACTTCTGTCTGCAGTGCATCCATCGTTTGCACAATTTCTATCAGCGCGGCATTGTCGAGAATGCGTTCCAGCCGCTGCACTCGAGCGTCAAGATTTTGTGCCAGCGCCTGAGCGCATGGAACGATCAAAAGCGCCAGTGCCATCGACGCCGCTGCCAGTCGTTTACCAGACACCTGCTTTCCAGACACTTGCTCTCCCGGTAATTCTGAACTCGGGGCTGAGCCAGGGCCTGCGTGACTGCGGCTACCGATCATTTCAGTTTGCATCGATTCCACTCTTGAGTTTTACGTTTCAACAACGCGAGAT
The DNA here is from genome assembly GCA_964389335.1 of uncultured Granulosicoccaceae bacterium. Classification (GTDB taxonomy): domain Bacteria; phylum Pseudomonadota; class Gammaproteobacteria; order Granulosicoccales; family Granulosicoccaceae. The sequence continues at coordinate 14,332 of CAYMFQ010000028.1, forward strand.
CCAATAAAAGCAAGCCTGTGGCCAGTCATCGATACCGGGATAATCCGGACGCTAGCTCAAGCCCTCATACACCAGTTCAACGCGGCGATTGCGCCGATAGCTTGACTCTGTGTTGCCTTCATCGAGTGGTACTTCTTCGCCGTAGCTCAGTGTGCTGAACTGACCGGCGTCGACACCCTGCAGATTAAGTATGCGCGCAACGGCTCGCGAGCGGTTATCACCGAGTGCGATGTTGTATTCGCGAGAGCCACGTTCGTCGGTGTGTCCTTCAAGTCGTACTCGCACATCTCGGAAGTTTGAGAGGTATTGCGCGTGTAGTGTCAGCAGCTCAATGGATTCTTCATCGAGTTGCGCACTGTTGTAATCAAAAAACACGATGCGCCGCGCCAGCGGGTGGCGAGGATCACGTATGGAGTTGCGCGTGATCGGGCTGGATTCGACCGGACCACCGGTAAGCGAATCATTGGTTTGCGCCGGCGCCACGGTGCCAACCGCTGCAGTTTCCGCAGGCTCTGGCGGTGCTTCAGGTATTGTAGGAAAAGCATCAGGCCTTGAGGATGGCGGCACTTCGACGACATCACCGCCGGTTGCACAGGAGGCCAGCAGCAATACCGCCGCTCCGTAGCCGAGCACTCTCATCCATTGGTTTTTGCTATAGCCCTGCGCAGACTTTCTTGTCATAGATATTGTCACGATACAACCTCGATTATTTTGTTCAATGTTAACGCATCGGCCCCCAGGCCGGGTCTCGAACACTTTCATTAGCCAGACTGATTCGCTGTGTAACCAAACCGTCGATGCTAACCAGCCCGAGCACTTCCTTGCCGTTTTCCTGAGTGGCGAAGAGTATCATCTCACCGTTGGGGGAAAAACTTGGCGATTCATCCTGACTGCCGGTAGTGAGCACTTCCAGAACTCTGGACTTTAACTCAAGTTTGGCTATGCGAAAATTGCCATCTTCATTATGAATGAATGCGATGGTAGAACCATCGGGCGATGCTGTCGCCCCTGCGTTGTAGTTGCCTTCAAACGTCAATCGTCTGGCGGGTCGCTGATCACCAACCCCCTTCACATACAGTTGCGGTGTGCCACTTCTGTTAGACGTGAAAACAATGGTCGAATCGTCCAGCCACTCCGCCTCGGTTTCAATAGACGGTTCATTGGTAAGCTGTGTTAACTGCCCTGACGCAACATTGACGATATAAATATCCGGGCTGCCTCGGTGCGACAGCGACAACGCCAAACGACGCCCATCCGGTGACCACGCCGGCGCGCCGTTAATACCTTCGATGGATATCAGCTTACGGCGTTCGGCACGTGCGAGGTGATGCACGATGATCGCGGTACGCCCCGGGAATTCAAATGAAACATAAGCGAGTTGTTCACCATCGGGAGACCAGGTTGGCGACAGTATCGGTCGGGAGATCTCCAGTACGCGCGTGACGTTGGCGCCATCGATATCGGCAAGCTCCAGAGCAAAGCGCTTGTTGTTACCCGTACCAGCTGACGTTATGTACGCAAACTGTGTGTTGAATACACCCTGCACACCAACAATCTGCTCGAAGATTTGATTGGCAATCGTGTGCGCCGTTAGCCGCAACTGCGCACCACTGACGCGATAATGACAACAATACTCAACCACGCCCTGTGCATTTGGCGCATAGGCCAGCATTTGCTCGCGCTCCAGTACATCGATTAACTCAAACTGCACATCGAACTGACCGTTACCGGTTTGTTCGACCTGTCCGACCACGATGTATTCAGCACCACTGGCACGCCAGTCGTTGAAATCAACCTCGGCAGTGCTGGAAGGCAAACTCAAAAACTCCGTCGCAGGCAGCACATTGAAGCGCCCGCTACGCGCCAGATCATCGCCAACAATGGTCGAAATATCGGCCTCGGGGATGGCCACACCACCCGGGTTTGCAAATGGCACGATGGCGATCGGAATCGTGTTCTGCACGCCGGCTGTGTCTGTAATTTCGATACGCAGCACGGCCAGTGCAGCACTGGAAACCAGCAGCGCCAGTGTCAGAAGCATTGGGCGCAACAGTGCACTCACCAACTTGCTACCGCCCAGGTTATGTTTAGCTTTGCTCATTGCCTGAATGTAAATTCCAACCGTCGGCTAAATACCGCTTTGTGGGGTGGGTGTGGAAAGTTTGCGGTCTTTACCGCTTTCTCCACTGCGCGAGCCATCTGGTTACCCCCTGCCGAGCAGCTCGTTACCTGCGCGTCAACCACTTCATTCGGAAACACGATTGTCGCGACGACGATGCAACTGGCGCCCGGTCGAATACCAGGAGGCGGCCTGAACTTACTACTGACAACCCGTCGAATGGACTCACGATATTGCTGTAACAGCTGCTCCTTCTTTCGCAGCAGGCGTTGTCTTCGCGCCTGCGCACTTGCGGTTTGCTCGGCAGCAAGGCGTTCCGCTTCGGCCTGCTCTGCCGCCAGTCGCTCGGCTTCCGCCGCTTCGGCCAGGCGCCTTTGCTCAGCCTCTTCTTCCTGTCGCTGTCGTTCCGCTTCTTCAGCCAAACGCTTCTGCTCCGCTTCCTCTTCCTGTCGCTTGCGTTCTGCCTCTTCGGCTAAGCGCTGTTGTTCCGCTTCTTCCTCAAGCCGCTTGCGCTCAGCCTCTTCAGCCAGGCGCTGACGCTCCTCTTCTTCAAGGCGTTTGCGTTCCGCTTCTTCGGCCAGGCGCTTTTGTTCAGCCTCTTCCTCGAGACGCTTT
>CAYMFQ010000028.1:17165-36710 GCA_964389335.1 uncultured Granulosicoccaceae bacterium
TGTTCTGCTTCTTCAGCGAGGCGTTTTTGTTCCGCCTCTTCTGCCAGGCGTTTTTGCTCAGCTTCTTCAGCGAGACGCTTTTGTTCAGCTTCTTCAGCCAAACGCTTTTGTTCAGCCTCTTCAGCCAGGCGTTTTTCCTCGGCCTCCTGTTCCTGCTTTTTACGCTCTGCCTCCTCGGCCAGGCGTTTTTCCTCAGCTTCCTGCTCCTGCTTTATGCGCTCGGCCTCCTGTCTCTCTTCCTCAGCACGCCGTTCTTCTTCTGCCCTGCGTAGTTGCTCCGCGAGCTCTCTTTCTTCTTCAATCCGCTGCTGCTCGGCGAGTTCACGCTGCTCGCGCTCAGCCTCTCTACGAGCTTCTTCCTGCTGTAGTCGCAGTTGCTCTGCGCTGTTATCGATAGGCAGACTGGCCAGTGTTTCGCTTTCCTCCGCCTCGAGTTGAGCCAGCGTTTCACGCAACTCCTCTACTCGGCTTTCCATTTCAGGCGTGTTGGCCATGACTGCCTGAATAACCTCACCGCTCTGGTCAATCTCATCGCCAAAACGATTGTCCAACGCAAAAAATAACGCCATACCAATGAGTATGTGACCGGCTAGCGAGACCAGTAACGCGACCGGGCTTCGGCTCAGCAACTCGAACATCAGTCAGTTGCCCCGCACGAATACACGGCCGCAATGCAGACGATTATCGCCCGCACAGAACTGCGACTGGCTGCAAACGCCCTGCGTTGCGATGAGTGTGCAGCGGTGTCTTTCATCAATAGTTGCTGGTGTACTGAGTCAAATAACATGTGCTTATGAGAGTCAGCACTCTACTGCGGTGGGTCGCTCATCAGCTGAACCTGAGCGGCGCCTGCCCCCTGCAGCGTGGCCATAGCCTCCATCACGGTGCCATAGTTAATGTTCTCGTCCGCTGCCACCATAACAGGCCTTGATGGATCGGCCCTTAACGCATCTGCGGCGATTTTAAGCGCCTCGGTTTGCTCGACCAGTTGCTGTGGCTCTTCACCAATCTTGAGGTACCACTCGCCAATTGAAGAAACAGACAATATCAGCGCCTCTGACTGATTGTCGGATTGCACAGGCTTGGCATTGGTATTCGGCAGATCAACTTCAACACCGGTCGAGAGCAACGGCGCTGTGATCATGAAAATCACCAGCAGCACCAGCATCACGTCGATATACGGCACGACGTTCATTTCCGACATCAGCGCTTTCTTCTGGCGCCGCTCGCGATACCTGGCCATTATCTGGCAACCGCGCTACGACGCAGCACCTGACGTTGCAGTACAGCGGCGAACTCTTCCATAAAGTTGTCATAGCGATTAAGCAGCCGATCCGACTTGTTGCTAAGACGGTTATAGGCGATAACCGCCGGAATCGCTGCAAAAAGCCCGATGGCGGTAGCAATCAGTGCCTCTGCGATACCCGGGGCAACCATTGCCAGTGTCGCCTGTTGCACATCAGCCAGTGCGGTAAACGAGTTCATAATGCCCCACACCGTGCCGAACAGGCCGATGTACGGTGCGGTAGAACCAACGGTAGCCAGAAAAGACAGGTGCTGCTCCACCGCATCGGTCTCACGCGACAGCGCAATTTTCATGGCTCGGTAAGAACCTTCAACCACAGTTTCAGTATCACTGGTTTGTTTCACCAGCCGTGCGAACTCTGAAAAGCCGCGCTCAAAGACGTGTTCCATACCGGTCAGAATGTCATCCTTGGCGCGCAGCTGCTGATACATCTGGTTGGCATCGGCACCACTCCAGAATTCATTTTCAAACAGCGTTGCGTTGCGTGTTGCACGCGCTATCTGTCGACTCTTGGTATAGATAATCGCCCACGATACGATCGAGATGACGACCAGTAAAATCATTACCAGCTTTACGACCGGTCCGGCCGACAGCACAAGATGCCAAAAGGAAAAATCAGTATTCAACGGTGCAAGCTCATTTTCAGTTCCTCGGGGATTGGCCGAGGCTTGTGAGAATCGGCGTCAAGGCATGCGATTAGCAATTGACCTGTTGCCACCAGACGTCCGGTAGACAGTGCGTCGTCACCTTCTGCAGGCTCAGCTTCCGGTTTGTCCGCATCCTCACCTTCAAGCAGGATGCACCGTTGGCTGAACTCCAGACTTGCCCGACGCACATTCGATATTGTCGCATCGACCAGTAAAACGTCGTCAAACCTGGCGGGCGTGAGATAGTCGATAGCCGCACTTCGCACTACAAACTGTCGCCTCAGCCTGACAAACAAATCGCTCTGATCGAAACCTAAACTGCGGAGATACTCGGTACGCGCCCGCTCCATGAATTTCAGATAGTTTGCGTAGTAAACGACGCCGCCAAAGTCAGTATCTTCGTAATAAACCCGGATCCTGATTGAAAAGCTCGAATGCACTAGCCGCCACGTTGTTAGTTATTGTCTGGCTGCCACAGCGCGCCATTGCTGATATGCCGCCACAAGACATTGCTATCCGGCAATGTTGACGCTCGGTGAAGACTCTGCCCGCACTGGTTAACCGGCAGACATGCTAGAGCGCAGGCGCGTTCGGCTCAATTACGATTCAGAATAATCTGCTAGCTGAAAAGATCATCCGGTTCGGCACGGGTCGGTGCCGGCAGCTTCAGATGTTCGCAGGCAGCCTTGGTAACCGTGCGGCCGCGAGGTGTGCGCATTAGAAACCCCTGCTGAATAAGATAGGGTTCAATAACTTCCTCTATGGTGCCGGTTTCTTCGCCGATGGCAGCGCCCAGGTTATCCAGCCCCACCGGTCCACCGTCAAACTTTTCTATGACCGCGAACAATAAACGACGGTCCATGTTATCCAGTCCGAGTTCATCGACATTCAGCATATTAAGTGCGGCATTGGCGATCGTCTGATCAATGCTGCCATCGCCTTTTATTTGCGCATAGTCGCGTACGCGTCTGAGCAGGCGATTGGCAATGCGAGGCGTGCCACGAGAACGCCTGGCGATTTCCATCGCGCCGGCCTCGTCAATAGGCACTTCAAGCACGGCGGCTGATCGTCGCACAATGCGCGCTAGATCGGTGGGCGAATAAAACTCAAGCCGCTGCACAATGCCGAATCGATCGCGCAGTGGCGAGGTCAGCAGCCCCGCACGTGTGGTGGCACCGACCAGCGTGAACGGCGGTAAATCTATTTTTATCGATCTGGCAGCCGGCCCTTCGCCAATCATGATATCGAGCTGAAAGTCTTCCATGGCCGGGTACAGCACCTCTTCGACCGCGGCGTTCAGTCTATGAATTTCATCGATGAACAACACATCGTTTTTTTCCAGATTGGTCAGCAACGCCGCCAGGTCACCGGCGCGCTCGATCACCGGCCCGGAGGTGTGGCGAATACTGACATCGAGTTCATTGGCAACAATATTGGCAAGCGTAGTCTTCCCCAGTCCGGGAGGACCAAAGATCAGCAAATGGTCGAGCGACTCCGAGCGTGACCTGGCCGCACCGATGAAGATCTCCATCTGCTCACTGACCACTGGCTGCCCCTGATAGTCAGCCAGCGTCTGCGGGCGCATGGCGCGCTCCTGAGGGTCGTCTTCGCGTGGCTCTGCATCAATTAGTCGGTCTGTCGCAGTCATGACGGCCCTCGAAAGTTTTAGGTGTGACAGCAGTGCGTAAAACAGCGGTGTTCAATGTTACTTCGAGACTTTCTTCAGTGCTTCGCGAATGAGATCCTCAACTGATTCACCATCAACATCCTTGACCATGCGGCGTGCCTCTGCCGCCTTGAAGCCCAGCGCTTCCAGCGCCGCCACGGCCTGCCCGCGGTTGTTGCCGGACGCTCCCTGCGGCGCGGCAGCACTGGTATCTAACGGCACACCATCAGTTGTATTGTCCGATGCCAGTCGGCCGAGCCGATCCTGCATTTCAACGATTAGCCGTTCCGCTGTTTTCTTGCCTATACCGGGTAACCGGGTCAGCGTGGCGACATCCTGATGCGTTATACAGTCGGAAAATTCTTCTGCCGACAACCCGGACAGTATTGCCACTCCCATCTTGGCACCCACACCATTGACCTTGATCAGCTCGCGAAACATGGCGCGCTGCGCCAGACTTTGAAAGCCATACAGGAGTTGGGCGTCTTCACGCACAATCATGTGGGTAAACAGCACCACCGGCTCACCGGCAGCAGGTAAATCAAAAAACACCGGCAGCGGCGCTTCTATTTCATACCCCACACCATTGCAGTCAATCATTAACTGTGGTGGTTGTTTATACACCAGTTTACCGGCGATGCGCCCGATCATGGTACGGATGTCCATCGTTTGCTGCGCCGACGTCCGGAGCCGCGGCGAAAGCTGAGTGCAGAAGAGGAGACCATCGCATTCATGCTGTGTGCGTGGCACAACGCCACCGCAAGACCATCAGCAGCGTCGGCGGTGGGCAGTGAATCAAGCGATAACAGCACGCGCACCATTTCCTGCATTTGCTCCTTGCCGGCTGCACCGTAACCGACCGCCGCCTGTTTTATGGTGCGCGGTGAGTACTCCGCCACCGGCAACCCGCGCTGCACCGCTGCACAGATTGCGGCGCCTCTGGCCTGCCCCAGCTTTAGGGCGGACATCGGGTTGTTACTGACGAACACCTGTTCAATACCTACCTCGGATGGCTGCCACTGTTCGATGATGGCCCCCAACTCCGCCAGTATGTAGCCAAGCTTGTCCGGCAGCGACTCACCCACCACCCGCACGATGCCATGAGCCACATGGAAGTCGCGGACTCCGTCGGTATCGACAACGCCGTAGCCGGTTATTACCGAACCCGGATCAATGCCAAGCACGCGTTTTAGTTGCGTCACCCGTGCAGCGCTCCAATCAGGGCACGGGCTGCGCTATCAACCGGCAGCGTCGAGCGCCTCGGCAGGTATGTCCGCGTTGGTATACACGTTTTGTACATCGTCGAGTTCCTCGATAACGTCGAGTAACTTGAGCATTTTACCGCCCTGTTCAACGTCAAGTGTAATTTCATTGTCGGCGCGCTTGGTCACTTCAGCCAGTTCCGGCTCGTGCCCCGCAGCTACCATCGCATCCTTGACGTCAACAAAGGTTTCTTCGCTGGTGATCACCTCGATAGAACCGTCTTCACTGCTGACGACATCCTCGGCACCGGCTTCGAGTGCGGCTTCCATCAGCGCGTCTTCATCAGCGCCTTCACCATAGGCGAGCACACCAATTTTGTTGAACATATACGCAACTGATCCGTCTGTGCCCAGATTGCCGCCATGCTTGGTGAACGCGTGGCGAACTTCAGCCACCGTGCGATTGCGATTGTCAGTCATGGTTTCGACCATAATCGCAACTCCGCCGATACCGTAGCCTTCATAGGTGATCTCTTCATACTGCACATCGTCGAGTTCACCGGCGCCTTTCTTCACCGCGCGCTCGATAGTGTCTTTGGGCATGTTGCCGCCCAGCGCCTTATCGATAGCCAGGCGCAAGCGCGGATTAGCACCAGGGTCCGAGCCGCCCATACGTGCCGCCACGGTGATCTCGCGGATCAGCCGGGTAAACAATTTACCGCGTTTAGCATCCTGTGCTTTTTTGCGGTGCTGGATGTTGGCCCATTTACTATGTCCTGCCATAAACCCGTCTCTTTATCTAATCAGGTCAGATCTTCTGACTGTTATCACTACAACTTGTTAAGCCTTCTACAGGCGCTTGTTAACGATTATTTTAACCGCATCGCGACGAATTGCTCCAGCGCCCCCCGGTTAGTCCAAGAGCTGACACGATCTATAGCCTGCTCCACCGCAAGCCACTGATACTCGCTGTGCTCATCAGGTGCAAGCACCACGGGACAACGCTCGGGTAACTGGCAGCTAAAGACATACTCTTTATTGTGCGTCACATCCGGTGCGTAGCGATGCCGCCACGCTTCGGATATGACAAACAGGTTGCTTTGTTCGCAATCGACGATGGGCACACCGACCAGGCCAGTCTCTTCGGCCAGTTCGCGCCGTGCTGCCTGTGCCGGTGTTTCGTCTGCTTCCAGACTGCCGGTCACCGATTGCCAGAAGACCTTTGGCCGGGTTCGCCTTAGCAACAGCACCTCGGCGCTGGCCGTATGGACCAGCACCAGTACAGATTCAGGGCGTCGGTAAGCCACGCATTACAACCCTGCACAGGCAGCTGAGATCAGGCAGATTCAGCTGCCGGCTTGCGTGCGCGTAAACCGAGTTCTCGCATTTGTCGTTCAGACACATTGCCGGGTGCATTGGTCAGCAAACAACTAGCGCTTTGTGTCTTTGGAAATGCCATAACATCGCGAATGGTTGAAGCACCAGCCATCAGCATCACCAACCGATCGATTCCAAAGGCAATACCGCCATGTGGTGGCGCACCGTAGCGCAGCGCGTCGAGCAGGAAACCAAACTTGTCTTCGGCTTCGACTTCACTAATACCGAGCAGATCGAGTACCACCTGCTGCATTTTGGCATCGTGGATACGAATAGACCCACCACCGAGTTCGGTGCCATTCAGCACCATGTCATAGGCGCGGGACAGTGCCTGGCCCGGGTTTTCGCGCAGTGTTTCGAGGTCTGTCGACGGCGCGGTAAAGGGGTGATGCAATGCACTCCAGCGCTTTTCGCGCCCATCCCATTCGAACATCGGGAAGTCGACCACCCACAGGGGTTTCCAGCCTTCGTTCACCAGCCCGAGATCCTGCCCGATTTTGATTCTGAGCGCGCCAAGTGACTCGCTGACCATGGTGCCCTCGCCGGCGCCGAAGAAAATCAAATCGCCGTCTTTGGCACCGGTTCGCGACACAACCGCATCCAATGCACCGTCGGCGATGTTTTTGACAATGGGAGACTGCAGCCCTTCCTTGCCGGCGGACACATCATTGACCTTGATATACGCAAGCCCCTTGGCACCGTAGCGACCAACAAACTCGGTGTAGTTATCGATTTCGCGACGAGTGAGCTTTGATCCACCAGGAACGTTCAGTGCGGCAACACGGCCATTCGGATCCTGCGCCGGACCAGAGAATACTTTAAATGCCACATCGCGCAATTCATCAGACAGCTCGATTAACTCAAGGTCGATACGCAGATCGGGTTTGTCGGAGCCATAGCGCAGCATCGCGTCTGCGTAGGTCATGGTTGGGAAGGGATCGGGCAGCTCAACACCGAGCTCTGCGGCGAACAGCTCGCGCATCATACGCTCGGTGGTTTGCATGACATCTTTTTCTTCGACGAAACTCATCTCGATATCGAGCTGCGAAAATTCCGGCTGTCGATCAGCGCGCAGGTCTTCATCGCGAAAGCAGCGTGCAAACTGATAGTAACGATCGATGCCGCTCATCATCAGGATCTGCTTAAACAGCTGAGGTGACTGCGGCAACGCGAAAAACTCGCCCTGGTGTGTGCGGCTCGGCACCAGATAGTCACGTGCACCCTCAGGGGTGGCGCGTGTCAGGATGGGGGTTTCCACATCCAGAAAGCCCTGATCGTTGAGCGCCTCACGCAGCTTTTGCGTGACCGTTGAGCGCAGACGCATGCGACGCTGCATATCGGGCCGACGCAGATCAACGTAGCGATAACGCATGCGGGTTTCTTCCTGCACATCGTCGTCGTCGAGCTGGAACGGCGGTGTTTCTGCGGCGTTCAGAACTTTCAGGTCTTTGGCCAGTACTTCTATTTCACCGGTGCGCAGTTCCGGATTGATGGTACCTTCCGGACGCCGGCGCACGCGGCCACTGATTTGTAGTACAAATTCGTTGCGCACCTGCTCGGCTATGGCGAAGATTTCGGCGGTGTCCGGGTCGACCACCACCTGCACCAGGCCTTCACGATCGCGCAAATCGATAAAGATCACGCCACCGTGATCGCGGCGTTTGTGCACCCAGCCGCACAGCGTAACTTCGCTATCAATGAACGCAGCATCGACGACGCCGCAATAGTGTGATCGCATTGAAAGGTTTTCCGTTTGGTTTACCGAAGGCCAGGAGTCTGCGCGGCAGAACCTGGCGTGTGCGCAGGGCTCACATGAGCGCAGCCGCAGGCAAGATTTGTTCAGCCGGTAAGTTTACACCAACCTGTGCGTGGCGTCTGTGCGAACCGGCGCTGCAATACTGGCGTGTTCGCAACAAACCGAGCTCTGCGACACAGCTCCAGAGACAACCAGCGCCCCGCCCGTCTGCGCCGCAGCACCTCAAACGGTACGCAATCGGTAACACTGTGACCGCTGCAGGTTACGCGGCGCCACGTTGATGGTCTAAACTTGGCGCTTTATTCATCCGCAACCTCTTCCCTACTTAACCTTACCCAGTGGCAGGCGTGCTGCCCGGAGCAATTAATGAAGCAATACGACCTCTACGGCATTGGCAATGCGCTCGTCGATCTGGAGTTTCGTGTCAGCGATGAGAAACTGGCTGAACTGGAGGTCGACAAAGGTCTGATGACATTGATCGAGGAAGACCGCCATCACGATCTGCTCGGCAAGCTCGGCGACCTTAACCACAAGCGCGCCTCGGGCGGATCTGCCGCCAACACGGTGATCGCACTGGCACAATTGGGTGGCAACGGGTTCTACAGCTGCAAGGTGTCCAACGACAGCTTTGGTGATTTCTACCTGGCTGACATGAAAGAGTGCAAAGTGGACACCAATCTGGACAACTCCGAACGCGCTGACGGCCACACCGGCAAGTGTATCGTGATGGTCACGCCCGATGCCGATCGCACCATGAACACCTACCTTGGCGTTACCGTCAACCTGTCTGAAGCCGAGGTCGCACCCGACGCGATCAGGCAATCGCGCTACGTATATATGGAAGGCTACCTGGTTGCTTCCGATACCGGTCGTGCTGCCGCTGTTAAGGCAGCATCGATTGCGAAAGCCGCCGGTGTACCAACGGTGCTGACGCTGTCTGACCCGAACATGGTTAATTTCTTCCGCGACGGGTTGCTTGAGATGGCAGGCGACGACCTCGATCTGCTGTTTTGCAACGACGACGAAGCAACGCTGATGACCGGCACAGATAATGTCGATGCCGCCGGTGAAGCGCTGAAAAAAATGGCTAAGCGATTCGCCATAACACTGGGAGCGGATGGCTCAATGGCGTGGGACGGTGAGCGTTACCACAAAATACCTGCAGACAAGGTCGATGTTATAGACACCAACGGTGCGGGCGATATGTACGCCGGTGCTTTTCTGTATGGACTGACACACGACATGAGTTTTGAAGACTCGGCGCGCCTCGCCAATCGCGCTGCATCCAGAATCGTCACGCACTTCGGCCCCAGACTACCGACCGAACAAACCCGCGCGCTCCTGTCCTAAGCCGGCCCCGCGATATTTCCAGACAGCCCAACGCGTCGGCGAATCCTTTGCCGGCGCTGCGGGCAGCCGTAGAACCCGCCTCTGTTTCCAGCAGCGCCCCACCAATTCCGGCACATTGGCTGTCGTTTTGTGGCGCCACTCGCTATTTGTACTTTTGCCCGATTGAAACACTCCGCAAAAAACGGTTAATGGCGCCGAAAATCCGCCGCTAGCAGTTACAGACACCGGTCAGAAGGTGAATAAGGGACAATTCCCTCATGACCGCAACATACCGACCGATTGCCCTGCGCTAGAGTTAACCCCCTACACATGCTCTGGCCGGTCACCCGCGGAGTTTCCATGAGCCAGCAAAGCAACCCTCAACCCTATCCGCAGTTGGCAGATGACAACTTGAATACTACTGCACGGACACAACAGTATCTCGCTGGCGAATCGGAACTCGTACGCCACTACTATTCACGCGTCTCATTCGAGGACATTGCGGATCGCAACCTCGATGACCTCAACAAGGCCGCGCTGTCGCACTGGAACCTGGCGGCAACACGCCAGCCCGATCAGTGCCTGGTACGGGTGTACAACCCGGACGCCAGCGAGCACGGCTGGAGTTCATCGAACTCGATCATCGAAATCACCACCTCGGATAAACCTTTTCTGGTGCGTTCGGTGGCATTGGCGATTACATCGATGGGCTACGCGATCAATCAGTTTATTCACCCGATATTCCGTGTTATCAGAGACACCGACGGGCACCTGCAGGGCATGTCGACCAGCGATACCGATGATGTTGCCATCGAATCGTTTATGCAGGTGCACATCGATCAGGTGTTCGATCCGGAGGCGATGGCGCAACTGACTGCGCAAATCAATAACGTCATTGAGGACGTCAATCTGGTTTGCGATGACTGGGAGCCGATGAAGGCCGCAAGCCTCGAGGCCAGCCAGCAACTGCGCGACTCGGAGCCGGGCAACTTTGACGTGGCAGAAGCGTGTGACTTTATCGAGTGGCTGCAGCGCTTTCACTTTACCTTTACCGGCTACTGCGAGCTCAGGCACACCGACGAACGGTGGCAGTGTGTCGACAATCGAAGCTTTGGTATTTTTCGCCACACCGACTCGGTGGATATCGCCAGCACTTATCTGCCGGTCGAAGATCTGACCAACAGCACCGACCAGTTACTAACCGTTACCAAGTCACTGGAGCGCGCGCCGGTTCTGTGGCCAAGGCCAATGGATGTCATCACGTTTGTGGTTGGCGACACACGCTGTGTGATCACCGGTTTTTTCACATCGCGTGCGGTGAATTCGGATTTAGACACCATTCCGATTCTGCGCCACAAAGCCCTGATGATCTCTGCCAATTCGGGCATCAACCCGGGCGCTCATGACGGCAAACTGTTGTTGAGTATTCTTGAGAACCTGCCCCGCGACCTGTTGTTACAGATACCGGCCGACGGTATTCATGACATTGTTCGCGGCATCATGGATCTGGAACATCATCCGCGTGTGCGCCTGTTTGGCATACAGGATCAGTTCAAACGCTTTGCCACGTGTTTTGTTTACGTACCCAACGAGCTCTATTCACGAGAACTGCGCGAGCGCATACAGACTATTTTGCAGGACGAACTGCAGGCCGATAACGTCGAGTTTGCCGCAAACTTCTCGTCGGAAGATTCACTGGCGCGCATCAACTTCTTTTTGCGCACACCGGGTGGCTCAGGGGTCGATAGCGATTTTGTTCGAATTGAACAACTGATTGTCAATGCCGTACAAAACTGGGACGAAAAACTGCGCTCTGCGCTGTGCGAAGCACTGGGAGATGTCGAAGGCACCGCACTCGCCGCTGACGTAACACGCGGCATACCCATTGGCTATAAGGAATTCACCACGCCGGCGACCGCTGCCAGAGATATGTGTCTGGTAGCACAACAGCTCGCCTCCGATGATATTGAAGTATTGCTGTATAAGAACGAATCGCACAGCGAATTCGAAACCGGCTTCAATATCTACCATGGCGACATCACGGTACCTCTGTCGACCATCGTCAAGGTACTTGAAAACATGGGGCTGCAGGTCGACGGTGAAGTGCCATTCGACATAGAACTTGCCGGCAATGCAGCGCAAATTCGTGTCTTTAGCCTGCGTCATATACACGGGCTCGCGGTACCAACCGATGAGATAGCCACCAACTTTCAGGATGCCTTCCTGAAGATATGGCAGAGCGAAGTAGAAGACGACCGCATGAACCAACTGGTGATGGCGGCCGGACTCACCTGGCGTCAAACCGCTATTCTGCGTACCTACTGTAAGTACCTGATGCAGATTAACCTGCCGTTTTCACAGTCGTATGTTGCCGATTGCCTGGTGAAGAACTCGACTATTTCAAAGCTGATGGTTGAGATGTTCGAGTCGCGCTTTGATCCGGCCTCCCCGGACCACGACACAACGTCATTGAAGCAGCGCTTTGTCGAACTGCTTGATCAGGTATCGAGCCTCGATGAGGATCGCATCCTGCGCACATTTGAAAGTGCCATCGATGCCACCGTGCGCACCAACCACTACAAACTCAACGATGATCAGTCACCACTTGATTATCTGTCGATCAAGCTGGTACCCGCATCCATTGAAGGCATACCACTGCCCTGCCCCGAGTTCGAGATTTTTGTCTGCTCGCCACGGGTGGAAGCCACTCACCTGCGTGGCGGCAAGGTTGCCCGCGGTGGCTTACGCTGGTCCGACCGACGTGAAGACTTCCGCACCGAAGTGCTCGGCTTGATGAAAGCGCAAATGGTGAAAAACTCGGTCATCGTACCGGTAGGTTCCAAAGGCGGCTTTGTCGTCAAGCGGCCACCGGCCGGTGGCACCAGAGATCAGTTGATGGCAGAAGTTGTCAACTGTTACCAAACCTTTTTACGCGGCATGCTGGACATAACCGACAACTATGAAGGTGGCGCTGTTGTGCCTCCTGTTCAGGTTGTCAGACACGATATGGATGATCCATACCTGGTTGTGGCAGCAGACAAAGGCACGGCAACCTTTTCTGATATCGCCAATGGGATTTCTGCTGAATATGGCTTCTGGCTGGGTGATGCTTTTGCCTCCGGTGGCTCGGTTGGCTACGACCATAAAGGCATGGGCATTACTGCCAAAGGCGCGTGGGAATCAGTTAAGCGGCACTTTCGCGAACTTAACCTGAACACACAAAAAGAAACCTTTACCGTGGTTGGCATCGGCGACATGGCCGGTGATGTGTTCGGCAATGGCATGTTGCTGTCAGAGCAGATAAAGCTGGTTGCTGCGTTTAACCATATGCACATCTTTATCGATCCGACCCCGGATGCTGCACGCAGCTTTGCCGAGCGCGAGCGGCTGTTTAATACACCGGGCTGTACCTGGGAAGACTACGACAGCGCACTCATTTCAAGCGGTGGCGGCGTGTTCTCACGTGCGTCCAAGAGTATACCGCTGAGCGCCGAAGTACAGCAGTTGCTCGGCGTGCAGGATACCGCCATGGCCCCCAACAAGCTGATTCATAACCTGCTTAAAGCCGAGGTCGATCTGCTCTGGAACGGTGGCATTGGCACTTATATCAAAGCGTCAACGGAATCGAACCTCGATGCGCAGGATAAGAGCAACGACAGTTTGCGTGTCAATGGTAACGAGTTGCGCTGCAAGGTCGTTGGCGAAGGTGGCAACCTTGGCTGCACCCAGCTTGGCAGAATCGAATTTGCACAAAGCGGCGGCAAAATGTACACCGACGCAATCGATAACTCTGCCGGTGTTGACTGCTCTGACCATGAAGTCAATATCAAGATTCTCGTCGACTCACTGGTAGCCAATAACTTACTGCCAGCGGCGCAACGTGCAGACCTGCTGGCCGAGATGACCGACAACGTATCCGATCTGGTGTTGCGCGACAATTATCTGCAAACACAATGCATCAGCCTGGTTCAGGCACAGGCGCCGACTCTGCTCGAATCACACACGCGGCTGATTGAATTTCTTGAAGACAGCGGACGACTGAACCGGGCAATCGAGTTCTTACCCGATGCAGACGGTATTGCTGACCGACGCCAACAGTCACGTGGACTGACAGCGCCGGAAATCGCCGTACTGGTTGCCTATAGCAAGATGGATATCTACGACAAACTGCTCGACTCCAGCCTGGTTGAAGACAGTTTCTTTGACGATGAACTGCTGCTGTACTTCCCAACGAAACTAACCGAATCATTTGCCCCGCAGATTCTGCAGCATCAACTGCGTCGTGAAATCATTGCCACGCAGGTAACCAACAGCCTGGTAAACCGACTGGGTCCAACCTTCCTGTTGCAATTACAGGAAGAACTGGGTGGCACGGTGGCTGAAATCGCAACCGCTTATGTCGCCGTGCGACACCTGTTCAGATTGCGTAGGTTGTGGGGCTCGATTGAAAGCCTGGACAACCAGATCGACAACGCACTGCAAACCGAACTACTGCTGGTTGTCAGAGGCTGGGTAGAGCGCGGTGTGCACTGGCTGGTTAAGAATCGCCGCTGTCACGAAGGTGTACAGGCGATCGTCGATCAGTTTGATACCGGGCTGCAGGTTCTGATCAACAGTGTTCCTAACTGCCTTGCCAAACCGACGCGACAAAGCTTTGATAGCCGTTGCGCTCGCTTTGAAGCGGCCGGTGTACCAACGGATATTGCCGTTACCGCCTCCGCCGCATTCCCACTATCGACGGCGTTTGACATTCTCGATATCGCCACCGCCTCAGACGAATGCGATGCAGGCGTGGAGACAACAGCATCCGTGTACTACGAGCTGGGTGAGTTCCTGCAGATACAGTGGCTGCGTGAGCAAATTGCCAACCTTGAAGTGAAGAACCACTGGCACTCACTGGCCAAGTCGTCACTGCGTTCAGATCTGCACTACCGTCAGCGCCATCTGTGCGCGGAAATACTGGCAAACAGCAACGCAGACGCCACGCCCAATGTGCTGGTGGATGCCTGGGCCGATAAATCAAGCGCGCACCTTGAAGTCTATCTGCAACGCCTTAACGACATCAAGGCAATCGGTAATGCCGACTATGCAATGCTGTCCCTCGCCGTTGCAGAAGTAACCAAACTGCTGCAGGCAGAGCGCCCGCTGGCCGGCACTGACGAGTAATGGTAAGTAGTTTCCGGCAGCGCCCCGCTGCCGGACAGTTATACCCGCGTGATCAACCTGCTTGAACCCGCGGCTTTGAATCGTGCAGCGCATCGTTTGCACGCCGTTCACGTCCAATCGGCTCGGGCTCCCCGAGCCGCTGTATCACCAGCACGTTAACAACCTTATCCACCGCCGCGTGAGTCATACAGGCTATGCAGTGCGCCGCTGTGCGACTACTATTGTCTGAGAAGAATACCGACCACTGACTTCACTGATATGTTGACGCCCGCTCAGGTGGCTCGCGGAAGTCTGCCTGTTGTGGCGGTGCGGTTCATAAACACGTGCTTTAAACATGCTGGAAACGTTATCACGGGCAATGTCACATCCGGGGGCGCTTTTATACGTCGCCATAGGTGCTGTGAACCTGATCCTGATGCTGCTCGCACGACCAATTATCGAAAAGCTCGGCAGCAACAAAAACACACGCCAGTTTGACTTCCATGTCAATGTGCTGCGGGTACTGAATCTGGCGATCCTGACCGCTGTTTGTTACTACGCCTACTTTGCCGCCGACATCCGACCGGATTCTGACGAACAGGGCAGTACCATTGGCTTGCGCATCATCGCGATACTTGTGGTGTTGTATCTGGCCTATCTCGCCGCCAATACCGGCGGCTATCTCACACGTCGCGTGTACGGCAAAATCAGCGCCGGCAGTGAAGGCCCACAGGTGTCTGACACTTACCACTCTCGCATGCTGACGCTGCTGCTCAGCACCTTCATTGCCATTGTTGCGCTGATCTGGGTCATCCGCCTGGCGGGCTTTTCGAGCATGCTTGAGGCCGGTGGTGCAATTGGCTTTGTCGGTGTCTTTCTGGCCCTGACGCAGGCGGCATGGGCACCAGACATTATCAGCGGACTGGTGTTACTGAACAGCGAAATGGTCAGTGAAGGCGATCTGATTGAAATTGAAAGACATCCGGAACCACTGCTCGGGCGCGTGTTTAAAACCAAGATCTTCCACACTGTGCTGATCGATATCGTCAATAACCACCGCGTTATGATCAGTAATTCAAAACTGCGCGATCAGACCATTCACAGCCTGTCGAAATTTGCGTCGGCACGCGGACTGCGCGAGCGACTGGTTTTTAAAATTGGTTATGACACACCGTCGCACGAGGTTAAAAAGCTGTTCGAGCAAGCCTTTACCAACGCCTGCAACGCCTCAAACATCAATATCGACGAAACCCACCCGCTGGAAATTCGCGTGCTCGACGCCGGCGACCACGCGGTGGTCTGGGGCTTTTTCTACTACATCAAGGAAGTGCAGCAACTGGTCAAAACGCGCCAGCTGTTGACCGAGGAAATCCTTGAACTCTCGCGCCAGCACGGAATCTCACTGGCCACGCCACAAACGCATGTCGTTTCCCGCGCAGACATTGAGTCCGGCAGCGAAGCTACCGCCACCACCTGAGCGGCTTGACTTGCCAACCGCTTTCGTACCATTTGTAGACAATCTGCGGACTTCATAGCAGCACCGGCCGTGACCGTCGGCACCTGACAGGTTAGAATTCACTCACCTGTCAGCCACAGCTGACTCTACGCACAGCCCAGAAAGACTCTGTGAGGAAAATTAATGAATAAGCTCATCACCGCTTTGTCCGCCGCATCGTTGCTGGCGGCCCCCGCACTGTTCGCCGCCGACGAGGTGAAAATCGGTTTTGTCACCACCCTGACTACCGGCGCCGCCTCGATCGGCAAGGATCAGGAAAACGCAGTGAACCTGGCGCTCGAGCATATCGGCTCCAGCATGGGTGGCAAGCCGGTCAAACTGATCATGGCAGACGACGGTTTCAAACCCGAGCTCGGAAAACAGGCCACCGACAAACTGGTCAAGCAGGACGACGTCGACTTTGTTGCAGGCTTTATCTGGTCACACGTTCTGTTAGCTTCACGCAAATCAGCGCTCGACGCAGGCAAGTTCCTGATCAGCGCCAACGCCGGACCTTCTCCGGTGGCCGGCAAGCTGTGCCACGAAAACTTCTTTTCAACCTCGTGGCAGAATGACCAGACCCCGATGGCAATGGGTGAGACGCTGAATCAACAAGGCGTTAAATCACTCTACGTCATGGCACCAAACTACGCTGCCGGTAAAGACATGGTGGCCGGTGTTGAGCGTACCTTTAAAGGCGAAATCGTCGGTAAGGATCTGACCAAGTGGGGCAAGGACGCACAGCTGGATTTCTCAGCCGAGCTGGCCAAGGCCAAGGCATCCGGTGCCGAAGGTATTTTCGTGTTCTACCCGGGTAAAGCCGGTCCTGCATTTATCAAGCAGTATGAGCAAGCGGGCCTGCAGGATTCACTGCCGCTGTACACCGTGTTTACGGTTGATTCCCTGTCACTGCCGAAACTGCAGGCTGCCGGTATGAACGGCGTACTTGGCTCAACCATGACTCAGTTCTGGAGCCCGGACCTGGATGTGCCAGCGAATAAAAAATTCGTTGATGACTTCCGCGCTAAATACGGTACTTACCCTTCTTTCTACGCAGCACAGGCCTACGACGCCATTCAGCTGATTAAGTCTGCCGTGGACGCAGTTGATGGTGACTTAGACAACATGGACGGCATGCGTGAAGCCATGAAAAAAGCTGACTTTCCATCAGTGCGCGGTGAGTTCAGCTACGGCAACAACAATATGCCCATTCAAAACTTCTACAGCCGCACAGTAGTTGAAGATGACGAAGGCAACTGGACGACCAAAATCAACTCAACTGTTTTTGAAAACCATCAGGACGTCTACGCAGGCGAGTGCTCGCTTTAACTACACCCTACCCGTCTCCGCTGCGATCGGGTAAACAGGTAAACGAGGGCACTGCCCGCCCTCGTTTACCCTGCACCGAGAACACCCTTTGGATTCCATCCTCTTTATTCAGCTGCTAAACGGTCTGCAGCTCGGCATACTGCTGTTTTTATTGTCTGCCGGGCTCACTCTGACGTTTGGCATTATGGACTTCGTCAATCTTGCACACGGCTCGTTTTATATGCTGGGTGCATTCTTTTGTGCATCGTTAACGCTCGCCACCGGTTCGTTCTGGCTCGGTGCACTGATCGCACTGCCACTGACAGCCATAGCCGGCTTACTGATAGAAAAACTGGTGGTGCAGCATCTGTATAAACGCGATCATCTCGAACACGTGCTGGCAACCTTTGGACTGATCCTCTGTATTGATACGCTGGCACATTTGTACTGGGGACCGGAAGGCATTGCGGTGCCATTGCCCGCGGTACTTAACGGACAGGTCGAGTTATTGCCGGGCGTGGTGTTTCCAACTTTTCGCCTTCTGATTATTGGCACCGGCTGTATCGTCGCACTGGGTTTATATTTGCTGGTGGGTCACACCCGCGTTGGCATGCTGATCAGAGCCGGCGCCTCCAACCGCACCATGGTGTCTGCACTGGGCGTGGATATCAAAGCACTTTTTTCCGCAGTCTTTGCACTGGGAGCCACGCTTGCCGGTGTCGCAGGAATGCTGATCGCACCGATAACCGAAGCGTCAATCGGCATGGGCAACGACATTATCATCACCACCTTTGTCGTCATTATTATCGGTGGAATCGGCTCGATGAAAGGTGCGTTTCTGGCCGCACTGCTGATTGGTTTAATCGACACCATTGGCCGTTCCTTTCTGGATGACTTCTTCAAGGTGCTGATGTCCAGTGAAGCCGCAGAAACCGCAGCGCCCGCCGTGTCGGCCATGCTGATATACATACTGATGGCCATCATCCTCGCCGTGCGCCCTCAGGGTTTATTTCCACCCAGCAGTCGCTGACTGCACTCGTTACCACAGGCGCTCACCTTGCACGCATTAAGCAGTCAACGACGGTCCCGCACTATCCGCTGGTTTTCTATTGCGCTGTTGTTGCTGCTCGCCGTAGTGCCTCCATTGGCACTCGCGAGTGGACATGCGTTCTGGATGGACCTGTTTACCCGACTGGTGATACTGGCCATCGCAGCCGTTGCGCTGAATCTGATACTTGGCTATGGCGGCATGGTGTCCTTTGGACACGCAGCCTACCTTGGCCTCGGCGCCTATGCGGTTGGCATACCTGCCTACCATGCAACTTACGGCGGCTTCGATGCTGTCGCCAGCTATAGCGGGCTGGTGCACCTGGCCATAGCGCTGAGCGTCAGCGCGGTTTACGCACTGATTACCGGTGCCATTTCCCTGCGCACACGCGGGGTTAACTTTATTATGATCACTATGGCGTTTGGACAGATGATGTTCTACGCCATTGTCTCACTTGAAACCTATGGCGGTGACGACGGCCTTACCATTGATGTGCGCTCGGAGCTGCCGTTTCTGAATCTCGATAATCCGTTAACACTGTATGGCCTTTGCTATGGCTCGTTGCTGGTGGTGCTGTTTTTGGTGTATCGCATCAGTAACTCGCGTTTTGGCCTGACGCTGCAGGGTGCACGCTCTAATGAAGAGCGCATGCGCGCCATCGGTGTCGATTGCTATCGCTACCGCCTGACGGCATTTGTTATCTCCGGTGTTATCTGCGGCTACGCGGGCTTTTTACTGGGCAACTTCACTACGTTTATCTCACCGGAAATGATGGACTGGACGCGCTCCGGCGAATTGATGTTCATGGTGATACTGGGTGGTGCCACCTATTTATGCGGGCCGGTTATTGGAGCGGTGGTGTTTATCGTACTGGAACACGTGCTGTCAGAGTTTACGGTGTACTGGCACTTACCCTTCGGCCTGTTGTTGATTGCTTCTGTTTTGTTTTTGCGCGGCGGACTGGCCGGTGCACTGAGCAATCCGCTGGGTCTTTTTCAGCGTTCTGCGACCGCCGCTGGCGCAACTTCAACCAACAGCCCAGGTAAGACATCAGGCAAGGCAACAGACAGGGCAGATGACAATGTCTGAAGTCATTTTAAGCGTCACGAATTTAAGCAAACGCTTCGGCGGTGTAACCGCAACCGATCAGGTTAACCTGACCGTTACTGCCGGTGAAACGCATGCGCTGATTGGCCCCAATGGCGCCGGCAAGACCACCCTCATTTCGCAACTATCCGGGCTGCTAAAACCGGATCAGGGCAGCAT
>CAYMFQ010000028.1:36810-43613 GCA_964389335.1 uncultured Granulosicoccaceae bacterium
AACCGGCTGGGCAAAAACAACCCGTGGACCATGCAGCGCGTACTGTCGATGTTTCCGTCGCTGGACAGCCGCATCAGTTCCATGGGAAATCTGTTGTCAGGCGGCGAACAGCAGATGCTCGCAATTGGACGCGCACTGATGACCAATCCAAATCTGCTGATTCTCGATGATGCAACTGAAGGGCTGGCACCACTGGTCCGTCAGGATATCTGGAGCGCGCTGACAGAGCTTAAGGAAGAAGGCATGTCGATACTGATCGTCGACAAGAATCTGAACGATGTAATTCAGCTGGCCGATCGCATTACGGTAATCGAAAAAGGCACGACTGTGTGGAGCGGTGATACCGACTCGTTTACAGCGGAGTCGTGGGTGCAGGAAAAGTACTTAAGCGTATAGCGTTATATACGCTGCGGGGAAGTTGCGGCGCGCCGCTTTTGTGCAGTCGGTCGCGCCGGGAACCACTCGAGCGGTACCTGAGCCGGTACCGCTACTCATTAAACCAGATCGCTGCTTGCATATACGATGCGACTAACGATGCCATATTCCATCGCTTCGGCAGTGTCCATCCACTTATCTCGTTCAATATCAGCCCGCACTCGATCGATCGCGGTGCCGGTACGATTCGAGATGACCTGAGCCAGTCGCTCACGCATTTTAATGATCTGCTCCGCCTGAATGGCAATGTCAGAGGCACTGCCACCTGCTCCGCCTGACGGCTGGTGAATCAGAAAGCGAGTGTTTGGCAGACAGTAGCGGTCTTCCTTTTCTGCGGCCAGAAAGATATGTGTACCAGCACTGGCAACATAACCGGTACCAATCACCTGAACTTTGGGCGCTATAAAACCAATGACGTCGTGAATACTGTCGCCAGCCTCGACGTGGCCACCCTGGCTATTGACGAACAGCTGAATGGGATCCGATGACGCCTCTGCCAGCGCCAGCAATTGACTCATGACGCGCTTGGCCATGGTTTGATTGATTTCTTCACAAATGATGACTTTGCGAGCGTCAAAAAGTTTACTCGCAATGGCGGAGTCGGCTTTCTTTGCTTCGTCGGCGCTTTTCTCGGTCATGTCGATCTCGATTTTCATACAAGTGGGGGCGGTTCCAGCACGAATCCAGCACGAATCCAGCACGGTTCAGCACCGTCTCAGCATGGCTGCGCGCGTCTTACGGGGTTAACTGCATGTACAGTGCCCAGTGTAACAAACCCGGGCTGGCTCGGTTCTCAGCGCTTGGTAATGCGAAGCGTCGCTTGGCTGCCGCCGTCTGTGCAACTGCCTTTTGCGGCGATTTTGCCTGATTGCAGCGATATGGGATCTGCGGCCGTTAAAACAAGCCGGGGTCGCGCATTTCAACATTAAAACTACTCCGCAGTCGGCAACGGCACACGCCGGTTAAACAGCCACAACACGACAATACCGACGATGCCAATCGCCATGCCAACGCGCAAAACCAGCGACAGTGCTCCCCACTCGATTGCAGAGCCGTGCGGGATCAACAGCGCGAATCCGGTCAACAGAATTGAAAACGCCAATCTGCCCGCGAGACTTCGAATAGATAAAAACGTTGCGCGATGTGCGTCTTTTATCAATGGCGCAATGGTCGATTGCAGTGGTGCTGTGACCACAGCCATAGGCCCGCTGCGCAGTACGATCAGCAGTGCCAGCACCGGATGCAGCCATAACGCCATGCCGGCAATTATCAACAGTTCAAGCAGCGCGGCTGAACCCAGCAAACCGGCCAGCCCCAGTCTACGCACTAAGACCATGCTATAGCGCGACGCAAGTGCACCGACAAGGGCCGTCGATGCAAACAAGACACCGGCTGTCACTGGGGCACTGAAGCCCGCAAGTCGATCATCGCCGTCGAGCAATGCCAGATACGGCTGATAAAACTCGTACGGTATATGTACCAGCACGTACAGATAAACATAATAGAAAAACAGTATAGCCAGTAATGGTGTACGCAAATACGTAAGGCAGGCATGCAGCTGTTTGACGAAACTTGCCGCACCTGGCTCATAGATATCACTGGGCCCGGAATGTGGAGAGTGGTTATTAGAGTGCGCACCTGGCTCGCTAAACTGCTGTACAACAAACAACATGGCAAACGCCGTCACAAGCGAAATCCAATACGCCCATGACAAGTTAACACTTGCTGCAAGGCCACCGGCAAGGGCTGCCACCGCCGTGGCAATAAAACCGTACTGGCCTGCTTTCGCCTCGCGATCACCATACTCCCTGGCACGATCCAGTGCAGTGAGCGACTCATACAGTAACGATGTGTCAGAGCCGGACCGAAACGCCAGTGAGGCAGCCAGCAACACCTGCCCCATAGCGAACACCCAAAACGTTGCACCACTGAGAAAAAACAGGTAGCTCAGGATGAGCGCTGCACTCGACAACAGTAAAGTACGACGGCGACCGAAACGATCAGAAAAATACCCGGATGGAACTTCTGCTACAACCACGGCAAGGTAGTAGACCGCTTCCAGTGCCACTACTTCGGCCAGTGTCAGGTACTGACTAAAAAACAGAAAGAATACCGGCAGCCACGCCAGCCCATCCGCGGTAATACGAAAATATGGATACAGCTCGATATTTCGTCCCAGCCGCGATTGGTTACTACTCACCAAAGCGATAACCCAGCCCTCGAATGGTTCTGATGTGTTTGCCACTGTCGCCGAGCTTCTTGCGCAGGCGACCAATGTAGACATCAATGACGTTGGTTAACGGATCTTCCTGCGAGCCCCACACGGTATTTAATATTCTCTCCCGCGCGAACACCTTGCCACGATTGGCCATCAACAATAACAACAGATCGCGCTCCTTGGCAGTAAGTTCGATCTCTTCGTTGTCCACCGTAACTACTAATGAACGAGTGTTGAGCGCAAGCGCCTCATACTCCAGCACCTCACCATCACCACTGGACTTAAAATCGTTTTCACGTCGCCGCAGTGCTTCGATTCTGGCAATCAACTCGTCAAAATCAAATGGCTTGCTGAGGTAGTCATCAGCACCGAGCTTAAGCCCGGCCACCCGCTCTTCAACCGCATCGAGCGCACTGAGCATCAGAATGGGTGTATGGATGCCGCGCGCGCGCATCTTGCGGCACACGTCCTGACCGGAAATCCCCGGCAGCATTAGATCGAGCAGCACGATATCGAATTCGTGCTGCGAGAGTATGTCGAGCGCTATCTCGCCGCTCTCGGCATGCTCGGCTATCCAGCCCTCGGCACGCAGGCCTCTGGTGATAAAGTCAGCCACCCGATGTTCGTCCTCTACAACCAGGATATTCACGCCACATCCTCCAGATCGGCTTCATTCATTTTGCCCGGCAGCCATAGCGCTGCAACCAATCCACCACCAGGACGGTCCTTTAGTGTAATGGTTCCACCATGGGCACGCGCGATGGACTGTGCAACCGGCAGCCCCAGACCGGCGCCGTCACCATAGCGCCGGGCTGCGTTACTACCGCGGTAGAAGCGCTCAAACGCCTGCGCCTTTTCTTCGTCCGTCATACCGGGGCCGCCGTCCTCGACGGATATATAATACCCGCCGGCAGTAGTGCCGAGCTTCAGCTCAATATGACCACCGCCATGATGACGTGCGTTCTCAAGCAGTACAATCAATGCCTGACGAATACGCCCGGCATCGGCCCGCGTCGGCGCTACAGGAGTGTTGATAGATAACTTCGCGTCCAGCCCAAAAGTGCTGTGTGCCTCTTGCGCCACGACGCACAGATCAATGTCTGCCAGCTCAAGGCGGACTTCACCGACCTCTGTTCTTGCAACGAACAACAGATCATCCACCAGACGCGCTGTATGATTGGCTGCCTCACGAGTGCGCTCAAGCGCCTCACGATAGGCCGATATCTCTTTGGCCGCACCGCGCAAGGCAATGTCGGCCTCGCCTTTGATTATCGTTAGCGGTGTTCGCAGTTCGTGGCTGACATCGGCGATCATGTTCTTGCGACTGGTGTCGATGCGCTTTAAGTCCTTGACCATAACACTGAGTTGCTGCGTGCGCTCTTCAACAGCTTCCTGCAGACGCTGTTTCTCAGATGCCAGTGTCTGATTTTTTTCCTCGACCCTGGATGCCATCACATTAAAGCTACTGGCAATTTCCGATAGTTCGTCGCGACCTGGCAGCGCTATACGAAAACTGTCATGCCCCTCACCAAAACGCCGCACACCATTGACCAGTGTCGCGATAGGTGTGGTGATACGGCGGTTAAGCATCGCCACAACCAGCCACGCCGCAACAATTGCAGTGAGCGCAAATATCAGCGTTACCCACTGCTGCAGCACAATGGCACGATCGACAGTATCGCCGGTTGTCTCCACATCGATCAGCTCGTCCGCCAGTGCGGTTCGTATAAGCTCACGAAAATTGCCATCGATTTCATCATTGAGCAGACTCGACAGACGTTCCCAGTCGGACGACAACTCCCCGCTGCCGGTCGGTGAGAATTGATCAAGCCGGGTGATTAGCTCGCTAACAGTGCTTTCTATGGTCGTTAGTGTCTCGCGCTCGTGATCTGCTTCTACACCAACAAGCTCAACTTTCGATGCGATGAGAGAGCGAATGGTCCGAATGTCATCGCCGATCTGGTCAATCAGTGCGTTCTTACTGGCACGTTGATTGACGTCGCCAATGATGATTGCGTCGCCGTATTGTTTGAATAACTGGTAGGTGTGACTTTCGAGAGCCAGGTAGCCTTCGTATATCGTGTGCGACAGGTTTATACGCTTAATATGAGTGCGCGACTGATGCGCATTCCACATCTGCAGGCCTGCACCACACAGACCAAGCATTAGCATTAGTAATAGTGCCAGACGCAACTGGGTAACTAGTTTCATCTGAATTTATCTGCCGGAGCCAGTCATAAGAACGGAGTTGCCACGTGAGGATTAAATGATACCTCAGCTCAGGCGATAAAACTCGCTCGAACAACTCAAAAAGGCAGCGCGCGAGGAAGCACAAAGGGTGATGGCCGGGGGTAAACGAGCGCCGGGGTGGCGCCCGATTATGCAAGTTGGTTTGGAGGCAGGGACGCTAGCGCGGGTAGTCGTAGGCTATCTGGACGGTCATGCCTTTACCGTTTGGTTTATTCAGCGGTCCGAGACCCGAATAGCGGATGAGCCGTTTCTGAACCGGGTCATAGGCAAGTTTGATGTCCGGCACCAGATTTTTTAGCAGAAAATTGTTCAGTGCAATGCGAAAGCAAACCGCTCCGTCGTCGATGTCGCAGGTGCGCTTTTTGATCACCAGCGGAATGTAATTTCCTTTTTCCACCCGCAGGAAATTCACGCGCCTGCTCTTACCAGCAGCCAGTGAGTCCCAGTGCTTTAGAATGTGGCGATGAAAACCCGCATCAACGATGGTCGGCTCTTTCACTTCCACTGAGTAGGACTTGATTTGCTTGCGCGAACCGTCAGCCTCAATCCGAAAAATAGACACGTCGAGTGTGTTGCCGTCACGAATGACACGATGTCCACGCTTGCGACGAATATCGATCATTTCGAGATCAGGTATGCCACCACCATCAGTAAATTCGAGGCGCTTTACCGCCAGCGGCTGATCATCTTCCGACCAGTA
This sequence comes from uncultured Granulosicoccaceae bacterium, assembly GCA_964389335.1. Lineage (GTDB taxonomy): Bacteria > Pseudomonadota > Gammaproteobacteria > Granulosicoccales > Granulosicoccaceae. Next base: position 42,414 of record CAYMFQ010000028.1, read on the forward strand.
GCTGACGGTGAGTTCCTCGCCGTCAGGGTCGTTATGGAAATTCTCTGTATAGGTGAGCTCACTGGCAGTAGCTGTTGCGATTACGTACGTGTCGCTTTTCAGTGCGGCAAGTTCGCTGACCGGCGGCGCTGTTACCGCAGATGCGCTGCTGTAGCACAGCAATGCCATCAGGACCAAAGCCAGTCGCCCTGTCAGGTTGCCTGAAAATCGCTGTATTGTCTTGAGTATCATCATTGTTACCTCTTCGCTTTCACCGTTTTTCATGTGCCAGTGCAACCTACAGGGAGCCTGCTTAATTGGAACTGACACGCGCAGACCGTGTAGGGCGCTGCGGCGAGTGTTTTACGATTCAGAACGGATTCAGGCTCAATATGGCCATATAGCCTCAGGATCTTTGGTGCCCACCAGGTAATACGCATGAATCAATACAGCCTTCCGCATAGCAATCGAGCTCAAGCCTTCAACGTGCTTCGCTTCACAAATCAACTGACGGCAATCCCCCTTATGCTGAGGCTTGCATTGATAATCGCGTGCGTCAGCGCAGGCCCGGTAATCGCGCAGGAACAATCTTCTGCCCGACAGGCAACAGTTACCGCCAACGGGCAAACAACCGTTCATGACTATACCACTGAGTTTAAAGCAACCAGCGATACTCACACCATTGCAGCACAAACCGACCGCCGCATTGCCAGTCACAATCCACTGCTATGGATTTTCGATGTGGTGCTGCATCTGCATACCGACTATGACCACGATGGCCACTACTCCAACTTCAGTTTGACGATTGACTTCGACACCTCACTTACCGCCACAACGGTGTATGCGGTGCTGTACCTGGCGCACGAAGGTGGCCCATGGAATGAATATGCGGTCACCGGCAACTTTACCATTGACGGCAGCGGTTCAGCAGACAGCTTTTCACTAACAGCAGAACTCGACAGCGGTTACCCAAGTGGCTACTACAACCACTACATCGAAGTGTACGATGCCTTTACGCATGAGCTAATCGGTGTTTACGGCCCTAATGAATCACATCATCTGTCCGGTCTGCCGATCGAAAGCCGCATGCACGATGAAAGCATCAGCTTTGGCACAGATATCAGCCTGTCCTTTTCAGGCACCGGCTCTGTCGCACCACTGCCGCTGCTGGCACTGGGTTTATTGATTGGCGTATACCGTCGCCGCCGGTAAGCACTGCCG
>CAYMFQ010000029.1:0-38581 GCA_964389335.1 uncultured Granulosicoccaceae bacterium
AAGCTGGACTTTGGTCGTGTGCGCAAACCTGTATGGGTGGCTGACAGTGTCGCGGACAAGGAACCGGGTGGGGTGGTGTACCACAGCCACCGCTATACCCCGAACAGCAGCGGCACTCTTGCCTTTGCGTTAACTGATGAATCCAGTCTGCCACCGAACAGCGCCTGGCAGACGGTGTTGTTTCTCGACAGCAACTGCAATGGATCCGTCGACGACGGTGAAACTGCTGTGCCGTCGAGTTTGTCTGTCGGTGTTGCAACCACACCACTGGTTTGTGTGATCAGCAAGGTCTTCGTGCCGACCGATGTCAGCGATGGTGATACCTACACCTATCGTATCGATGCAACACTGACCTACGAAGACAGTGCGGGCACCGGACATGCGCTGGTGATGCAGCAGACCATCACGGACCTGACACGGGTTGTGAGTGTTGAGTCGGGGTTGCTGGTGATGTCAAAAACCGTACGCAATGTGACTACGGCCGGTGCAGCCAGCACCAGCAATCAGGCAATGCCCGGGCACACGCTGAGCTATAACATTGCGTTCAGCAACTCGGGTGGCGGAGCAATTACTGAACTGCTGATCTCCGATCACACGCCGGCTTACAGTGTACTGGCTCAGCCGGTTAGCTGTCCGGCATCGCTGCCTGACGGTATCAGCAACTGCACGGTACTGTACCCGGCCGCTGCCGATAATACCGCTGGTTACAGTGGCGACGTGCAGTGGCGCTTCGACGGTGCGCTCAGCGCCGGCGCCTCCGGTGAAGTGGGCTATGAAGTGGAAGTTGAGTAGTCCGCCGGTCCCTCCAGCATAATTTCCAACCCTTGTTGGTGTGTGATAACCTCGATATTACTCCGGGGCTACGCCTGTTAATCTGGTGTTGCTCTGGCAGGGTCCGATGTCGTGGTTAGTCGCTAACAGTATTCGGAAACAATGGTTCCCGGCAGAAATGCGGCAAACCGTAAGTGAAAGCCGGGAAACTGGTCCCGATTTACAGCACTGCACGCAGCGCACAAACAACACGGCGTGCGTCGTCTGACGTTAGTGTGGCATCGTACCTTTTCACAGGTAAACGCTACCAGACAATGTTCTGGTTGGTGATGGCTCTTATCGCCTATCACCGACTGAAAAATTGTGCTGGCAATGTATCTGTTCAAGTCTCATAGACTAAGAACATAGACAGAGAAATGGAGGAACACCCACGATGCATCTATCGCTTTCGCGTCAGGCACCACAAACTACCCGGTCTTCCACGGCCAAAAAAATTGGTCTCGCCATTGCTGTTGGCGGTTTGCTGAGCGCCAGCGCAGCCAGTGCCGATACGTTTGTACGCATGGTATCCGGACCGTCGGGCGGGTCGTGGTATCCACTTGGTGCCAAGATCATGCAGGTTATGGACGAAGAGATCGACGGCATAACGACATCCAATACTTCCGGTGGCGGTATATCAAACATCCTGTCTGTTAACGACGGTGATGCCGAGATTGGCTTTTCTTACGCACACACCGCTGCAAATGGCATGAACGGCACTGGCAAGTTCAGTAAGCCACAGAAAAACGTTATGCACCTGGCAACTCTGTATGGCTCCATGTTCCAGGTAGCCGTGCGGGAAGACAGCCCCATCAAATCATTCGAGGACATGAAGGGGGCGAATATTTCTCCCGGTAAAGCCAAGTGGACCGGTACTGCGTTCGCCGAGGCCATCCTGAAGGAATACGGCATCAGCTTCGACAGCATTCGCGAGAACGGCGGTACCGTTCATCACGTCAGCTACACCGAGTCAGTGGCGCTGATGAAGGACGGCCATATCGATGTGTTTATGGCAGCGACCAATATGCCACAGGCATCGTTCCTTGAGCTTGAGCAAAGCCCGGGCATCCGTTTTATCGGTATTGATGATCCGGCAAAGCACCAGAAGATACTCGATGACAACCCGGGTTTTGTGCCGGGTGTTATGCCCACGGGCGTCTACGAAAGTATCACTGCGGACACTCCGACTCTCGGTATTACCGTGAATATGGTCGTCAATTCTGACCTGTCTGAAGACCTCGTCTACAACATGTGCAAGTCACTGTGGGCCAACCACGCCAAGTTTGTTGAGGTTAAAGGCATATGGGAGCGTGTAAAGCAGGAAGATGCACTTAAGGGCGTTGCCATTCCGGTGCATCCTGGTGCGCAGAAATGCTACGACGAGCTTGGCGTCACTGGTTAGACCTTTGTCGCCGACCAAACGGGATATCTGCGCGTTAAGTCCGCGCAGATATCTTTGGTCCTGAAATCCGGCCGGCTGGCGTGGTTTCCATGCCGGCCGGCCTTTTTATTTTGGGATAGACCCTGTCGCACGTAGCGAGGCCCGAATGAGTAACGACAGCGAGAAAATTACCTACGAGGAGGCGCATGAAAACGGTTTTCTCGAACGGTTGTTACTCGACCGTAGGTTAACGCTTGCCAATGTGGTGTACTTTGGCTGTGCGGTCGTTGCCATCAGTCTTGCTGTTTTTCACCTGTATGTTGCCGCCTTTGGCACACCCGAAGGACGTTCCTTTCGCACAGTGCATCTCAGCGCGATGCTGGTGCTTGCCATCTGTATGTTCCCTTTGTTTCGACGCTCGGCGTGGGAGCCGCTGTCGCAGGGTGACAGCCGTGACAAACTGCGACAGTTTGGCTTTGGCATTGATCTGCTTTTGATTGGCTATGTGATTTTTGTGCAAATCTGGACACTGTACGACATCACTGCCTTTCACCTGCGCTACGGCGAGAAAGAAACGCCTGATTTGATCGTCGGCGGTTTATTGATTCTGCTGATACTGGAAGTTACCCGCCGCGCCGTGGGCTGGGCAATGGTAATTATCACCGGCTTTTTTATCTTGCACGCGCTCTATGCCAATCACTTTTTTGGCTTTTTCTATGGCCCGCCGGTTCGCTTTGGCAAGTTTATCGATACATTGTTTATGTCGAGCGATGGCATTTTTGGCATACCACTGCATGTATGCGCCACTTATATTGTGTTGTTCATTATTTTCGGCGCGTTGCTTATTCGCTCCGGTGCCGGTCGGTTTTTTATTGATCTTGCCGTCTCTTTAACCGGCCATCGTATCGGTGGTCCGGCAAAGGCGTCTGCGGTTGCCAGTGGGTTTATGGGTACTGTGTCAGGCTCAGCGGTTGCAAACGTGGTGACCACCGGTGCCTTTACCATTCCACTAATGCGTAAAGTAGGTTACCGGCCCAAGTTTGCCGCCGCCGTGGAAGCCTGCGCTTCGTCCGGTGGGCAGATAACACCGCCGATTATGGGTGCCGCTGCGTTTATCATGGCCGAGTTTCTTGAGACCCGCTTTATTAATATTGTGCTCGCGGCCATCATTCCAGCGTTTCTGTATTTCGCCACGGTGTATTTTATGGTGCACCTTGAGGCAGAGAAGAACAACATCGGCCAGATTGACCGCAAGCTGCTGCCACAGACAGGCGAGGTGTTAAAGCGTGGCTGGCATCTGCTTATAGCCCTTGCCGTACTGGTGGCGTTTTTGCTGATGGGCTACACGCCAATGAAGTCGGCGTTCTGGGGTATCGTGGCGCTGCTTGCCCTCAGTTTTATTCGCGCTGAAACACGTATGAGTCCGGTTGATGTTCTGGCCGCGCTTGAGTCAGGGGTCCGTGCAACAGTACCGGTAACCATAGCGTGTGCCTGCGCAGGACTCATTATTGGTTCTGTGTTCGTGTCCGGCCTTGGGCTTAAGTTCACTCAGGAGGTGATCAACATCGCCGATGGCAGCCTGTTGATACTGCTGGCGCTGACTGGTATTTCTGCAATCATTCTCGGTATGGGTATTACCACCACGGCGGTGTATATCACCGTCGCCGCGCTGATTGTTCCGGCGCTGATCAAAGCCGGCATAGAGCCAATTGCCGCGCATATGTTTGCCTTTTACTTTGGTGTGGTGTCGACCATTACACCACCGGTGGCACTGGCAGCATTTGCTGCCGCGGCCATAGCCAAGACCGGGCCTATGGCAACAGCAGTGGAATCTACCCGAGTGGGTATTGCCAAGTATCTGGTGCCGCTTGCGTTTGCATTTAACCCGTCATTGTTGCTGGTAGGACCGAGCTGGCTGTCTATTATTTCAACCATCGTTGCACTGATCGGGCTGTACGTATTGTCCACTGGTCTTGAGGGTTGGTACCGCGGACGTCTGAGTCAGCCGATGCGCTTCATGGCTGTTGCAGCGGCCGCGCTGATGCTGATGCCACCAACCGATACCATCTGGGGGCTGCCGGGCTATGTGTACTGGATAGTCGGCTCTGCACTGGCTGCTTCGGTACTGGGACCGCGTCTGATGCGCGCCAGGCGACTTGCGGCAGGCGACACCGGCACTGAAAGCGGTGCCGCAAACGCGACCGGAGGAGATGCCTGATGCTCGGTAAGATCTTTCTCGGCAAGCTGTGGCACTGGGCGTTGCTGGTGATCGCTACAGCACTGCTGTGGTTCGCCGGCAGCAAACGCTTTCATGTCATAGAGTTCAACTGGTTTATATTATCGATGCTGGCCGGAACCATTGCAGTGTTATGGTGTGTGGTGCGATTCACTACGCCGGGCGAGCAGGTTACGCGTGACCGCATTGTTGCATCAGAGCCAGAAGATGTGCAGGACAACGTAAGAGAAACAGAATAGTACGTTTGCACATTGACTAATCTCACTTCATTTTTCTCACCGCAAAGTGTTGCACTGGTTGGTGCAACAGAAAACGTGGTACGAATCGGTGGCCGGCCGCTCGACTATATGCTGCGCTATCAGTATCCCGGGCGCGTGTATCCGGTGCACCCGAAGCGTAAAGAAATACAGGGCGTCACCGCCTATCCCTCTTTAACTGACATTCCGGATGATGTTGAGCTTTGTATTGTGGCGGTATCCGCCGCGCTCACGGAGGGTGTAGTACGCGAGGGGCTGGCCAAAGGCATCAGGGCATTTGTGGTGTTTGGCTCTGGTTATGCCGAGTTAAACGAAGAAGGGCGCCTGGCGCAGGAACAACTCGCAACGCTCTGTGCAGACAACAATGCACTATTGCTTGGCCCCAATTGCATCGGCTGTGCTGATAGTCACTCGCGATTGATTGCGTCGTTTTCCACTGCCATGGATACCTCTACGCTAAAGCAGGGGCGCTTTGGGTTTGTTACCCAAAGCGGTGCGCTGGGCTCGTACTGGATGGCGATGCTTGATCGGCAGGGGCTTGGGTTTAGCAAGTTTATGGCGACGGGTAACGAAGCCGGTATCGACCTGGCACAGGGTATTGCGTATCTGGCCGACGACGATGCCACGGATGTAATTGGTGTCTATATCGAGAGCATCAAGGATGTGGCCGCGTTTCGGGATGCAGTATTGAAAGCCGCCAAAGCCGGTAAGCCGGTACTGGCGATCAAAGCCGGGCGTTCCGCTGTGGGTGCGGAGGCAGCGGTATCACATACCGGTTCACTGGCTGGAGATGACGCAACCTATCAGGCGTTTTTTGATCAGTTTGGCATCGTTCGAGTTGATTCACTATCGGCCATGATTGACACCGCACGGCTCGCAATCAAGCAGCCGGCACCGGCGGGCAACCGCGTTGGCATTGTTACAATTTCTGGCGGTGCCGGGGTGTTACTGGCCGATGAACTGGAAGCGCGCGGACTGGATACACCAGATTTTTCAGACGCCACAAAGCAAAAGCTGAGCGAGGTGTTGCCGGCGTTTATACACCCGAATAATCCACTTGACCATACTGCTGCCGTCGCCGGTGATCCGCAGTTATTTGACGACGTTATACAGTTGGTTGGTCAGTCGGACGATCACGACTCGATTATTATCTTTAGCGGTTTGCTTGAGAGTATTGCCGACAAACTGGTCGCCTCACTAAAGCGTGCCTTTGGCAATTCAGCCAAGCAAATAGGCGTAGTTTGGCTGGGCGCCAGCCCAACGGTTCTGAGCGAGCTCGACGAAGCCGGTATACCGGTGTTTGCCGATATACCACAGGCGGCTGCGGCGTTTCAGCAGGTGGCCTGGGCAACACGGCAACGCCCGCGCGTGCTGCAACTGGCGAAGGGGTTATCAACTGAAAGTGAAAGCCGTACCGTGCACGGTAATACAACCGTGCAAACACTTACGGAATATCGTGCCACTGAGCGCATACGTGCGCTGAGTAACATCGCTTTTGCACCACAGCGTCTGGTTCAACAGGACACCGCTATCGATAAGGCACTGGACGGCCTGCAGTTTCCACTGGTCGCCAAGCTGCAAAGCAGCGCCATGACGCACCGCAGTGACCATGGCGGTGTGCAACTGAATCTTCAGACGGCAGCGGATGTTCAGGCATCGGTTAGTGCGATGTATGCGCTGGCAGCGAAGCTCGATATACCGTGCGATGGCGTGTTGTTGCAGGAAATGCAAAAGGTCAGTTACGAACTCATTGTCGGTATTCGACGCGATGATCTGTTTGGTCCCATGCTGATGATCGGGCGCGGTGGTATTGATGTGGAGTTGCGCCCGGATGTACAAATAGCCTTGCTGCCACTGACAGCGGCCGACATTAAAGCACAGTTGCAGAAGCTTGAATCCGCTGACTTGTTTCGCGGGCATCGTGGCCGTGCGGTGGTCGACCTGGCAGCGCTGGCTGCAAGCCTTGCAGAACTAACCGATGGTTATCTGGCTGACAACACATTAGTTGAACTGGAAATCAACCCGCTGGCAGTGACAGACTCGGGGGATGTCGTGGCACTTGATGCGCTGGGGCGCGAGTACACAAGCCAGGCACTTCAGGTTAACCACACGGATTCTGAAGCAACAAATACGTAAATACACAAACGTGAGAGAAACAGATGGGTGCACTCGACGGTAAAGTGGTTGCGGTCACCGGTGCCGGACGTGGTATCGGACGTGAAATTGCGCTGGCCACAGCACAGGCCGGTGGCAGTGTGGTGGTTAACGACTACGATACCAACGCCGATGGTGCTAAAGATTCAGATAGTGGTGAAGGTGCAAACCAGTCTCCGGCCGCAGCGGTGGTTGAGGAAATACGTGCGCAGGGTGGTGAGGCATTTGCCAACACAGCAAGCGTTGCCGACCCCGCTGGTGCTAATTCAATCGTCGAAGACGCCGTAACGCAATTCGGGCGCATAGATGCGGTGGTAAACAACGCAGGTTTTTTACGTGATCGCATCTGGCACAAGATGAGTGCGGTTGACTGGCAGCAGGTGATCGATGTGCATCTGAATGGTGCCTTTCATGTATCGAAGGCAGCAACGCCATACTTCCGCGAGCAACAGTCGGGTAGCTTTGTGCAATTTACGTCGACTTCCGGGTTAATCGGCAACTTTGGCCAGGCCAACTATTCGGCAGCCAAGCTTGGCATTGTGGGGCTTTCGCAATCGATCGCACTGGATATGGAGCGCTACGGTGTTCGTTCCAACTGTGTTGCGCCGTTTGCGTGGAGTCGCATGATTGCCTCCATTCCAACCGATACCGACGAGCAGCGTGAGCGTGTTGAAAAACTGAAAACCATGAGTGCCGACAAAGTCGCACCACTGGTGGTGTTTCTGGCTTCTGATTTGTCGAAAGATGTGACTAATCAAATTCTGTCGGTGCGCAAAAATGAAATCTACCTCTTTTCCAAACCAAGACCTATTCGTTCAATGCATCGCTCTGAAGGCTGGACCCCAGAGACCATCGCCAGTGATCTGGTACCGGCGTTTAAGAATGACTTTTACGGACAGGATCGCAGCCCGACCCTGATAGACTGGGACCCGGTTTAACTCGGAGGACACTACACATGGCAGCCAATACACTTCGCCGCGCCGCAATCGTCTGCCCGGTGCGTACACCGGTGGGCCGGTTTCTCGGTGGACTGAGCAGCATTCCGGCCGGTGAACTCGGTGCGATTGCCATCAGAGCACTGATGGAACGGACGGCCATCGATCCTGAGCGCATTGATGATGTGGTATTTGCGCAGGGTTATGCCAATGGTGAGGCTCCTTGTATCGGGCGCTGGTCGGCACTGGCTGCAGGGTTGCCGGAATCTGTGCCGGGTGTTCAGGTGGACCGTCGCTGTGGCAGTGGTTTGCAGGCGGTTATAAACGCGGTGATGATGATTCAAACCGGCGTTGCCGATGTGGTGGTGGCGGGTGGTGCGGAAAGTATGAGTAACGTCGAGTTCTATAGTACCGAGATGCGTCGCGGTGTGCGTATGGGCAATGGTACCCTGCACGACAGACTTAGCCGCGGCCGCGTGATGTCACAACCGATTGAACGCTTTGGTGTCATCAGCGGCATGATCGAAACCGCCGAGAACCTCGCCAGTGATTACGGTATCAGCCGCGAAGCCTGTGATGAATACGCAGTGATGAGTCACCAGCGCGCTGCAGCAGCGTGGGCCGACGGCAAGTTTGCTGAAGAGTTGGTGCCGGTTAATGTGCCGCAGCGTCGTGGTGACCCGCTGGTTGTTGATCAGGACGAAGGTGTCAGGCCCGATGCATCAATGGAAAGCATGGCCGCGCTCAAGCCTATAGAAGGTGGTGTCGTGACTGCCGGTAACGCCAGTCAACAGAATGATGCGGCAGCGGCATGTCTGGTTGTGGCGGAAGATCAACTCGATGAACTTGGCCTGCAGCCACTGGGCTTTCTGCATGGCTGGGCCGCCGCTGGCTGTGATCCTTCGCGCATGGGTATTGGTCCTGTACCGGCGGTTGAACGATTGTTCGCCCGCACTGGTCTGAGCTGGAACGACATTGATCTGGTCGAACTGAACGAAGCGTTTGCACCGCAGGTTTTGGCAGTGCTTAAAGGCTGGGGCTGGGACGAGCGCGACAAACTGAATGTTAATGGCTCGGGTATTTCCCTCGGCCATCCCATTGGTGCGACCGGTGTCAGAATACTTGCCAACCTGATGTACGAAATGCAACGCCGCAATGCAAAGTACGGTATCGAGACCATGTGTATCGGTGGTGGTCAGGGTATCGCTGCTGTGTTTGAAGCGGCCTGATAGCATCGTACCAGCCGGAGTCCGTCACAATGCGTTGTAATACTGTGTGCCTGCGTGTAGCGGGCCTGTTCACGATTATGCTGCTATTGCAGTTTCTTTCTGTTACACAGTTGCACGCCGAAGAAACACCAGCTGCCCCGGATGCGCCAGCTGTACCGGATGCGATAGAGGCCGAGCTTCTGCAGCAGCTTGCCGTAGCGGAACGCGAAGCAGACGGGCGCAAAATAGAATCTCACCTGTGGGAGTACTGGTTTAACGAGTCGCCAACGACTGCTGCGCGCCAGTTACTTGATAAAGGCCGCGAACGGCGCGAATCCTATGACTACGAAGCGGCAGAACAGTTGTTTGACGAACTGGTAGCCGCCGAGCCCGGTTATGCTGAAGGCTACAATCAGCGCGCGTTTGTTCGATTCCTGCGTGAAGATTTCGACGGTGCTCTGGCCGATCTTGAAGTTACACTGCAAAAGAAACCGTGGCACTTTGGTGCACTGTCCGGTATGTACCATGTGCTGCGCCTTCAAAACCGACACAGCGCTGCATTTGATTTGTTGCGCCAGGCGGTTGAGATCCACCCGTGGATTCAGGAGCGCGGCGGATTGCCACGTGATATGTGGCCGGAGCAGTACCGGCTGATACACGAGCCTGGTCAGGAGATTTAATCTTGATCTGCTGCAGGCAATGCCTGCAGCAGATCGGGTACGCAGTGCTATGACACCTGCGCGTCAGATCGCATCGGCGTTCATCTGCTCGGCGATGTAGTCCGCCTGACGTATAGCCAGTGTCACAATAGTCAGCGTCGGGTTTTCTGCAGCCCCCGTGGTGAATACACTGCCGTCAGAGACAAACAGATTACTGATATCGTGGCTTTGACCAAAGCCGTTTACCACACCGTCAGCGGCATCAGCGCTCATGCGATTGGTGCCGAGGTTATGCGTTGACGGGTAGGGCGGGGTGGGATACGTTTGTGTTGCACCCACTGAATCGTACAACGCCATTCCCTGCTGGTAAGCGTGGTTACGCATGGCAACGTCATTGGGGTGATCATCGAAGTGGACATTGGCCGCGGCCATGCCAAACTGATCCTTTTCTTCCGACAGTGTTATGCCGTTGCTTTCCTGTGGCATGTCTTCACCTACCAGCCACATACCTGCCATGTTTTCATAGCTGTCCATGGCGGCGCTGAACTCGCGACCCCAGGCTCCCGGGTTAAGGAAGGCTGCCATAAACGGTACCCCGATCGACAGGGTTTCCATTTCATAGCCACCGGCAAAGCCGCGGGATGGATCGTGTACGGACTCGTCGGTGATGATGCCGGCCATGGTGGTGCCGCGGTACATGTTTACCGGTTTATCAAACGCAGCATACACGGAGCCTGTCATGTGGCGCATATAGTTTTTACCAACCTGACCGGACGAGTTGGCCAGACCATCAGGGAACATCGATGACGCAGAGTTGAGTAACAGGCGCGGGCTTTCAATTGAATTACCTGCTACACAGGCGACTCTGCATTTTTGCAGATGCTGGTTGCCGTCTTTGTCAGCGTACAGCACACCGGATATTTTACCGCTGTCATCGTGTTCAATCTTGAGCACATGGGCGTGCTCGCGAACTTCCAGATTACCTGTTGCTTCACCCGCTGGTATTTCCGTATAAGCGGTTGACCACTTAGCGCCCATCTTGCATCCCTGAAAGCAGAAGCCGAGTTGCTGGCACGAGGTGCGACCGTCGCGTGGTTGTGAGTTGATCGCCATGCGACCGGTATGACAATCTTTATAACCCAGCTTGTCTGCACCGGCTTTCATCACCTTGAAGTTGTTGTTGCCCGGCAGACCTGGAATGCCATTGGTGCGCGTAACGCCCATTTTGTTTTCGGCTTTGTCGTAGTAAGGCTCAAGGTCTTTCAGTGTGATAGGCCAGTCCATCAGGCTGGCACCGTCAATTGCGCCGTACTCTGTCAGTACGCGAAATTCGTGATCCTGCAGGCGTAGTGACGCCCCCGCCCAGTGAGTGGTGGAGCCGCCTACTGCTTTAACAATCCATGCGGGTAAGTTGGGAAAGTCGGTAGCGACACGCCAGTCGCCGGAGGTGGTGCGCATATCGGTCCAGGCAAGTTGACCGAAGCTTGCCCATTCGTCGTTGATATAGTCGGGTGGCAAGTGCCTGCCACCGGCTTCCAGCGCAACTACGCTGATGCCTTTTTGTGCGAGTTCGTTGGCCAGTGTGCCGCCACCGGCACCGGTACCGATTACAACTACTACACTGTCGTCGTTGAGTTCGTATGGAGCTGACATGGTAATCTCCGTTAAATTTGATCTTTACATCATTTGAATAAAGCCAGGCAGGTGCCGGCTTTGGTTGTTATTGCTGCACGCTGTTGCAGGACGTGCGGCGATAACCGGGTTTTACAGCCACGCAATGTCGTCGAAGCCGCGCGCCAGATAACCCCCTTTTTCAAATGATGAACCTTCGTAGCCGAGTAAACCCCAGACTTCCGGTTGATTGTAAAGACCGACGACCAGACCGCCGCGGATGGTTTGAAAGAATGGTTCTCCTTCAATGGATTTAAGAATGGCAACACGGTCTGCTTCCCAGCCAGTGCCGACATAGCTGCTATTGCCGTTATCTGCTGCAAGCGTGTCGAGTTGTTTTACACCGTCTTCAATCATGGCAAGAAAGTCGGCATCACCGGCAGCGGTATCATCATGGCCTTTTACAGCCGCGGCATAGATGGCGTCACTAAAGCGATCGTGCGGGTAAACGTCTCTCGCCATCTGAACCAGTGTCGCCATAGACTCAGGGCTGATTGCCTTGACTTCCATGGCCCATGCCGCATTGCCGCCTGCTATAAACGATGATCCGACGACCAGTCCACTGCCGAGAGCAAGTCCTCTGGCCAGCAACTGTCGTCGTGTTAGTTTGTAGAGCTCGCCTGCTCTTGTGCCAACACCTGCTCTGTTAACGAGTGGTGCTGCAACAGGAATAGCGGGTATTTCATTTTTCATTGATACTTCCTCCGGTTGATTGTGGAACTGGTTACAGCTTTAGCAACTGTTTAATTCCATTCGCGGGTACTTATCCTGTTGCGATGCTGCTGCTGGTTGCTTTGCTGTCCCCCGTGTTTCCGACGCCTGTCACTGCACGTCGTGCCTGATACTACGTATGACGCCATGTTGCACTTCGTCATCCGTGGTGCTGCTCTGTATGCCTGCGTTGTATGTGCAGTGAATGGCAACTGTCGCGAACGGTACGGTCAGGTTCCGTAGCGTTCGTTGCATGCACAACAGCCGGTGAGAGTAGATAAACGGTTGGGCTGTTGACCTGGTTAAAACGGGCACCAGGGTTTTGAAATCTTAAGTTGGTGTGGGCAACTAAATGAAACGACCGTGTCGTTGCAGTACTTCTATTTCATAGCCGTCCGGATCTGTGACAAAAAAGAACTTCGCCAGCAGGTTACCTTCGAGTTCGAACTCGACTATCTTGCGCGGTGAATAACCATGGCGGTTCATTTTTTCGTGTTCGGTTTCGAGGTTGTCGACGCTAACCGCGAAGTGACCGTATCCGGAGCCGAGGTCATAGGGCTCGGTCTGGTCTTTGTTGATCGTTAGTTCCAGCTCGAAGGTGCTTTCAGCGTTGCTCAAATACACCAATGTAAAACTGTCGAAGTCCAATCGGTCGGCGACATTCAGTCCAAATGCATTGTGGTAAAAGTCAACGGACTTTTGCTCGTCAAGAACCCGGATCATCGAATGTATCGCTTTGGCCACGGCCGATCTCCTGTGTGTTTTCGCCAGTGTAGATTCCAGGCGCAAAGCTGAGGTGGTATCGGTGTACCACCTTTTGAGTGGATCACGGGTGATAATGGCGGGGTTGTACAGGGGGGGACGGTAGTTTTGGTTGTTGAGCTGACTTTCAGCGTGAGCAGCTATCGACCCAATATGAGTGGAAAATCGGCCTGGCAGCAGATGTCAGGTAGCTTTGGTTACGACGTGCGGATCGCCGTGTGAAAATTCGGCAAAGCGGAAGTGCGTGCGCGGTCCGGACACTTAGGTCTGTTATTGCAGCACAACCAGAGGTATCGTGCGGCGTCAGACAGCAGCCAGTTCGGCGGCAGGGTTTAAGTGTCCGGTGCTCTGGTTATCTTTGCCGATTTCTGTTTTTGTATTTGTGTCCGTCTCTACGCTCTGCTGGCGTTTTTCCAGGTACACGAGGCAGGCACAGCGCAACAGGGATGAGAAATTTCTGGCCTCGCCATGCAATGCGACTACTTCTCCGTGTAGTTGCGATATAAACAGCGGCGTTGAGGTATCTTCAGAACGGGCGATTTCGTCCAGCACACGCCAGAATTTTTTTTCCAGCCGCAGACTGGTCGACTGGCCGTTCAGTCGCAGCGAACGCGACTGGTACTCGTAGTTCTCCGGTTCCTGACCAGCAAACATCTGACACATACGGGTTTCCTCGCGAAATGGCCAGCGTCCTGTGCCAGCAGTGTTCAGCTATCAATATAAATCTTTGCCCTCGAACAATCAAACAAGCTTGGCGGGGCGGCACCGCAGAAATAAAAAATGCTTTGCTCTACCCGCAGCTAATCAGTTTTGAGATTGATCGTGGAAGTGGGTCGGTGCGCCCCGCTTAGTGCCGCTTCTGCAACTGCTTGATGGCATCACCTATGCCAGCGACAGTCAGCGGGAACATGCGTTCATTCATGAGTTCATAGGTAAGTTTGATAGATGGCACACGATTCCAGTGTGACTGCGGTTCCGGGTTGAGCCACACAGCATGCGGAAAGTGTTCGAGGACCCGCTGTATCCAGGTGCTGCCGGCTTCCTCGTTCCAGTGTTCGACGCTGCCGCCGGGGGTGCTGATTTCGAACGGGCTCATGGTCGCATCACCGACGAAAATGATGCGGTAGTCCGCGTGGTAGGTGCGCAAAAATTCCACCGTGGGAATCACTTCAGTGTGTCGGCGACGATTATCTTTCCACAGCCTCTCGTACAGAAAGTTGTGGAAATAGTAGTACTCAAGGTGTTTAAACTCCCCGCGCGCGGCAGAAAACAGAGATTCACTCACCTGAACGTGATAGTCCATTGAGCCGCCAACATCGAACAACAGCAATACTTTAATGGCGTTGCGTCGTTCGGCCATCATTTTGATATCGAGCAAACCAGCGTTGCGAGCAGTGGAGGTGATGGTGTTGTCGAGGTCAAGCTTGTCCTGCGCACCCTCACGAGCGAAGCGTCTGAGCTTACGCAGCGCCATTTTAAAGTTGCGCGTGCCAAGTTCGCGCTGATCATCCAGGTTGCGGTACTCGCGCTTGTCCCAGACTTTTAATGCACGACCCTGCCGCCCGGCCTTTTGCCCAATGCGAACACCGGCCGGGTTATAGCCATTGGCGCCATAGGGGGAAGTGCCGCCAGTGCCTATCCATTTGCTGCCGCCCTCGTGGCGTTTTTTTTGTTCCTCCATGCGCTCCTGCAGGGTTTTCATAATTTCTTCCCAGCCACCGAGCTCTTCTATTTTTTGTTTTTCTTCCTCGCTGAATAATCGCTCGGCTTCGGCCCGCAACCACTCTTCGGGGATATCGCCAATGACTTTGTCGAAGGCGCTCTGAATGCCGTTGATGTAGTCGCCGAATACCTGGTCAAAGCGATCGAAGTGGCGCTCGTCCTTGACCAGCGCCATGCGTGCAAAGTGGTAAAACTCGTCGACGCTGTAGTTGGTGACACCGGCGTTGAGGCCGTCGAGCATGGCGAGGTATTCGGTAATTGATACCGGTACGCTGGCCTTGCGCAGTCGGAACAACAGATCGACTAACATGATGCGTTACTGTTGCTTGCGACGGTTGAGAAACACCAGCCGCTCAAACAGATGGACATCCTGCTCGTTCTTTAACAGGGCGCCGTGCAGTTTGGGTATGATTGAATTGGGTTCAGCCGATTGAAGCTCATCTGCAGGAATATCTTCGGCCAGCAATAGTTTTATCCAGTCGAGCAGCTCTGACGTTGACGGCTTCTTTTTTAAGCCGGGTACTTCGCGTATTTCAAAGAACACTTTGAGCGCTGCGTCGAGCAGATTCTTTTTCAGATCCGGGTAATGCACACCAACGATCTGCGTCATGGTTTCCGTGTCGGGGAAGCGGATGTAGTGAAAAAAGCAGCGGCGCAGAAATGCATCGGGCAACTCTTTTTCGTTGTTGCTGGTGATGATCACAAGCGGCCGGTGCTTGGCGACGATGGTCTCTTTGGTTTCGTAAACGTGAAATTCCATCTTGTCGAGTTCAAGTAGTAGATCGTTTGGAAACTCGATGTCTGCTTTGTCGATTTCGTCGATCAGCAATACGGCGGTTTTATCGTGCGTGAAGGCTTCCCACAGTTTGCCCTTGACGATGTAGTTCGAGATATCGTGGACCTTGTCATCGCCGAGCTGAGAGTCACGCAGGCGCGATACGGCATCGTACTCGTATAGACCCTGCTGTGCTTTGGTGGTTGATTTAATGTGCCAGCGATAGAGCGGGGCATCAACAGCGCGTGCCACCTCTTCGGCCAACTGTGTTTTACCGGTACCGGGTTCGCCCTTGATCAGCAGCGGTCTGCCGAGTGTCATGGCGGCATTGACGGCGAGTGTTAAGTCTTCCGTCGAGATATAGGTATCGGTGCCTGTAAATTTACTGGTCATTGTATTCTGTTCGGCCTGTGTGTCGTTGAGCCACTGCTGACGCTCGCGCTACTTTACCAAAAATCAGCTCCGGAATCGCTGCATCTGAACGCAGGCGGCAACTGCGGGGTGTAGTGGCCTGCACGGCTGGTAACGTGTGTTTACAACAATTGGCTGACAACGGTTTTTTTGCGACGCAACCAGAGTATCGCAAACGCTGTCAATAATAACGTTAACAGAGTGTGGTCAACCATACCGTTCGACACGGTGCAGCCACCGCCTGACGCGATCGTGCGGTCAATCTGAACCGGTGCATCAGTGGTTGTAACCACAAAGCCTGCGCTGAAAGCCCCTACAGATAACTCCGCGGCTGAGGTTGATTCACCGACGCCGCCAGTGCGCACCGCAACAAACAGTTCGTCGCCGTTCTCAACCATTGCCTGCTGATTCGACAGCGCACCGCCATTGAGTGAGTAAAAGCCATCACTCACTGTCAGCAGTGCCGGAAATGCCAGACCACTGATGGTGATGGTATTAGAGGTGACGGTGGCGTTCTGTGGTGCGTTTTCAATCGCCTCGAATGCGAACGGGTCTGGCTGGTCGGTCGCCACTTCCGCGAACAGGCTTAGTGGAATGGCGCCATCCTGCGGCTGACTGGCGCTGCGTTCGACTGCCACGTAGTAGCGTCCGGCGTCAACGGTGCTTGCCACGCGAAACTGAAGACCTTCGCCGCTGTTGTTATTGACGGACAGTACGCTAAATCGCTCGTCGAGCAGATAACCAAACAAATCGTGTTCAGACGAGGATGAGACGGTGAGTAATCCTGCTACTGGCACATCGATACGGTGGTAGCGGATGTCCCGGTAGCCGTTCAGGCTGCTTTCGGTCTGCACGTTTAATGGCAGCTCGGCAGAGGTTGCCTGAAACAGATCACGCTCCTGATTGCGCTCGGGGTTGTACGTGTTATCGCGCACCATGGTCAGTGCACGTGTCATGTTGAGCACGCCGGTGCCGCAGTAGAAGGTGCTGCACTTACCGGTTTGTGCAAACGGCGTGGCACTACTTTGCAGTGCTGCGCGTACCTCGGCGCTGGTCAGATTGGGGTTCAGGCTGTGCATCAGGCTAACGGTGCCGCTGATCATTGCAGCTGACAGGCTGCTGCCATTTTGGCGCCGATGGGTGTTGCCTGACTCGTTGTAGCCAGTGAATCCGTTGTTGGTGGCGACGATGATATCCCCGCCGGGTGCAGCGACGGTTACCTTGATGCCGTAGTTCGCGAACTCGTCATCGACACCGCCCAGCTGATCACTCCAGCCGACCGTAATGACATCTGCGCAGTTCGCCGGGGACGAGCGCAGTGCATTCATGCCCTCGTTGCCAGCGGCGATAACCATGACTGCATCAAGGGCGTTGAGCTCATCAATCACGTCCTGCCAGGCACTGGTGCACGGGGTAGGGCCACCGATACTCAGGTTGATGACGCGGGCAGGCGTCGGGTTGCTCGGCACACCCGGCACGTCGATACCGGCGCTCCATCGCACCGCGTCGATAATGTCGGCATCGGTGCCGCCGCAGCGGCCGAGTGCGCGCGCGTGCAGTAATCTGGCATTCCAGTCGATACCGGCCATGCCTTGCCCGTCGTTGCTCAGGGCGCCGGCAACACTGGCGATTTCGGTGCCATGCCAGCTGCTGGGGTCGCCAGCGCAAAAGTCGCCCGGATCAGTCGGGTCGGCGTCTCTGCCGTCGCCGTCGTTAGCGTTGGTAAAGTCGCCGGGGTCATTCGCGGACACGAAATCGTAGCCCAGGTCGCTTACGGAGCGACCGACCAGCTCCGGGTGCTCGGGCAGCACGCCGGTATCAACAATTGCAATGACTGAGGTTTCGCTGCCGGTGCTGATGTCCCAGGCGCCGGGCGCGCGAGCGCTGTAGGTGCCGTCGTATAGGTATGACTGGCTGCCCTGAATCAGACTGCCGGTATACAAGGGGTCGTTGGGTGCCAGGCGCGGCTGGCGGGTGTATTCCGGAGAGATATACTCAATGTTGCCCGGCGCGGCAGTGGCGCCAAGACCGTTACTCAGCTGGTGCGCGTCGGCAACGCGACCCGTGTTATCAGCGGTTGTGGTATCTGCGGCTGAATAACGCTTATTCCAGGGTGTCACCAGCTCCTGCCTGCCGGACAGTTCGCGGTTGATTACCAGTCCTTGCCTGGCGCGCCACTTTGCGCGATCAAACACACCGGGCGCCCTGGTGATAAACCCGGGCGCACTGTCGCTCTGGCGATATTTAATAATCAGCCGGCCGGTTGGCCCTGACGCTGTGGCATCACTATGCTCTCCTGCACCATGAGCCGGCAGCCACAGTTGTGCGAGTGCAAACGTGGCGCAGAGTACCGCCATTGGCCAGCGGCTGGCTGGTGTGCGATAGCTCATGCGATTTGACTCAACTTGGGGTTCACGGTCACAGCAATGCTCTTTGGCTTCAGTAGATGCTCGGTGGCTTCAGTGTTTGACTGGCTGAAGGGTACACATGTTCACCCGGGTTGCTCTCCGGGCGGGCAGGATCTGTTTTTGGGCGACTCGCAAACCGTGCCAGCAGCAGCGGATTCTGTCACAATAGCGGGCTGACCACGGCCGACCGCGTATCAGGCAACGCAGCCGGCGATGTAACCCAATAGCGGTGTTACACACTGGCGCATCAGAACTCTGCATACGCCCTTTTCATGCCTAACTTTAGCGAGTGCACACTGTTTTGGGAAACCGTCTGACAAAAATTTATACTCGCACCGGCGATAAAGGCGAAACCGGTCTCGGTGACGGCACGCGGGTGGCGAAAGACAGCCTGCGCGTGACGGCCTACGGTACCACGGATGAGCTGAACAGCGTCATCGGAATGGTACTGGCGCATTCCGGTGTGGCTGACATCAACAAGGTGCTGTCCGAAGTGCAGCACCACCTGTTCGATCTGGGCGGTGAGCTCTGTATTCCCGGGCATGTGGCGCTTGGCGAACAGCACATCAACTGGCTGGAACGCCAACTCGACCGCTTTAACGAACCGCTGCCTGCGCTGAAAGATTTTATTCTGCCGGGTGGTTGCCTGTCGGCTGCGCACTGTCATCTCGCGCGTACCGTCTGTCGGCGGGCTGAGCGCTGTGTGATCTCGCTCGGTAACGAAGAAGAACTTCCGCCGCAGAGCGTCGTGTACCTGAACCGGCTGTCGGATCTGCTTTTCGTGATGGCGCGCTACCTGGCCCGCGAGGAAGGTGCCGGAGAAGTACTCTGGCAAAGTAACCGCCCACCACTGGACGAAGATTGACGATGACAGAATTCCCGCTTGATCGCACCGAGACACGCGCCAACTTTAAACACTTTCTGACCATCCCGACGCGCTGGTCCGACAACGATCAGTACGGCCATGTAAACAACGCGAAGTATCTGACGTTTTTTGAGTCGGTGATCATGGGCTATATAGAAGTGGAAACAAAGCTCGATTTGCCTTCCTACGGGGTGCAGTGTTTTTCCGTTGAGAATATGTGTCGCTACATTAAGCCGGTCAAATATCCCGACATCGTCGATACCGGTCTGCGGATTGGCAAGCTCGGCAACTCCAGTGTGCGCTATGAAGTGGGTATGTTTGTCAGTGGCAGCGACGAAGTCAGTGCCACCGGGTATTTCACGGATGTGTTTGTCGACAGCAAGACCGAACAACCGATCAGAATTCCGGATGGCATACGCGACGCACTATCGCGACTGGTGTTCGATTGACAACAGTGGCTGGCGCTGACGCTGATCAGCGGCGGCAGTTGTGGGTCGACGCACGTCCGCTGTAACCGTGTTGCACCGCCGGTACGCCGGCCATGCACTCCCTTTTGCCCTTTTGGTTCTAATCCAATTGAGTTTTACAACGAAGGTATTGCGCATGTTGCGCATTAACCGGATATCACCACGTGAATGCACTTGAAATAAACGGCCTGACCAAAACCTATGACAACGGTCATCAGGCACTGAAAGATATCAATTTGAGCGTGGAGCAGGGTGATTTCTTCGCGCTGCTGGGGCCGAATGGCGCTGGTAAATCAACCGCGATTGGTATCATCTGTTCACTGGTTAATGCCAGTGGCGGTGCAGTCAAAGTGTTTGGCCATGACCTTGAGCGCGAGCGCAATCAGTGCAAGCTGAACATCGGTGTGGTGCCCCAGGAAATCAACTTTAATGTATTTGAATCGCCGCGCAATATCCTGATTACCCAGGCCGGCTATTACGGCATTGATCGCAGCACTGCGGCCACGCGCGGTGAAGAGTACCTGAAGCTTCTGGATCTATGGGAAAAGCGTAATGCCACGGCCAGAGAACTTTCCGGTGGCATGAAGCGTCGCTTAATGATTGCACGCGCGCTGGTACATCAACCAAAGCTGCTGATACTCGACGAGCCAACCGCCGGTGTCGATATCGAGATACGTCGCTCGATGTGGAGTTTTCTGGAAGAAATAAACCGTCAGGGCACCACTATTATTCTAACCACGCATTACCTCGAAGAGGCCGAATCCCTGTGTCGCAACGTGGCGATTATCGACCACGGTGAGATCATCGAGCAGGGGCAGGTGAGCGAGTTGCTGAGTCGTTCAATGGTACAGTCTTTCGTACTCGACCTGCGTCAGCCGCTGTCCGGGTCGCCAGCGCTCGATGGTTACAACGTGGTGCGTGCGGAAGGCACGCGTCTCGATGTCGAGGTGCCAATCGGTCAAAGCATGAACGGGTTGTTTCAGCAGTTACAAAGCCAGCACATAGAAGTGGTCAGCCTGCGCAATAAATCGAATCGACTGGAGGAGTTCTTTCTCAGACTGGTGGGTAATAGCGATGCTGGTGCAAATGCTGACAGCGAGGCCGCAGCCTGATGACATCCATTGCTGCAGTAAATCTGGTCGCGTTTAAGACCATCGTCGTAAGAGAAATCCGCCGCTTTATGCGTATCTGGGTGCAGACCATTGTGCCACCGGCGGTTAGCGCTGTGCTGTATATGATGATCTTCGGCACACTGATCGGCACACGAGTCGGGGAAATGGACGGCCACCGCTACATCGACTTCATCGTGCCCGGTATTATTATGATGGCTGTGATCACCAATTCTTACGGCAACTCGGTGTCGTCATTTTTTAGTGCAAAGTTTCAGTCGCACATCGAGGAAGTGCTGGTGGCACCAGTGCACAACGTTGTTATCCTCGCGGGCTATATCATCGGCGGTGTGTGCCGCGGTTTGATCGTCGGGGCACTGGTGGCGGCGGTGTCGTTGTTTTTTACTCCGCTGACGATAGAAAACCCGGTGATAACCGTGCTGATTGTGGTAATGACTTCCGTGCTGTTTTCCATTGGCGGCATCATCAACTCGATTTTTGCCAAGGGTTTTGATGACATTTCCATCATTCCCAACTTTGTGCTGGCACCACTGACCTACCTCGGTGGCATCTTCTACAGCGTAAAGCTGCTACCGGATTTTTGGCAGGCAGTGTCGATGGTCAATCCGGTGCTGTACATGATTAACGGTTTTCGCTACGGCATTCTGGGTACATCGGACTTCAATATCGTCTGGTCGTTTGTCGTTATCGGAATATTTATACTATTGTTAGGTGCTATTGCACTTTATCTGCTCAACAAGGGCGTTGGTATCAAACGCTGATTAGCGCCGGGGATTATCGCATTGGCTCGTAAGAACAAAAAGAAGAAGGTTGCCAAACAGGCTAAGAACAACAAGCCGAAGATGGCCGAGGTGGCAGACCGCCACCATCTCTACCAGGAGTCAGTACAGGATTCCGAGTTTGAACTCGACTTCGTACAGGACACCTACAAGGAGATCCGTGGTCGCAAGCCGGTCACGCTGCGGGAAGACTTCTGCGGCACCGCCAGAACCGCCTGCGCATGGACCAAACGTGGAGCTGACAAACGCGCCTGGGGCGTCGACTACGACACCGAGGTGCTGGAGTGGGGGCAAAAGCACAACCTGCGTAAGCTCAAGCCCAAGCAGCGCTCGCGCGTCGAACTGATCGAGGGTGATGTACGAACCGCAAAGACGCCACAGGTTGACGTCTGTCTGGCATTTAACTTCAGCTACTGGATTTTCCAAAAGCGCAAAGAACTGCTCGACTACTTCGGTGCGGTATACCGATCACTGAACGATGAAGGCATACTGTTTCTGGACGCTTATGGCGGGTCAGAGGCACACACCACTCAGGTCGAAAAGCACAAGCTCGACGGCTTCACCTATCTGTGGGATCAAAATCGATTCAACGCAGTCACGCAGGAAATGTTCTGCTATATCCACTTTCGCTTCCCCGACAAATCACGCATGGACAAAGCGTTTAGCTACAACTGGCGCCTGTGGGGTGGTCGGGAAATAGAAGACGTCCTGCTCGACGCGGGTTTTAGCAAAGTGCGTTTCTATGTTCAGCAGTTTGATAAGAACGACGAGGCGCTGGATGAGTTTAAAGAGACTCGTGAAGTGTTCGACCACGATTGCTGGATTGCCTATATCATCGCAGAGAAGTAGCTGTGGATTCCACATGGCCAACAAACGGTAATAACTGAAATTTTGCCTTCAGGCTAACCACTCATCTCAATCAGCGCGCGTGCAATGCTCGTACTGGTGGCCAGATGCGTTGTATACCCCCCGACTATAGCGGCGTGCGCTGACACAGCCCGGCCCGGGCCGCAGGCAACGAGGAGTGACAGTTCTTTATCGCGCATCTGGTCGAGGGTGACGCCGATCATGCGTTCCTCTGAATCTGATACAACAGGCTGGCCGTTTGCATCGATCAAGCGGCCGCAGATGACACCCACAGCACCCTGTGTGGTGTATTTTTTTAGTTTTTTCGCATCCATTAATCCGGTGTGAACCACATGCGCGTCCGGCACGCAGGTGCCGCAGGCGAACAGGGTTTTATTGCAGGTGGCGAGTGCCGTTAGTTGATCGGATACCACCGGTTCCGCACAAATGGTATCTCGGACTTTTTTATTGGAAAGCAGCAGTGGTACATGCAGGTTGATACAATGACCGTTGAGCTTTTGCGCCAGCAGCGTGGTGCAGGCTTCTGCAGCGAAGCCGGGTGCTGACGGTCTTGAGCCGACCAGCTGTACAACTGTCAGGTCGTTAACCGGGTGCAGCGTCATTTGCTGTGCCAGCATGTAGATGGTTTCACCCCATGACACCCCGAGGTTGTCTCCTGGCTGCAGCAGGCGCGGCAACCAGTCCGCTGTGGCGCGGGTTACTCTGGCAATATCTGTGCTGGCGTCAGCCGGGCCATCCGGCACCACCAGTGCTTCCTTCAGGCCGTAGGTTTCACACAGGGCCTCTGACAGTGCGTGGGTCTGGAATACCTCACTGTTTAAATACACCCGTACCCAGCCCCGCTTTCTTGCTTCGCTCAGGTAATTGACGACAGATGCACGGCTGATCTGCAATTGGGTGGCGATGTCGTTTTGGTTGAGTCCTTCGTGATAGTAGAGCCACGCTGCTTCTATTAGCGGTGCGTCATCGCGCTGCACTGCGCGAGCGGGTTCCGGTGTGCTCTTGCTGGTTCGGTTTAGTGCACCGTCGGCCAATACGGCTTGCTCCGCGTGTTACTTGAATTCGGTAAAGAGCCCGGTCAGTGCATCTTCACTGGCAGCGCAGATGCCGCGTTCTGTGATGAGGCCGGTGACAAGGTGATTCGGGGTGACATCAAAGGCCGGGTTTCCTGCGGGTGACCCGTCGGGTGATACCTGCACGAACTCAATGTCACCGCGCTGTGTTTTGCCTTGTATATGTGTGGTCTCATGTGTGTTGCGCTGTTCTATCGGAATTTCTGCCACTCCGTCACTGACTGTCCAGTCTACAGTAGGTGAGGGCAGTGCCACATAGAACGGTACGTCGTTGTCTTTCGCAGCCAGCGCTTTTAGATAGGTACCGATCTTGTTGCAAACGTCGCCACGTCTTGTGGTTCTGTCGGTACCAACCAGTACCATGTCTACCTGACCGTGTTGCATTAAGTGCCCGCCGGCATTATCGGTGATGTAGGTGTGAGGTACGCCGTGGCTGCCGAGCTCCCATGCGGTTAGTGCTCCCTGGTTGCGTGGTCGTGTTTCATCGACCCATACGTGCAGGTTGATGCCGGCGTCATGTGCATGAAACATGGGGCTGGTTGCCGTGCCCCAGTCAACGGTCGCAAGCCAGCCTGCGTTGCAGTGGGTCAGCAGCTGGACCGGTTCGCCAGCCGGTTTTTTTGCAGCAATCTCTCGAATAATTTCAAGACCATGCACGCCGATGTTGCGATTGATTTCTACATCTTCATCGGCAATTTCATGTGCGAGTTGCAGGGCTGCCTGTGCTCTTTCTGTAGTGGGCTTCGGCGTCAAGTGGTCTCTACAGCGGTGCAGTGCCCAGCGCAGATTAATAGCTGTCGGACGTGTTTTCTCAAGAAATGCAATGGCTGTTTGCATGTTCGCGTCCGACGAGTCCTGCGCCATGGCCAGTGCCATGCCGTAGGCGGCGGTGGCGCCAATCAGTGGGGCACCGCGGACGCGCATCTCGGCAATGGCATCTGCAAAATCCTGCATGGTGTGCACCAGCTGCGTGCGCAACTCGTGCGGCAGCCAGCGTTGATCAATAATCTCCAGTGCATTGGCCGAGCTGTTCCACCACAGTGAGCGATAGTGTGTGCCGTTGACTTTCACAGGCAGTCCTTTCTGTTAAATTGGCGAGCCAGCTCAGTAACGTCGCTGACATGCTTGTAGGTGCGCGCGTTTTGAATAAGGCTTGCACCCATCATCAGGTTGCGTGCTTCAAGCGGTGCACGGACTGACTCGTCTTCTATGTCTTCAAAGTCGGCGTTGTGTGCCAGTGACAAACAACGCCGGTGCATCTCAATGCCGCAAATGGTCCACGCGTCGTGCCAGATGTCAGTTAACACCGCATCGCAGGCCGGTGTGCTGTCGTGTCCCTGGTCCTCAAACAGTGACGCCGGATACAACATGCCAGTGCGCTCTGTGGCCCACAGGTGTCTGAAGCCGGACTCAAATGTTTGGCAGGTTTCTTCAATAACACTCAGTATCCAGCTCTGGTAGTCCTCAAGGTCATCTGCTCTGTGTGCCGGCTGACTGAAATACGCCATTAAAAAGTTGGCGCACAACATACCGATGTCGAATCCCATCGGCCCGTACTGCACAAACTCCGGATCAATGACTCGTGACTCGGTGTCTGTGGACATAATAGAGCCGGAGTGCAGATCCCCGTGCACCATGGTTTCTGTATTGGACGCAAAGCGTTGCAGCATTTGCTGCGCTTTTACCTTAAGTGCGGTGTCTTTTCGCAAGGTGTCTACAACCGGGTCGAGACCACTTGTGTGATTGTTCATCTCTGCGTTGTAGTACGGATCAGTGAACACCAGTGCTTCGGTAATCGCGGGTATTTCGACATTGCCCGCAAACAACGCAACATCGGCCTTTTTGTCTTTGCTTTGCATCGAGAGCTCTGACCCTCTGAAGGCAGTTTGTGCGCAAAAGTTACCAAGAAATGTAGCCAGTGAGTCGACCTTTTCACCACGAATCAGTTTGCGACGCAGGATCACATGTGGTTGCAGAAACTCCATTGCAATCAGTGCCTGTTGTTCATCAAAAAACACAATAGAGGGCACCGAGTTCGGCGCTCTCGATGCCTGCCGCGTTAATGCATGGTACTCGTAAAAGGCGCGATAAAGCGGCAATGGCCAGCTGTCACCAACCAGCCGCACATACGGCAGCGCTTGTTTAACGATAAGCTTGCCTGTTGGGCCGCTGACAATAAAAACCAGATTGAGGTTGCCGTCACCCACTTCGTCTACCTGCCACAGGGCAGTGTCGGTGCCGACACGAGATGTAATGGCTTCTATGTGACCCAGTCTGGCGGGCAGCGTGTCGGGACTGAGTGCCTCGTATGCTGTGCTGTCGTTCATCGACGGTCTCGGCGGTGGTGATTTCTTTACACAGTAGAACAGCAAATACCCATATGTCAATTTGCTTGACAATTGACTACATCACAGACGAATATGATGGAAAGGCATCACAGAAGGACATCAGGCAGTGCCAGGTCAAGCACTCGGAATTACCGGTCTTGAAAAAAGCTTCGGCAAAAATCAGGTGCTGAAAGGCATCGACTTGTCGTTGCAGCACGGTACGGTCACGGTGTTGATGGGGGCGAATGGCGCCGGTAAATCAACGCTGGTGAAAATTGTCTGTGGGCACCACACCGCAGATGGCGGCACGATGGTGCTGGCTGACCAGACGTTCAGCCCAATCAACGCGTCCGATGCCATTGCAAAAGGCGTCGTTACTGTGCACCAGGCCATTGACGATGGTGTGATTCCGGATCTTGATGTCGCCAACAACCTGATGCTCGATCGACTGGCAGCCCCGCGCGCCGGTTTTTTTGTGCGTGAAGCAAGCCTTCGCAAAGAGGCGCAAAAGGTAGCCGAGTCCATGGGACTGGACGTCGATATGAAAACGCGTGTGGCCGATCTTTCCGTGGCTGATCGACAGATGATCGCCATTGCACGAGCCATGGCCCGTGCGCCCAAGGTGCTAATACTGGACGAGCCAACATCATCATTGTCTGCGGCAGAGGCAAACCGCCTGTTTGCATTGATTGATCGACTGCGTAATGCAGGCGTTGCCATCTTGTACATCTCGCACCGCATGTCAGACATAAGACGCGTGGCTGATCGCATTTTGTGTATGCGTGACGGTGCCATTTCCGGTGAGTTTGACAGCAAGCCACTTGACTATGAAGCCGCGGTTACCGCCATGCTGGGTCACCGAATGACCGAAGTGGATTTTTCACCCGAGGCAGGCAATGCGGCGGTATTGCAGCTTAAAGGAATAAAACTCGATCGTGAAACACAGGGCATAGACCTGGTGGCGCGCGACGGTGAGGTGGTCGCCGTTATTGGCTTGCTTGGCAGTGGTAAAAGTAAGCTGGCGGAAATCATCTATGGCATCAGTCGTCCGTACAGCGGGCAGATGCTGATAGATGGTGCAGCCTATCAGCCGACCTCTGTGCAGGACGCTGTCACGTGTGGGGTATTTATGTCCCCCAAGGATCGTGGCACCAACGCGGTGATCCCCGGGTTTGATATTGCAAATAATATGGCACTGCCATTCCTGACGCGGTTCAGTGTGGCATCTTTTATTAGGGCGGGGCGTTTGCGTGGCCGCGCGCGCGAAATGAATGAACAGCTTGGAGTGGTCTGCCAAAGTGAAAAAGACGCCATTGGCACCCTGTCAGGCGGTAACC
This sequence comes from uncultured Granulosicoccaceae bacterium, assembly GCA_964389335.1. GTDB lineage: Bacteria > Pseudomonadota > Gammaproteobacteria > Granulosicoccales > Granulosicoccaceae. Next base: position 26,946 of record CAYMFQ010000029.1, read on the forward strand.
AGCAAAAAGTCATGATTGCACGGTGGCTGATGGAGTCCTGCCGTGTGCTGTTGTTTGACGAGCCTTTTCAGGGCGTTGATATTGGCGCGCGTCGCGATATCGGCAAGCACATTCGCGCGTCGTCGGCTGGGCGTGCGACGCTTGTGTTTATGGCTGAAATTGACGAAGCGCTGGAGATAGCTGACCGCATTGTCGTCATGAACGAAGGGTCGGTTAAAAGCGAATACGTCAATCGGAATATAGAGCTGCCAAAGTTGATATCGGATATCTCAGGTTCACAGGCTGATCTGTCGGAAGCCACCGTATGAATGACCGTCTGCTGGACTTTGCGATTAAATATGGCTTTTTGATTTTACTGGTCGGGCTGGTGATTTTTTTTAGTCTCGCGGCCAAAGGTTTTTCAAGTCCGCGGTCAGCGGTGTTTGTATTACAGTCGGTGGCTATTACCGGCATTCTGGCGCTCGGCGTTACCTGCACGCTGGTGGTGGATGGCTTTGATTTATCTATAGGGGCTGTGGCGACCTCTGCACTGATGTTATCGGCCTATTCAATGGTTATTCTGGAGCAGTCTGCCTTTGTGGCAGTGGTGCTGTGTCTACTGATGGGCGCTTTTGTCGGGCTGGTTAACGGCTTGTTGATCGTGCGCTTCAGAGTGCCCGATCTGCTGGCCACACTCGGTATGATGTTTTTACTTATCGGTTTGCAACGTATACCCACGCAAGGCAATTCTATTGCCACCGGTATGTCGCTTGGCAACGGCGAGGTGGCAGAGGGCACTTTCAGTCAGGCATTTCTGTGGATTGGCAGACATCGCTTTGATTTAGTCATCGAGCGGCTGCTGCCCATGCCAGTGGTGATATTTTTAATTATTGCGGTGTTGATCTGGCTGTTTCTCGGGTTTACCCGGCACGGACGGATGATGTACGCCATTGGCTCCAATGAAAGGGCAGCCGGTCTGGTCGGCGTGAAAGTGAACCACTACAAGATAGCTGCCTACATGATTTCAGGTGTTACTGCATCCATTGGCGGCATTCTGCTCGCCGCACGACTGGGCCGGGGAGACATTGCAAGCGGCAACAATCTATTGCTCGACAGCGTGGCCGCTGCACTGATTGGTTATGCCGTACTGGGCGCAGCCCGTCCAAATGCATTTGGTACTGCCATAGGTGCATTGTTTGTCGGTATATTGTTGCAGGGCATGACAATGATGAACGCGCCGTACTACACCCAGGACTTTGTTAAAGGTGCCGTGCTGGTGGTGGCACTGGTATTCACGTTTTACCTGTCTTCGCGTCGCTCGGGCGCAGGGCATTGATTCGAAACACCTAAGGAGGAAGCTACAATGTTCAGACGAAACTTCATTGCACTCGCAGGTGCTGCAACCGTTTTACTGGGAACAGGACAAGCGCTGGCGCAGGACATGCCGGCACCGTTCGACAAAGCCGGTGACGTTAATATTGCGCTGGTGCGCTATCTGTCAACCGGTGACTTTTTTCAGGCGTATTTGTCCGGCGTGGAAAACCAGGCAGCGGCACTGGGTGTTAACCTGCGTGTGTTTGACAGCCGACAGGATGCCGCGCTGCAGGCAGACATGGTTGATCAGGCTATTGCGCTGGAAGTCGACGGTATTGTGATTCAGCACGGACTGACTGAGTCAATGAAAGAGGCGGCGCAGCGCGCAGTGGATGCGGGTATCAAAGTTGTGGCGTTTGATGTCAACGTTGAAAATGAAGCCATTCCGCAGATTGAACAATCGGATTATCAGCTTGGCAAGATGGCGCTGGATCAGGCAGTCAAGGACAATGGCACGGACTTCACCGCAGGGTATGTGTACGTACCTGGTATTGCACCACTCGATCGTCGACACGTCGCCTGGGAAGAAACCAAAGCGGCCAACCCTGGTATCACCGAAGTCGCACAGTTCGGCACACTAGATAACCCGATAGCCAATTCTGTAGCCAACCAGGCGCGCGCCGTCTTGCAGGCTAACCCGACAATTAATGTGGTGTTTGCACCGTATGATGAATTTGCCAAAGGCGTAAAAATAGCCGTAGACGAGGCTGGCCTTACCGACGATATCGATATCTACTCGGCTGACGTTTCCACTGCAGATATCTCGGCCATGCGCGAGCCGGGTTCGGCATGGGTCGCGACAGTGGCGACTAATCCCGCTGTAGTGGGTGAGGTGTCCGTGCGCACACTGGCGCTGATGCTTGCCGGGGAAGACCCTGGAGCAGCTGTTGTAGTACCGCCAACGCTGATCACACAGTCATTCCTGAACGAGCAGGACATCAAAAACATGGATGACCTGGGAGCGAAGATGCCGCAGTTCCAGCATGCAGATGTCGCAATGGCTGACTGGATGCCATTGCCTTCGCGTTAACAAAAAGGGAATGCGACGCCGAACCTGATGATGGTGTGTCAGGTTCGGTTTTTTTCAGTTGGTTTGCATGAACATTCCCCGCCTGCCAGCCACCGCAATACCAGTTGAACTTGCAGGCCCGCTTTGCCCTCGTCTGGCAGCACTGCTTACTTCTAATACCTGCTCCTTAGCAACCATGACTCTCGTTTTTTCCCAATACCTCTGAGCGTGAGGAGCGCATTAGGCTTTGGCGAGAGCGAGATCATCCGCAACGTGATGCTTTCCCGGGCGATCCAAGAGCATGGGAAAGAAGGAATTCCGGTGTCACTAACTTAACAGAGCTTGGTCAAAAGTTGCTCGGTATCAAGCATTGGTGAGTAAATGAATACAAGCGCAATGTCCGGTATTGGCTGTGGGCCATTCAACCCAAGTTTGTCAACACCTAATCGGATCGCAACCGAAGCTCTAATGATCTGCCCAAAGCAGCCTATCCCTCTGTTGGCGGTAAACCTTCTTCATACAGTATCTCGCCGTCTGGAAGAACTTCCCACACAGCCTTCGACCCTGTAAATATGTGATACCCGATTTCGATTTCCGGATCACCGTTAACACAACCTAACGTTACGCCGTGTACTACCCCTTCATAGATCCCGCAGAGTGTAGAACCGCACAAACTACAGAATTGCAATCCGAATCTGTGCTTGCCAACATAAGACGTTAAACACTCTTCGCCCGTTATCCATGTGAATTCATCTGGATTCACCAGGGCGTAGGCTGATGCTTGTGAGCTGAACGCCTTGCGGCAACGAGAGCAATGACAAGATCTGGCATCGCGAAGTACGCCATTAATTTCGTAGCTTACTTTGCCGCAAAAACACTCTCCGGTTACTGTCATTAATTAATCCCTACTGTGTGGAAGGCTGATCATTGGAGGAGGCGATAGTATGGTGTCCGCGAATATCTCAATAAGATCACTTTACCGATTTCCATATGAATGGCTGGATCGCCTGAAGCGGTCATTGTATTCTGCTAATTTGTTTGTTTTCTCAGTTCCTGGTTCTCCAATGCTTCGATTTCTGCTTTGCTGAGGTCGGCACATTTCGGAATATCCAGTCCATCGCTTAGCAAGGTCCAATTCCATTCTATTGACCCGGCTGGTACATGAGGGGCAACAAGCTGCATAGTCACATTGCCTGTTCCATCTGACTCAACTGTTAGTGGTGAAGCGACTGGACAAGGTCTGTCTATTTCTGTGACATACGCATATTGTTTACCCTCTAACAGGTAGATGCCGTTGCGTGGTATGTCTGCGTTAATGCGAAATGAATTTCTCGTAGGTGAGTTATAGAAAACCTGTCCATCTGGACTAACATATACATCCCCACCGCGCGTCCTGCTCCACAGTCCGGCCATTACTCCAGCATTGCCCGTACCCCGGCCTTTTGGGCAGCCGTTATTGTCTACGATTTTGGCCCAATTTTCTTCAGAAAATTGCGATCTGGTTTCTTCGATATGTGATTTTACCTCTGCCTTGTTTCTGAGAAACGCTGTTGCAGTTACAAATATTCCCACGGCCGATACAAGCAATACAATCGAGCTTCCGATGGTATGCGGTTCCTTTCGAATCTTGCCGATAATTACAAGAGCAAAAGCGACTGCAATAGTGATAGCTAACCCAATCAGGAAATAAAGAGCCATCCATAATCCACCACCCCATCCGCCTGGCGAAGCTCCTGCGGCGAAAAGAAATGATAGCGGGGCTCCCAAACTCAAAACCAGTGTGGATGCATTACTAAAGTGCGGTTCTTTCATACTTGCACACGACCAAAAGTATCACAGACTATTCAAGATTGTAGCTGTTTCCGGTCGCCCGTGGTGCACGAGCGAATGTTTGGTGTTAGAACGGCGAGTTAGCCCTGAGAAGTCGTCGATTGGTCTCGGAATCAGAAGGCGCGTGAAACAACACGCCGGAAAAGTTGGGAGGCAGAGCTACCGTAACAACCGATGTCGATAAATTGTGGAGTGCGGTCGTCCGGAAGACCCATAACTCGGGCGAGCCACCGGGTATCAAACAATGTCGTGTTCGTAGTCGATCAATTCACCGCTGTTCTCAAAAATTTGCAGATAATCAATGACGGCCACTGATATTTGGAGCTATGCGCTTGCACTGAGCATGTGTCATATTGCTTAAAGGGTATGGCCAACAGAGGTATAGAATTTCCTCTTCGTCGGTGGTAAAAGTTGATGTGCGTGGCAGTCGCACACCTCACCTCCGATAGTATCAGCTGCCTTAAGAATGCGATTACCAGTCTCCAATGACCCAACCCGAGGGGCGTTCGAATGTCGGACAACCAAGCCGAAAGCCATCAGCCGTTTGCCGGTCTTGTCGTTCTCGATTTCACCCAGGTGATCGCCGGTCCATTGGCAACGCAGTTACTGGCCAACTCCGGGGCTACTGTCATCAAGGTAGAGCCTTTTTCTGGCGACCAGCTGCGTGCCATGTTAAAGACTAACAATCAAACGCAAACGGAAAGTTCGCCAGCCTTTTCTGCCGTTAATCGGTCAAAGCGATCGGTAGCCGTCGATTTGAAAAGCGAGTTGGGATTACAGGCAATACTGCGTATTGCTGAGCAGTGCGATGTGTTGTTCGAAAATTTTCGCCCTGGTGTTGCCGAGCGGCTTGGCATTGGCTTTGACGCGATTCAGGCAATCAGGAAAGATATTATTTATTGTTCAATATCCGGTTTCGGGCAGACCGGGCCGCAGGCTACACAGGCTGCCTATGACGGTGCCATCCAGGCTGCGTCTGGCATGATGTCCACAACCGGGCACCCGGAGACTGGTCCGGTTCGAACGGGATTTCTTTGTGTTGATGTTCCCACCGCGCTACACAGCGCTTACGCAGTAAGTACTGCGCTTTTGCGACGTGAGCGCACAGGTCTCGGTCAGCGCATTGATGTCAGCATGCTCGACACCGCATTGTTGATGCAGGTATCTGCAGTCACCAAGCAACTACACGATGGTACACCGAGCGGGCTCGGGGGCAATGCATCGCCGGCAAAATCACCACTGGCAAACACGTTTCAGACAGCAGACGGTTATATCACTGTGAGTGCGGTGACGGAGCCGCATATCAAAGCGGTACTTGCGGTACTTGAACTACCGACGGATTTCTATAGTGAGTATATGGATAATGAAAAGGGGTCGACTGCCCATAGTACGATCGAGCAGAGTATCTGCGGAGAATTTCAACGCCATGGCACTGCGTACTGGGAAACGAAACTTGCGGCGGCGAGGGTATCGGTGCAGCGTGTGAATACGGTAGCGGATGCACTGGATATTGCCAGCTCGCAGCAGCGACCGATCATCGAGCAAGCAGCGGGGGCTGGCCTTGGGGCAACGTTCAATTCTAATGGCGATGGTCCAATTGCGGATGGTCTCGCACCGGAAATCGGTCAGCAGACCGGAGAGGTGTTGTCCGAGTTTGGTTTTAGTGAGGCGGAAATTGGCGAGCTACGTGGTAGTGGTGCAATCGCTAAGTAAATTCAGTGTGGTGTAATTGGCGGTCCATCTCCTGTAACCCATATACCGTGGTGATATGGTTATATTCCGCTAAGATGACACCATTACTAACAAGGTTAATCTTGATTGGCGTAACTCATCTGTGGAATTGCCAGACCTGGGCTGGACGAGCCTCTCAGTAGAATGAAAAAATAAAATATAATGTGAATCCCGAGTACGCCAGGCGAAATTGGCGTGTCACGGAACACAAGACACCACGTAAGTACCAATAGATCGTAAACTACATTCCAACCACCGAGAAAGTGCGCCGCCGGTTTGCCCAATTTGTTAATGTGTCGCGCAAACTTACCCTGTTTAATGTTGCCGGAACCACCTTGGCGTTAATCACCCAATGAGAGTTATGCTGGCGCCGATGGAAGGCGTAACAGACTATCACCTGCGTCGGATTCTGACTGGTATTGGCGGTTATCATCGCTGTGTCACCGAGTTTTTGCGGGTCACCGATCACCTCTATCCGGATAAGGTGTTCTACCGTATCTGTCCGGAACTTAAAACGAATGGTGCTACCGCAAGTGGTACACCGGTCTATCTGCAGTTGCTGGGTAGTGACAGCCTGTCACTTGCTCGCAATGCCGAACGCGCTGTTGCACTGGGAGCGGTTGGTATTGACTTAAACTTTGGTTGCCCTGCTAAGACGGTCAATCGGCACGGTGGCGGCTCTGCGTTACTTCGAACGCCAGAGGTGGTTGCGAATATTGTCTCGGCAGTACGCGATGCGGTCGATCCGTCAGTGCCGGTCACTGCCAAAATGCGACTCGGTTTTGATGACCCTGACAACGTGCTCGAGATCGCCACATTAATAGAGCAGGCGGGTGCAACCGAACTGTGTATCCATGCCAGAACGCGCGTCGATGGCTATCGACCTCCGGCTTACTGGAGCAGGGTGCGCTCTGTGACTGATGCGCTCAGCATACCGGTGGTTATCAATGGCGAGATCTGGTCGGTGAGTGATTCCCGCAGTGCTCGTGTCGACAGTGGTTGTAACGATGTGATGTTGGGGCGCGGTGCGTTGTCGGTACCGGACCTCGCGCTGCAATTGCAGTCATCGGAGCAGCCAGAGGCCGGCATGGAATGTCAGCCGCTGACGTGGGCATCGGTTGTAGTGTTACTGGAAAAGTTGCTTGAATCTGCCAGTGAGTTTCCACCGCGCTATGCGGGTAATCGCACCAAACAATGGCTTAGTTATCTAAAGCGCGGGTATCCGGAAGCGACGACGGTGTTCGAACGCATAAAGCGGCTGCGTTCGGTTGATGATATTGCGGTGGCGTTGCAGTCGGCTTGAGCCCTCTTCGGAGTTGGCCTTTCAAAGAGGCTGGCGGCCTAGCATGTTGCGCACGATGATACCGGCTAGCAACAGAAAGAAGGTACCGGCACCACCGCCTGCAAAGACAGTATTGGCACTGTTGCCACCGGCTGCCGAGGGGATCGTTTGTCCTGACTGTGTATTGACCAGCACGGCATCGTCGCTGATGTTGTCGGTATTGGTATCACCCGCAAACCGGTAGATCGATGCGATGTTGTTGTCTCGCGCAAGGTCCGGTGCGTCCTCAGGTTCGACAGACGCGACCAGCCATTGTGCGGTTTCTTCTCCATTGAAATTCTCGATGCTCAGTCGTACCTGATCCTCGGCGCCTGGCAGCAGGGTACCAATGGCACATTCAATGTGCTCATCCGGAGTAACGCAGTCTCCATTCAGCGCAGTTGCCGTGGTGTTGTCCGGCAGATCGATAATCAGCTTCGCAGATGTGCTCGATTGTGTAACGTGATTATTCTTAACCGTCGCGGTATAGGTGCTGATATCGTCTGCTGCCAGCGACACCTGCAGATCGATAGTCTCCACATGACACGAGTTCTGCAGTGCCTGACGCACACTGCTGCGGGTGCAGCTGGAAAAGTGCTGCGAGGTCTGACTGGAGATATACGGCCACATAACTTTATCGCTTTCGACGTTGCAGGCGGTTTCGCTGTCATGCACGGCACCGAGGTTATGTGCAATTTCATGCGCTGCCAGCAGAATTTCGTGCCGGTAGGGCGTTGACAGGCCCACGTCGTAACCGTCTGTGCGGCACGCAGTATCTATCCATGCCAGGCCGACAGGGGCATCCGAGTTTTGGTTGCCGGTAAACAGGTGTACGAGGCTGGCATCATCAAACTGTGAGGAGCGCATACGGAAATCGCGCAATCCTCTGAGCATGGTTTCTATGCCGACATGCCCAAAGTCAAACGGGTCGTTGGCGCGCTCGGTGATATTCAGTGCGCTGACCACCCGCAGTGCCAGACCAAACTCTTCGCGATAAATGCCGTCGACCGAATTGATGATCGACAATGCTTTTTCAAGCCCGCGCCCATCGTGCATGGCGTTGTACTGGCTGTCCACGGCGATAGCAACATCGACAACATGGGTGATTGGAGTGCTGCTCAGTGCTTTGGTTGTGCGCAACTGTGTGGCATGGCTGCCAAGGCTGTGGCTGCTTTGTTCGGACAGGAGCTTCATCGTTACCAGCCCAGAAACCGAGCCGCCCAGCTGATAGCGAGTGCCGGCTTTGGACACGACGCCTGACAAAACATCACCAGCAATGCCGACACGCACCCAGCTATCGGCTTGTCCGAGTATCTTGCCCTGAAAAGTCTGCAGGTTGCTTTGAACAGGGTAACCGTCGAGGTTCACCATGCGAATGGTTTCGCCGCCGGTCACTGAGCTGGGGCGCATCGAAAACTGCAGGTTGTCGCCACTGATGTTGAGGCCGAGGGTATGGCTGCCGGATGCGTCGATGGCGAGTGGCGTTGTGATTCTTCCAATGGCCGTTGAGGCGATTGCTGGCATGGTGGCCATCAGGCCGGTCAGTGCGAGACCAAGTAAAAGTGTGCCAGCTCTAGCCATGTAACTTGCAGCCCTTGTTAAGCGATGAGCGGCAGTTTATTGACTATTTGGCGTTGCTTTTGGGATACAAATCAGGTTTTTCGGGCAGCTGGTGCCCGGATAGCTATGCTGGTGTCATTAATGTGACTCTATGTACAGATATTGATACAATTGAGTGTGAGCGCAGTCACGAAAAATTCGCCCAGCGCATTTACAACACGGTCTGACAAGCCTGCGGATATAATGCGCGCTGGCCCGCTATGCAGATTCCGATGAGTCATCAAGTCAAGATTGCACCCTCTATTCTTTCCGCCGATTTCGCCAAACTGGGAGAGGAGGTACGCGCGATTGATGTTGCAGGCGCTGACTGGATTCATGTGGATGTCATGGACGGGCACTATGTGCCGAATATCACCATCGGTGCCGGGGTCGTCAAGGCGCTGAAGCCGCACACCAGCAAGCCGATGGATGTGCATCTGATGATTGCACCCTGTGATCAGTACCTGGAAGATTTTGTTGCCGCTGGCTCGGATATGATAACCGTGCACGCCGAGGCGGGTCCGCATCTCGACCGTTCGCTGCAGGCGATTCGTGATCTCGGTGTAAAAGCCGGTGTGTCGCTGAACCCGTCTACTCCGGAAACCGTGCTCGAGTACGTGATGGATCGGCTCGATCTGATTCTGGTGATGTCGGTTAACCCGGGCTTTGGCGGTCAGTCGTTTATTGAATCACAGTTGCTAAAAATCAGCCGCATTCGCGAGATGATCGGCGATCGGCCCATCGATCTGTCAGTGGACGGTGGTGTTAATGCAAGCAACGCGGCGCGAGTGCGAGAGGCTGGGGCCAATGTGTTGGTGGCGGGGTCTGCGGTTTACGGCAACAATGATCCAACACAGTATGCCGCTAATATCGCTGCACTGCGCTAAGCTGAGATCATGGCTCAATCAACAGAAACTTCGCGTTTAGCTTCAGTTAACTGTGTGCTTTGGGATCTGGATGGCACACTGACCGACAGCATTGCCGATATCTGCGCTTCGCTTAATGTGGTGCTAGAGCAGAGCGGGCTGTCCGCTGTGAGTGTGGATGAGGCGCGTACCATGGTTGGCCTCGGTGCCGGCAAGCTGCTGCAACGTGCCTTTACGCATGTGGGTGGTGAAGCGCAGTACGATGCCGAGCCTGCCTATGCGAGTTTTATTGAACACTATCGCGATAATTGCTGCGTGCACACCACACTGTTTAATGGCGTGCGTGATGTACTGGATACGCTGCATCAGCGCGGTTTTCGACAGGGAGTTTGCACCAACAAGCCGGAACAGATGGCCAGTAAAATCATTGCGGATCTGGGCCTAGGTGACTATTTCGGTGTGGTGGTAGGTGGTGACAGTACCAGTCGCCGCAAGCCGGATGCGGAACCTGTACAGGCGTGCCTGAATGTACTGCAGGTATCGACACACTCGGCCGTTATGATTGGCGATTCACCGGCTGATGCGGGTTGTGCAATCGCCGCTGGTATACCGGTGATTCTGGTGGACTGGGGTTATACCGATGCCGCGCTCGACGAGCTGGGGGCCGAGCAGGTGTTGTCTGATATCGCAGTGTTGCCTGGCTTACTGCCAATGCAGGCGTAAGCGGTATCTCAATTCGATACCGCTTGCCTATAACCAGGCGTTGTGAAGGCGCGTTTTACCAGACGCGCGAAAACGCCACCTTGTCGTTTTGCAAAAACACTCTGAAGGTACCGTAGTCCCATACTTCAGCATCGTTGCTGTAGAGCGTTCTGGCCGGCTCGCCATAGTAGTTCAGTACATACTCGCGGCTGTCGCCGATCTGAGGTACCGGACGTTCCGGATAGCTCGGTGCCAGGCGTACACTGCCATCGGTTGGCAGCGCCATGGCGTTGGTAGTGAACAGCAATGTCGAAACTGCGACTGCTGCAAATGTGGTTTTGAAGCCCATATGCCCGATCCCGCTTATTGTTATTTTGGGTTATTACTGACCGGGTTGAGCGTCTGCGTGCTGCGGTTCTTTAAGGCGCGAAACGCATCGGAAACGCGTTTTCTCACGCGAAATTATCAAAAATCAATCGCTTGCAGATGGCTTCTGTTAAACCACATTATCTGCAGAAATTTGCAGAATTGCAGAGTTCGTTCGGGCTGGCTCCTAGCTGCCGGGTTTAAGAAACAGAGTCTGCAGTGCTCTTCCAACTGGTCCTTTGCTGTCGAATAGTTCTGCGTCGGCGAGCCCGATACCGTTGGGTTGCCAGTGACTAACAGAGCTTGAGCCCAGCCATTCTCCCACCGGATCACGGTGCAGCATCAGGGTCAGATCGGGGTTGGTAAAGAAGTATTCCGATGGTTCTGCGTTGCGGCTAAAGGCGTTGCCGCAGTCTGCCAGCGGACAGATTCTTTGGAAGGGCGAGGGCGTTTCATCGGCAAGCAGGGGCACGGTGCGAAGCCAGGCGATGGTCGGGCCAGGCTCCGGGTCGTGTCCGGGCGGGTATTTCACGGCAACGCCATCACCCTTGAAGCTCGGTTGATCGTGCAGTGTGCGACGGATAGGGAAATCGTTAGGGGCAGCGTCATCCGGGTTTAATGCTTCAGCCGGTTGCGTCGGATACGGGTGGTCGGGTTGTGGCGCCATATGCAGTGATGTGGCGGTCGCGCAAACTTTCTGTTGCTCATCAATTAATCGGGCCTCGGCCAGTGACACGATGCGACCCTCGCGTGTAACGGATGTTTCAATGCGAAAGCCTTTGAATGGAATAGGGCGAATCAGGTTGACGGTCAGGCGCGTGAGTCGATGATCGACCAGTGTCTGTTCAACAGCGCGCGC
>CAYMFQ010000029.1:38681-43476 GCA_964389335.1 uncultured Granulosicoccaceae bacterium
GCCGGAATTACCGCCCATGGTGCATTAGCGCAGGCGGTAGCATTAATGCAGTCTTCAAACGCGTGCATATAATCTGACCAGTAGCCACGCTCCTCGATGTCTGAAAACGAAAACTTCCAGTGTTTTTCCGGTTCGTCGAGCCGGGCCAGCAGTCGGCGTGCCTGTTCCTCGTGGGAGACGTTGAGGAAAAACTTGATCACCTTGAAGCCATTGTCAGTGACATACTTTTCGAAGTTTTCGATCTGTTCAAAGCGGCTTTTAAATACGGCGTCGGTATCTTCAACGAGCGCCCGTGGAATGCGCTGGAACCTGGTGAGTATTTCCGGGTGCACGCGCACGACCAGCACTTCTTCGTAGTAGCTGCGGTTAAACACGCCGATCCTGCCGCGCTCCGGCATGCGCTGAATAACGCGCCACAGGTACCCGTGATCCAGTTCTTCGTCACTGGGCTTTTTAAACGAGTAAACCTGCACGCCGGCCGGGTTTACACCAGTTAGCACGCGTTTGATGGTGCCATCTTTGCCGGCCGCATCCATGGCCTGAAACACCAGCAGCAATCCGTGATGATTTTGCGCATGCATGACTTCCTGCAGTGCATCGATTTCAGCCACCATGGCTTTCAGTTGCCTGCGATAGTCTTTTTTCGATCGATACACCGGGTCGATCAGGTTGGGTGCGTCGCTTATTGAAAACTCTCTGCTGCCATCGTAAATCAGTGAGGAGGTATCAATATCTTCGAAGGAGGAGTATTTGTCTGAACCCATGGTGCCTCTGCGCGATCAAATTTTCTGTAACGCAATATAACCATTCCGGATCGTGGCTGTCATTACTAGCGATCTGTGCCGTACAATTTTTGCGAACTGAGATTCCACATTTTTTATGCTTGATAAACACATTGTGCCCCGCATCAAGCCGGTTCTGGGGCGGATCGCAGCCGGTGTCAATCGGCTGGGTGTGACCGCTGATATGGTAACCGTCGCGGGTTTTGCGGTTGGCTTGTTGTGCATACCGGCGATTGCGTTCGGTTACGCAGAGCTTGCTTTGCTGTTGTTGCTCATCAATCGGCTGGCCGACGGCATCGATGGTGAGCTGGCACGACTACAACAATCCACCGATGCCGGTGGCTATCTTGATATCACTCTCGACTTTATTTTCTATGCGGCGTTTCCGCTCGGCTTTGCACTGGCAGACCCGATGCACAATGCGATACCGGCTGCAGTGCTGATCACCAGTTTCGTGGGCACCGGTGCGAGCTTTCTGGCTTTTGCGACTCAGGCAGAGAAGCGCGATATCGTCAGCCCGGACTTTGCCTACAAAGGGCTTTATTATCTCGACGGACTGGCTGAAGGTACGGAGACGATAATCTGCTTTGTGCTGATGTGTTTGTTTCCTCAGCACTTTGCCGTGCTGGCGTGGGTGTTTGCGTTTATCTGTTTTATCACGGCTGTTAACCGCGTGTACTTCGGTTATTTAACCCTGAAATCCTGACCCTGAAATTTTGCCCACTGTAGTATCAGGTTCCAACAATAGCATCGGTAACCAGTTGATCGATTTGATCGCTGCTCAGGCCAAGGGCTTGTAATACCTCGACTGATTGCTTTCCCACTGCCTGCGATTCAAATTGCACGGCAGACGGTGTGCGGCTAAACCGGGGTGCCGGGGCTGGCTGTGTCATACCACCGACTTCTATATAGGTTTCTCTGGCGACATTGTGCGGGTGTGACGGGGCTTCCTCAAGGTTCAGAATGGGGGCGAAGCAAACGTCGGTGCCCTGCATAATATCGCACCACTGCTGTTGTGTTTTGCTGAGGAATACGCGTTTGAGCTCGGCTGCCTGTTGTGGCCATAGGGCAGGGTCGTGCTGATTGCCAAACAAGGATTCATCCAGTTCGGCGTGCTGTTTTAGCAAGGCATAAAACTGTGGCTCTATAGACCCGATCGAGATGTATCTGCCGTCACTGGTTTCATAAGTGTTGTAATAAGGTGCGCCGCCATCGAGCATGTTGGATGCGCGCTGCTGCTGCCACATTCCCTGCGCGGTCATTGAATGCATAAAGCTCATCAGATAGGCACTGCCATCGGTCATCGCCGCATCAACCACCTGGCCTTTACCGGAGCGGCCGCGTTCGAGCAGTGCCGCCAGTATGCCGTTGACCACTAACATACCGCCGCCGCCGAAGTCGCCGACCAGGTTTAGCGGTACTACCGGTTTTTTATCTTTTTCACCGATGGCCGCGAGTGCGCCTGTCAGCGATATGTAATTGATGTCGTGACCGGCCGCCTGCGACAGTGGCCCGGTTTGCCCCCAGCCTGTCATGCGTGCGTAAACCAGCGCCGGATTGTTTTGCAGGCAGATGTCGGGGCCGGCGCCAAGGCGTTCCATCACACCGGGGCGAAAACCTTCGAGCAGTACATCAGCCTTTGCAATTAACTGATGCAGAATGTCCTGACCGGCCGTTGATTTTATATCGAGTGCCAGTGACTGTTTGCCACGTCTGCTGCAGTCGGGCAGTGCAGATGATTTGTCGGATGACTTTTTCGATAAGCGTTCAACCAGGATGACCTCTGCGCCCATATCGGCCAGTGCCATACCGGCGAATGGCGCGGGGCCAATGCCGGCCAGTTCAACGACTTTGGTGCCATGCAACGGGCCCATGAGTATTTCCTCTTCAAAGCGCGGGTTAGCGTGCGGGTTTAACCGCTGAAAAGTGAGTGGGGCGCAGGAAGCCTTCATTGACTACTTGCTGTTTTAGACGGCTGCTGTGCAGACGGTGCTGTGCGGCTTCTGCGCCGATGAGTTCGGCCAGCGCGTGGTACTTGTCGCCTTCGAGGGTGGCAAGCTCGTGTTTTATTTCCTGCTGGTACCACGCGTTTCTGTCGTTTAGCCGAACCTGCTCGAAGCCACTGCGCTGCAATGCCTCGGTGGTTTGTTCGAGGTTTTGCATTTCAAAATCGAGATGCACAATCTCCAGCCACTGTCTGGCGGTTTCGGAGTAGTCACCACTGCCACCGCGCAGCCAGTCACTGCCGGCAAATACGCCACCCGGCTGCAATACGCGCCGCACGTCCTGATAAAAAGCGGCTTTGTCTGGAATATGGATGATCGCATCCTTGGTGACGACGATATCAAAGCTTGCATCGGCAAAAGGCAGCGGGCCGGGAGTTACTGTCTCAAAGCTAACTCGGTCGGCCACCCCGGCCTTTGCTGCGCGCTCGCGACTGTGCGCAACCAGATGTGGTTCGACGTCAATGCCTGTGACGTGACTGGCACCGTGGCTGGCCGCCAGTTCAACGGCAATGGCGCCGAGACCCGAGCCGATGTCGAGTATGCGCTTGCCCTGTGTGCTAATGCCACTGAGCATTACCGCTAAATCGTCGGTGCCACCGGGGGCGAGATTGCCATCGCCCCACAACCATTGCAGTGCAGCGATAAAGGTTTCGTTATACTGGCTGTGCGCGGCTCGGTCGGCAATGTGTTTTGGATCCTGATTTGAATCCAGGTTCGTATCGTTGTTATCGGGGGGCTGACTCACCGGACAGACGCCTTTGTCTTCGACTGAGCGCACAATGTATCGGGGCGGACCGACAATCGTCAATCATTGATGCAGTATCAGCCCTTTGGGCAATTATAGTATTCCAGCAAAAGGCAAATGCATGACACAGGAACAACAGCAGGCAGACAACGTGACGATGTCAGGCGGCGGCGTCTATTCACTGGCAACGATTGGTGCGAAAGATGTGATTGACCGCTCCATTCCGCGCGTGTTGTCGGCGTTGTCATCGGTGCCGGCTGCGGCGTCGTCTGGTAACGGAGCCGGTGGGTCGTACTGGTGCTTTAGTGATATGGGATGCGCCGATGGTGGTACGTCGCTGCAGTTGTGGCGATCAGTAGTCGATACGATACGCGCTGACGGTGATACTGATATCCAGATCGTTTATGCAGATCAGGCGCGCAACGATTTTAATGCGCTGGTTCAGATACTACACGGTCATACTCAGTTTGAATCATACCTGCCAGGTTCAACCAATGTGCGTGTGCTTGAGTCAGGCGCATCTTTCTATACACCGGTGTTGCCTGCCAGTAGTCTGCATCTGGGTTTTTCGGCCACGGCTATGCACTGGCTTAGCCAGAAGCCGACTGATATAAGCGATCATGTGCATATGGTGGGTGCCAGTGGTGCCGAGTACGAACAGTTCAGTCGACAGGCACAGGCAGACTGGCAGACTATTTTGTTGCACCGCGCGCGTGAGCTTAAAGCCGGTGGCAGGTTAGTGCTGGTTAACTTCTGTCGTGATGCCGATGGCCACTATCTGGGTAATACCGGTGGCGTTAATATGTTTAATGAATTTAATCGGCTCTGGCAGTCGTTTGTCGATGATGGTGTGGTCAGCGACAGTGAGTACCGCGCCATGACCCTGCCACAGTACTACAACACAGTTGACGAGTTTTCAGCACCGCTGCTCGATACTTCATCAGCTGTGTATAAGGCGGGTTTGCGGTTGGTTGATATTGAAACAGCGATTGTTGAGTGTCCGTTTGCCGCAGACTTTCGCAAGCATGGTGATGCAAAGAAATTTGCCAAAGCCTACATTCCCACGATCCGTTCGTGGAACGAAAGTACCTATCTGGCAGGGTTATCTCAGGATCGACCGCTGGCAGAGCGACAGCAAATTATTGAGAACTACTATCAAACTTATCAGGATAACGTGGCGCGTAATCCGGAGGGGCATGGGATGGATTATGTGCATGCTTATATGACTATTGATAAGGTGGGGTAGGTTGGGTGGGCTGTGC
>CAYMFQ010000030.1:0-8545 GCA_964389335.1 uncultured Granulosicoccaceae bacterium
GTTCATATCAATCTACTGGCTTCTCACCCGACAGGATGAAAAGACAGCACACTAGGAGTGCACGCGGCACAACGGTTCGCACTCTCGCTACGTGGATTTCTACCGCGCAGACAATCATCTAACCATTGAAGGCGATCTGCAGGGAATGCCCTGCTAGCTGCGCGACAACGCATCGCCCGCGACGTGGAATCTCCTGGTCGCACTCAATTGAATCGCAGGCGACGTTGAGACCTCGATTGCTTGTTTTCACTGCCCCCTGTGATACATTCGGTTTGCTGGCGCGCAAGCGCGCACTCTCACAATCCTGTCAACTAAACGGCTGAATTTATGAAAAAATTATTGGGACTATCGCTGGCAGCGTCGCTTTCGCTGGCGGCCGGTCAACTTAAGGCTGAAGGAGAACTGTTCTTCTACAACTGGACCGACTACACCTCTGAGGAAATGATTGCCAAGTTTGAAAAAGAAACCGGCATCAAGGTTACCGTCGACACCTATGACTCCAACGAAACCCTGCTCGCGAAGCTGAAGTCCGGCGTCACGGGCTACGACCTCGCGGTACCCAGCCAGAACTTCGTCGACATCATGATTGCCGAAGATCTGCTTGAAAAAGTAGACGTCTCTGCAATGCCCAACTTCAAGAATGTCGCAGAAGCGTTTCGCAACCCCACCTGGGATCCGGAGCAACAGTACAGCAGCCCCTATCAAATGGGCACAACATCGTATGCGATTAACCCTGAAGCCGGTGTTGGCAGCTGCGCTTCACTGCAGGAATTTTTTGAGCCCAATGGCAAGGCATCCGGCAACCTCGGTGTGTTCAAAACGCCTGAAGAAGTGGCGAACCTTGCACACATCTATCTCGGTCAGGAATTCTGCACCGAAGACACCGATGATCTGAAAGCCGTACAGGCACTGTTCGCTGCACAGAAAGAACACGTCAAGGTATTCAGCTCAGAGGGAACCATGGATCGCCTTGGCACTGGTGTCACACTTATTTCTAATGCATGGAATGGCGATGCAATGCGTCAGCGTCTCGATGGCGCACCGGTACAGTACTGCTTTCCGAAGGAAGGTGTTGTCGGTTGGTACGACAGCCTCGTGATTCCCAAGGGTGCGAAGAATATCGAAAACGCCAAAACATTTATGAACTGGCTGATGGACCCGGAAAACATGGCTATGCAATCTGAGTTCGCGCGCTACGCCAACGCGATTGTAGGCACCGAAGAGTTTGCCAGTGAAGAAATGGCAACCGCTCCGGAAGTAAGCGTACCAAGCGTTCCGGTCAAATTTGGCAAGAGTTGTGGCGCCAAGTACGTCAAAGCGATTGACAAAATCTGGACCAAAATCCTGCAGTAACAACCGTTAAGTGTTATCGGGCGCACGCGGTGCGCCCGATATCTCACTGCTATCAACACCGCAGTAGCAAACTTCCATAACACGCTGTACTGCATACCCCGCCAGCACACTCCGCCCTTGTTAATCCCCTCACTTAGCATCTGTCGCAACAGCAAATGCGACCCCATACGTCATTACATCACCAGCAACAACGCAGGGGATACAGTCGGGACTAAGCGTCAGACTTGCCCCGAGATTTCTTCCGCTCGGTCCAGTTGTAGGTACCGGCGATAATCTGCTTTGCCGACAATATCCACTCATCTCGCTCGATACGATCAGGGAAACTGCCAAGCATCTCGGAGTACTTCTGCACATCATCCGCACTCCAGCCCGCGATATCTTCAAAGTGCCGGATGCCGTTCTGGTTTAGCATCTTCTCGATCTTGGGGCCAATACCAAAGATCAGCTTCAGATCATCCATACCGTCTTTACGCACGGTCTTCTTACCGTCAGCGGTAACCGCAGCGCGTGGTCTGGATGCCGGCTGTGCCGCCGGTCGAGCAGCGACCTGTTTCGATTTCAGTTCTTCCAACTGCAGCTTTAGATCAAGTATTTCACGGTCGCGCTTATTGACGTCATCCGTATGCAGACTAACTCGCGATCTGAGCTGTTGCTCAAGCTCTGCCAGGCGGCGTTCGACTTCAGCCTGTTTACTTAGACGTCCTCGCAGTTCGGCAACAGTGTTGTTGGCCTGCCGGGCATCACTCTGCTGCTTGTCGCGCTGAGCTTTCAACGAGTCGTAGTCACCCAGCTTCGCCTGTGCTTCTTTTAGCGCGGCTTTCAGATCAGACTGACTCCTTTCATTTTCAACATGGCTGCGCGCCACGCTCTGCTCCAGAGCTGCCAGTTGCTGTCGCAGCTGCTCAATCTCACGATGCCGTTCCGCACCGGTTTGCTCCGCGCTCTGCAACTGCTGCTGAAGTGCAGGCAATCGGTCAGCTCGGGACATAAGCCCGCTGATCTCGGTTTTGTCCGCATCAACCTGCTTATTCAACTGATCTATCTGCACGCGGTTACGCTGTGCCTCGGCATTCGTATCTGCCACCTGCCGCGCCAGCTGATCGACCTCTCGGCGTTTGCCTTCGAGTTCGGTGCGCAGCGATTCCGCTTCCTTCAACTGCCGTTGTAAGCGCTGAATTTCAGCGTCGAGCTTTTCGCGTTGCTGCAGCTGCTCTCGAGTGGCAGCCTGCTCTCGTGCGAGCTTGTCGGTTGCTTCTCTGTGCGCACGTTGCAGCTCGGCCAACTCTTTCTGCCTGCTATCGAGCTGCGCCTGCAACGGCTCCAAACCCTGTATGCGCTTTTGTAAACCAGCGACTTCGCTTTGCAACGCAGACTTTTCGTTTTGAAAGGACTGCTCCGCTGCCTTGCCGGCGGATTGTTGTCTACCGAGCTCTGCCTCCTTTGCGGACAACTGCTGCTGCAGCGGGCCGAGCTGCTCAACCTGTTTTTGTAACGCTGCAATCTCCTGCGCTCTACGCTGTTCGCTGTCTTTATTGGCAGCCACCACTTTGCTGTGCTCAGCCTGCTGCTGTGACAATTGTTGCTGCAGTGGCTCAAGCGATTTAACACGCGCCTGAACCGCCGCCATTTCCTTTTCGTAGGTTGCGCGTCTGGACTGCTCAGACTGCACCAGCTTGTCGTACTCCGCATTGCGCGACTGCAGCTTTGCGGTCAACTCGTTGTTGGTCCGCTCTATTTCACCAGTGCGCACCTGCAACTGCTTTAGCTCGTTGGCACCAGACTGCTCTGCCGACTGCTTCTCGCGTGCCAGAGTAGCGTACTCGGCATCACGTTTCTTTCGTGCCTCATCCAGCTCTGCAACCTGCTTTTGCAGCGCTCCCAGTTCACTTGCATGCCTGCTCTGGCTGTCGCGTTGCGCCGATTCAAGCTTCTGATACTCAGATCGTTGTGCGCCCAGTTTCGCTTTTAATTCATCAATCTCCTTCAGCTGTTTACGCAGCGATGCAATCTCGGAAACCTGTTCATCATTTGCAGCGCGCGTGCTCGCCTGTAGTTGCTGGTAACGCGTCTGTTGCTCCTGCAACTGTTGTCGTACCGACGCAAGCTCCTTTACGCCCTGCTGCAGTTTTTCGACTTCCGCCGCCTGCTTTGATTCATTGGCTCGGCTACTCGCTACCAGCTTGTCGTACTCGCCACGCTGGGTTGCCAGTTGCTGCTTTAATGGTTCGAGCTCTCTGATACGAGCCTGCAGACTGGTGACCTCGCTCTGCTTTTTGGACAGTTCCGCTTTGCCTTCTGACTGCTGCTTTTCAGCTGCTGCACGCGCTTCGCTGAGCTGAGTCCGCAAAGGTTCAAGCTCTTTGATTCGCGATTGCAGCCCACTGATTTCCTCAGAACGTTTGGCGAGCTCTTCTCGGTGACGCTTCTCCAGCTGCTCTGTTGATGCCTTCTGTTGCGTCAGTTGTGCCTGCAATGGCTCGAGCTTGCGAACCTGTGCCTGCAGACCAGCGACTTCGTTCTGCCTTTTGGACAGATCCGCCTTACTCTCAGAGCGCTGACGCTCTGCCGCCGCACGCGCTTCGGCAAGCTGACCTTTTAACGGTTCAAGCTCCCGGATTTGCGATCGCAGATTGTTGATCTCGTTACTGCGTTGAGACAGCGCTTCTGCATGGCGTTTTTCCAACTGCTCTGTTGCTGCCTTTTGTTGCGCGAGTTGAGCCTCCAGAGGCTCGAGTTTCTGTACCTTCGCCTGCAACCTGGCCGCTTCTTCCTGACTCTTGGCAAGCTCTGCGCTCGCCTCTGACTGCCGCTTCTCCGATGCCGCACGTGCCTCTGCAAGCTGGGTTTTCAACGGTTCCAGTTCTTTGACACGAGCTTGCAGGCTGGCAACTTCGCTCTGGCGCTTTGACAGCTCCGCCCTGCCTTCGGACTGTTGCTTCTCCGCTGCCGATCGAGCATCTGCAAGCTGCCCCTTTAACGGTTCGAGTGCTTTTACCTGAGACTGCAATGCGGCTATTTCGCCATTGCGCTTTTCCAGTTCCGCCGCCTGAGTTTTTTCAAGCAGCGCTACTTTCTGTTGCTGCTCTGCCAATTGACCGCGTAACGGCTCAAGCGTTTTGATCTTACCGTTGAGCTCAGCCACAAGTTTCTCATGACTTTCGTTGGCAGCCGCGCTGGTCGACTTGAGATTGCCAACTTCGGCATCACGCTGTTGCAGCTTCTCACGATCAGATTTCGCTGTCGCCTGTAGCTGGTCAAACGCCTGTTGCTTTTCTCTTAGCGAGGCTTGCAACGGTTCCAGTTCGCTTACCTTCTTCTGTAGCGAACGGATTTCATTGTTGTGTCGATCAGCACTCGCCTGTTGTTCTGTTTTCAACTTGTCAAAAGCTGCAGACTTTGCTTCGAGCTGTGCCTTAAGCGGCTCAAGTTCAGATATCTTGCCACGCAGGATTTTCAATTCACCCGCGTGCTTGTCACTATCCACGCGATAAGCCGATTGCAGCTTAGTAAACTCAGCCTGCTGGCCACTGAGCTTCTGTTGCAGGGGCTCAAGCTCACCAATACGTGCCCGCAGCTTTTTCTCGTCAGCAGCATGCCTGTCGTTGGCGGCTTGTTGCTCGCGGCGCAACTTCTCAAGCTCCGACTGCCTGTCAGATAGCTGTTGACGCAGTGGCTCCAGCTCACTGATCTTCGCACGAAGTGTTTGCAGTTCCTTGCCATGCCTTTCTTCAGCAGCCTTCAGTGAAGCCTGCAACGCCGTTTGTTCACGCCGGGTATTTTCCAGCGTCTGCCGCACAGAGTTAAACTCTTTGAGCTGCGACTGCAGCTTATCGATTTCACCCTTGTTATTTTGCAGGGTTTTATCGTTACTGCTTTTCAGTTCGGCAAACGCTGACTCTCGCTCTGCCAATCTTTGTTGCAGGGGTTCAAGCTCCTTTACCCGACCCAGTAACGACTGTATCTCACCGCGTGATTTCTCGCCTTCAGCCTGCAACCCGGACTGCTGAATCGCAAACTCGGACTTCTGTTTTTCGAGTTGCCCGCGCAGACTGGCTAACTCGCCGGACTGTTTCTGTGCATGCTGCTTCTGATCGGACTCAAGCTTACGATAATCATTTTCAGCCGCTGCCAGTTTGGCAGACAGAGGCTCAAGCTCGCGGATGCGATTATTTGCCTTGTCGACATCGGCCAGCGCCTGTTTGTAGTCAACGTTGGATTGCTCCGCAGCCTTTTTCAATTGCGCAATCTGGCTGTTCGATTTTTTGATCTCCCCGGCCAGTTCATCATTGCGACTACGCAGCTCAGCCAGAGAACGCTCTCGCTCCGCAATTTGCTGCCTTATGTTTTTAATCTCGTCATCTTTCTTCTGCAAGGCGACAAGGTTTGACTTCTCCTGCTCACTTCGAGCCTTCTTCAACTCGTCAATAGCTTCAGCCTGCTGAGTTAATTCAAGCGTCTGCTGTTGCTGTTGCTTTTTAAAGTTCGCGGTAAGTTGAGCAACCTCAGCCGCTTTGCTCTGTAGCTGTGAGCTGCCTTCGGATTGCAGCTTCACGATACTGGCGTCCTTGTCTTTAACCTGCTGTTCGGCAGCTTTACTGCGAGCCTTCCAGTCGTCTACCTGTTTAACGGTAGCATTGTACTTTTCCTGCTCTTTAGCCACCGCACTCTTCATACCGGCAAGTTCAGATTGCAGATCAGCAGACTGCTTTCGCAGCCTGTCGATTTCCTGCCGCGTTTCACGAGCCTGACTGGTCAGCTGCTCTTTTTCCTTCGCAAAATCAAGCCTGGCTTTATCACCCGCCGCCTTCGCTGCAGTCAATTCACTGCGATGTGTTTCGGTGCGCTTTTCAGCTTCCTGAACTTTTGCCTGTAGTGACTGCAATTCTTTTTGCTTTGATGATAACTCTTCTTTAACTGACTTGAGGTTCTCAACCTCATGTGTCAGGTCAGTCACTTTCTTTTTGTGCGCCTGCGATTCCTTATTCTGTATATCGCGAGCGGACTCAAGCTCAGCGCGCAATTGATTCGATTCGATCTTTGCTTTTTCGACTTCATTGGTGCTGCTTTCCTGCACCGATGCCAGCTTCTTCTCAGAGTCGTGCAGACGTGACTCAAGCGGTGTCAGCCTTGATACTTCCTGCTGCAATTTCTTCTGTTCAGTCAGCGCCAGCTGCTGCGCCTTACCCAGTTCGTCTTTACGGTTTTGCAGCTCCGCACGGGTACTGGCAAGCTCTTTTTGCTGACTGGTGTCACGATCCCTGAGTGACTTGAGTTCAGCATTAAGCGAGACAATCTGACTGTCGCGCTTGTTCATCTCGGAACGCAGCGCCTGCATCTCTTTAAGCTGACTCTGCAGCGACTCGACTTCCTGCCGGCTCTTGTTACTCTGATCAGCATTCGCCTTTTCCAGCCGCTGAATTTTCTCGTGCAGCAGTTTTATTTCATCGCCGGACTTTGCAGCGCTGGCTGCAAGTTCCTGCGTCTGCCGCGCCAGTGTCTTGTCCTTATCAGCTAACTGCTGACGCAGCGGTTCAAGTGCTTTTATCTCGCTCGCATACTTCTGTTTGTCAGCATCGCTTTGCTTCGATAGCGCAAGCAGTTTATCCTTTTGTCGGGCTACTTCCTGCTCAAAACGTGCGCGGTTGTTCTGCTCTGATTCGAGCTTGCTGTGCGACTGCGCCAGCTCCTTTTTAAGATCTGCCAGCTCAGCGCTTTTCTTTTCCAGCGCCGCGTTATGATGACGTGTTAGCTCCGTCTGTTTTAAACGGGTGGTCTCCAGTTGCTTACTGAGATCAAGCTCCGCCGCCTCGCGCTCGCGCAACTTACCCCGAACGGTCTCGAGCTCATCGACAGATCGCTTCAGTTGCAGTACTTCTGCCTGCTTGCGATGCTGATCACTAACTCCTTCCTTCAGCTCTTTGTTGAGGCTGCATATTTCGGTATCTTTCTTTACTTGCAGCGACTTTAATCGCCCAACATCTGTCAGCGCTGCCTGTTGTTTAGCCTGAGTATCTTCAAGCGTCAGATTAAGGCTTTGAATCTGTGCATCGTAGGTAGCCACCCGAGACGCATGTTCGGCATCCAGCTCCTGGATGCGCGCTTCATACTCAGCAATCTTCTGCCGCTGGTTAACGATGATGCGCTCGAACTTCTGCGCGGTCTCTTCAGTGCTGCGGGTAAAGTCAGCCAACTGTTTTTCAACATCGCCGGCATCCACGCGGTTGCGCGCGAGTTCGTCACGCTCAGCCTGCAGGGCTTTGATGCGGGCATGCAGCGTGTTGAGCTCAATCTGCATCTCACCCAGTTGCTCACGATAGCGATTAGCATCTGCTTCACTGGCGATCTTAAGCTGGTTGGTATCATCAAGATCCTGCTTCAGTGCCTGCAGGTTCGCATCTTTTTCCTCCAGCTGTCGACGTAGTCGCTCAAGACGCTCACCGAGTTGATCGTATTCCCGGTTTCTCGCCTCAAGTGTGGCATTAAAGTCTCTGATGCGGCTCTGGCTGGCGCGCTCTACTTCATTAAGTTTACGCTGATAGCTTTCAATTTCGGCTCTTGCAACTTCGGTATTCGTCGTAATCGGGTCAACCTGAAAAGACTCGCCATCACGCAGTGCATTAAGTTTGCGCTCATAATCCTGCCGCAAAATACTGCTCTGGTTCTGCTGCACCTGCAGTCGCTTGCGCAGATCACCAATAATTGATTCCTGCTGTTCAGCGCGACGTCTTAACGGCACCAGCTCGGCGTTATCGTTTGAGACGGCCGGACGTTGCGATCGCAATTTTTGCTCGAGTTCTCCAACCTGCGCCAGTGCTTTGCTTTTCTCAAAGGCCTCTTCGTCGAGGGATGTTTTTAGCGCCAGTATCTGATCGTTGTCTGTGTCAGGAGCGGTTTCGCGAATTTTGCGCTCGCTCTCTTTTCGCAAAACATCCATTTGTGCATGAACCACTTCCAGCCGCTTGCGTAAGTCGACGATTACCGCCTGCTGTTGCTCCTCACGCTCAGCTGCTTTCGGGTCAGCCTGAGTTGCCATACTCTGGTACCGGCTTTTGTAATGCTCCAGATCAGTTTCGATCTCCTTGCGTGCCGCACCTTCTCGGTCAAGCTTGCGCTCGAACTCGATCTTCGCCTGTTCATTCTGAGACTGCTGTCTGGCAATACGCGCTCTCAGATCGCGAATCAGTTCGTCCTG
>CAYMFQ010000030.1:8645-32882 GCA_964389335.1 uncultured Granulosicoccaceae bacterium
TCTGAGACTGCTGTCTGGCAATACGCGCTCTCAGATCGCGAATCAGTTCGTCCTGCTGCTCTGCCCGTTTTTGCAGCGGGCCAGTATGCCGGGACGATACCTCCGGGTCCTGCGCGGCCAGACGCTGTTCCGCCTCACCAAGTGCCGCCAGTGCCTTCAGTTTTTCGTACGACTCTTCCTCAACACTGAGCTTCAGTGTTCGTATGCGCTCTTCGCTCTCGCCGTCTCCGGCACTTGATTCGTGCGGTTCCTTTTTTCTGAGCGCGAGCAGGTCTTTGATGTTGCGTTGTAGCTGGTCTACCTGAGCATTTTTCTTCTCGAGCAGCGACTGGTAGTCCTTAATACCCAGACCGGACTTCTGATCCGCTCGCGCAAGACTATCGAGCTGGCCGCGAGTGACGAACGCGCGCTCCTTATCAGCTGACTGCTGGCCTGTCGTTTCTGCCTTTCTGCGCGGCGCGCCTTCTGCAGTGCGATCATCTTTGGCACCGCGCCGCGCCGGCTTTTCATTGCGACCGGCCGGTTTATCCGCACGCTCAACACGAGACTCGGTATCAGCGCGAGTCACCGCCCTCGCCTCTTTCTGTGCCTGGCTGGAAGCCAGAGCCGAATCCACACCGGCCCGCTTCTGCTCGGGTTTCTCGCGCAGTACTGCGGAGGTGCCATCGGTCTTTAGTGTGCGACCTTTGGAAGCAACTTGCTGATCGTCATTTCCGCCTCTGCGCGGGACGTCTGACCGGCTGCCGGCGTCACTGTAGCCGGCGCGGGAAACTGCTGGGGCATCCTGAGATCGCCTCAAATCGTAGCGCAAACGATCAATTTCCTGATCGCGCCGGCGTATGTCTGCCAGCATCGTCTCATGATTATCAGCGCTTTCGCCACGCCTGAGGAATCGACTTAACAGCCAGCCGATTATTAATCCAATTAGTCCTGCGATCAGAATAACAATCCCAATCTCACCAATAAGATATTTCACCCTCTACCCCCTCTCTGGTTTTTCGCAACCGTACATCCAACACGACTGCTGGTTCAATGCCGGCGCTGTCGGATGGTCTAAATCATCCGCTTCAGGGCCAGAACTTGAAGCCAATATATCTTACCAAAGTGTTACAGAACACGCACAAACCCCTAATTTAGGTAACTTTTTGTCACTTAGGGCGGGTATATCGAGTGAGTTTACGGAATTAGGTCACCTCAGCGATTGTTGCAACAGAGCCGCGTTGCGCACGCGGGCGCCGAATCTGCGGGCGTTCTCAGACAGGTTTGTGAGCGCCGTTTCAGCATCAGAGAAGCTGGCGAAACCGCCGACGAGCAAGGTATAGGAAGAGGGACGGACTTTGACCACAGCAATCTGTCCGACAGGCAGCCCGGCGGACAAACTATCCGCAAATTCGAGTAAATAGTTCTCTTCATCCGCGCTCGCCAGTTGCAGCAGATAGTGAGATTCTGGATGATTATTCAACCAATCGACCGCACCCTGCCCGATCAGAATAATCGCGTCCCGCCGGGAATTACTCTCAACCGCAGCCGTGCTACGCGATACCATTTCTGATTCAGTTGCAACATCAGCAGCCAGCGCCAATTCCGTCGCCATTTTATTACTGGCGGAATGACTTCTGACAGGAGCGGGTATACCCCCACGCGATACTTCGGACGCCTCTGGTTGCACCTGACCCCGTGCTTGATCCCGTGCCTGATCCAGTGCCTGATCCCGTGCCTGATCTCGTGGCTGTTGGACAGGAAGCGGATTTTGAGTGTCAGTCTGCACCTGACTCTCAGCCTGCATCTGCCCGGCTTGTGTAACCTGCGAGCGGATCCGCTCCTGCCGCACCCCCGAGGGCTGAGCCGAGCGGGGTAACTCTGCAACCAAAGCAGAGTCAGTCGATTCCGTCGCGACCGATTGTGGCTGACCCACTATTGTCACTACAGTGTCCGATTCAGACTCAGCTATTGTCACGGCTTCGATGACTGGCTTCGCCGTTATCGTATGAGTCTCTTCACTGATCTCATCAGCCTGAGCGACACGTTTTTCCAGAGCAGGATTAGCGGAATCACTATCTTGCGGCACACTGCTGACAGGTAGTTCGGCGGACTCCTGTCGCGCGTCGCTGACGCTCCCATCTTCGGCGCTACTTACCGAATCGTCTCCAGCGTCGTCTATCTGCATCTCCACACCGGTAACTAACGCCTGATCAGCCAGCTCCGAGGCAGGTTCGTTCGCCACAATATTGCTAATACCGCCCGTTTCTGCGTCGACGCTGAGGTTGCCCATATCCTGCCCCGGGTTACGCAAGACGAGCGTTACACTAAGCAGCGCCACCACCGCTGTAGCAGCCAATGGCATCCACGCTGACGATCGAGCGCGCGATTTCTCTGCCGTTCGGCTGTTGCGCGAAGCCTGAAGTTCGGCGTGTCGCAGAATACGCTGATCCAGTGCTTCCGGCGACTGACGTCTCGGGGCGGTTCGATACAACTGCTCCATTTTTTTCATGCACGCACCTCCAGCTGAGCCCGGGTGGATGACCTGGCGTAGCGCAGCCGGCTTTTCACCGCTTCTTTACTGGCACCAGTGATTTCCGCTATCTCTTTCGCGGTAAACCCCTCTTGCTGCAAAATAAATGCTTCACGCTGCTCCGGTGGCAATTGATCGAGTGCCTGCAATAGCTGATTAACGAGCAGGTTTTGTTCGACCTGCGCGACGGCGGAGGTATCGTCAACATCGACCTCGCTGTCTTCGTGGTGCTGATTGACCGGACGGCGATAAAAGTCAGCAATCTTGTTGCGCGCAATGGTGTATAACCAGGTGCGAAACGTCGCTGCGCCAGCCTGGTATCCGGATGCAGATTTAATCAGAGCGAGCCACACATCCTGCGCAATCTCTTCAGCGACAGCCTGACGCGCAACGCTGCGGTAGATAAAGTTGAACAAACCGTCTTTGTGTCGCAGGTAGAGTGACTCGAACGCCGCCGTATTGCCGTTGGCATAGTCACGCAGTAGCGACACATCGCTTCTGAGAACATGTGCGAGCCTAACCATGCCTGGTAACCATGTTATGCCCGCCGGTTACAGCCTGCTTTTTCATCGAACCGACCACCGGTGCAGAAACTCGCGGTTATTATTACATCAGCAGCCTGCATTATTCACGAGGTCGCCGATGAGTAAGCTGAAAGCCACGCCACGAGCAAAAAACATCTCAGGCACAACCGGTCACACTCGCGCTACGCGCAGACTCGTGGGGTTTATCGTTTGGAGGGAGTAAAAGGGGTTAAAAAAGAGCCGCAAAATGCGGCTCTTTTTAATACAGCTTCTGTCACAACAAAGTGCGGTTATCGTCTAGCGATAGACCTCAAACTCATGCAGGGTGAAAGTGCCAGTACCCCAGAAAGTTTCAGTACCGATTTCGATCGCACCCATGCAGGTATTGCCGATATCCCAAACACCTTTCGATGGACCCACGTTTTTAGTCCAGTCAACAAAGCGACTCCAGTTAAGGGTGCCTTCGTATGACGGTGTTTTCTCAACAAACGCGACATAGCCCCAGCTCAGCGCAGGGTTGGTGTAAACCAGCCAGTCTTTACCATCGATGGTTGCCTCTGCGACCAGTTTGCCCGGCGTCTTGGTGGCAGGTACGTTAACCCATACCATCATTTCAAAGTGCTTGTTCCACTCTTCAGCCTCGCAACTGGTGTGGAAGAACGATTCCAGCGCCACGTTGCGTTCCGCATTGCCGGTCTCAGAGTAGCGATAACGTACTTTGAACTCGGGAATGTTGTTGATCATCGCTGGCAGTCCTAGTCGCTGAGGAGTGCCTGATGTTGTGTTGCGAGTTTTGCGGCCATAGTAAACCTGAGGATAACTCTTGACCGAGTACTCGTTCCCTTCGTTGCGTGCAAGCCAGTCGTAATCCCACTTGGCAATGTAGTTGCCTGGACCGCCACTCACTTCAATACACTGCGACCAGGTGTCATAGAATACATCACTGTCATTCCATGTGTTGTTCTGCAGAACGTAGTCGCCGTATGCTATTTCAGCCCACGGCTGGCACCAGCGCTGATTCAGCAGCGGGTTACTTGGCGTTGCCGTAACACCACTGACAACCTTACATGTCTGGTTATTTTCATAGCCAAAACCGTCGTTGTTGCCATCGCTTGAGTCGGTCAGACAGATTGGTCGACCGGTTGCATTGTCAAAACCTGGTGACGCTGCAGCTACAGGAGGCGGCGCAGCACCATCGCTGCTGTGCAGGTCAGAACCGGGTTGCGCGTCACCCCAGATACAGGATGCGCCAAACTCAAAGCCCCAGCCGTTGCCGTTATCCACCGCACGAGCAGAGCACTGAGGTGCACCACCAGTGTAATTAGGTACAGTGCTGTTGCTGCTTGAGCCAGAGCTCGCATTGCCTGAGCTGGCGGTACTGCTGCCATAGCGACAGGACTGATTATTTTCCCATCCCCAGCCGTCACCGTTATTAATGGCCGCAGCAGTACATGTTGGTGCCGAAGATGAGGAAGAGGAAGTGCCAGCGCTGTAGCGACAGGACTGATTGTTTTCCCATCCCCAGCCATCGCCGTTATTAATGGCTGCAGAGGTACAGGTTGGGGTACCACTTGCTTGCGTGGTACGGGCATTGGAAACCACGATACATGAACGTCCATTCTCGTAACCCCATCCGTCGCCGTCAGGGTCTGTTGCGGCACTTGCACACTGTGGCGCATTCTGCGCCGCTGCGTTGCTTGAGAAGCCCAGAACTACTGCTCCGATTATCAGTGGCACGCACATCGCCAGCCCTGGCGCTTTCGTCAGGTATTTTCGAATCATCTGGTGTTGTATTCCAGTTGGCTAGATTAAATCAGCGGTTGATGTAATTAGGCAGGTTTACAGCTTCTTCGTGAAAGCCGATCACCCGTGCCCGGTTAAAAATTTTCAGAAGTATAAAATCTGATCAACAACGGTCAGGTTAAACGACAGTAATGGAATGCCTGTCGGATACGCGATTCATGAGATTTTGCATTAAGTAACATCTGTACGGAGCTGTTTATATTTGGCTCTGCCCAGTGCATTACCTAACGTTCATCTTCACTGCACGCTGTACCTTCTGCGTAACTTGATCTCGCTTATTTGTAGTTCACGTGGCGAGAGATGTAGCAACATGTATTCAGGCGGGAAGACAGTCGATGTTGTAAAAAGACCGACTATTGAGGTAGGGATTTTTTAAGTAACTGATTTTACTATTATTATTCGCGAGCGGTTACTAACAAGCCGGTAACGTATACCTTTATCCCAAAGGAATACAAACCGGCAATCTATGCCCCGCACCTATAAACGCATGGAAAAGGCGCAGGTCCACACTTAGAGTGCCGAACTCCTGTCAGGCCAGGCGCTTGTACTTAACACGCTTTGGCTGTGCCGCATCGTCACCCAATCGGCGCTTGCGATCAGCTTCGTACTCAGTGTAATTGCCGGCAAAGAACTCAACGTGCGAGTCATCCTCGTAAGCGAGGATATGTGTGGCAACCCGATCCAGAAACCATCTGTCGTGCGAAATAACAATCGCAGAACCCGGAAAATCGAGTAACGCCTCTTCGAGCGCGCGCAGCGTTTCCACGTCAAGATCATTCGATGGCTCATCCAGCAGCAGCACATTCGCCCCCTGCTTTAGTGTCATCGCAAGCTGCAGGCGGCCGCGTTCACCACCAGATAGATCTTTAACAAGTTTCTGTTGATCCGCCCCTTTAAAATTGAATCGTCCTATATAAGCACGAGAAGGCATCTCGAAACTGCCGATGGTAATTTGATCGAGCCCGTCAGACACCAGCTCCCAAACGGTTTTGTCACCCGCCAGGGCATCCCGGCTTTGGTCAACCCAGGCCAGATCAACTGTCTCGCCTATATCTATCGTGCCCTTGTCCGGCTGCTCAGTACCCATAATCATTCGAAACAGTGTCGACTTTCCGGCGCCGTTACCACCGATGACGCCAACAATCGCACCCTGCGGCACTGAAAAAGACAGATTATCGATCAACAGTCTGTCGCCAAACCCTTTGCTGACGCCATTGAAGTCGATGACCTTTTCGCCAAGGCGCTGACCGGTTGGAATATAAATCTCATTGGTTTCGCTGCGTTTTTGAAACTCGCGCGATTGCAGCTCCTCGAAGCGCGCCAGGCGCGCCTTGGATTTTGACTGGCGACCTTTAGCCCCCTGTCGCACCCACTCAAGCTCTGCCTTCATTGACTTGGCATGCGATGACTCCTGCTTGGCTTCCTGCTCCAGGCGCTCAGACTTGGCATTTAACCAATCAGAATAATTACCCTCGAATGGAATACCACGTCCGCGGTCGAGTTCGAGTATCCATCCGGCCACATTGTCGAGAAAGTACCGATCGTGCGTAATGGCCACAACCGTGCCGTCAAACTCGTGCAGAAAGCGCTCAAGCCAACCGACAGAATCTGCATCCAGATGGTTGGTCGGCTCATCCAGCAACAACATATCAGGTGCAGACAGCAGCAAGCGGCACAGTGCCACCCGACGTTTTTCACCGCCAGACAGGTTTTCAATAACAGCATCCCACGGCGGCAGGCGCAGTGCGTCGGCGGCGATTTCGAGTTGTCGCTCGAGATCGTGCCCGCCGGAAGTTTGCAGCATGGCTTCGAGCTTCGCCTGCTCGGCCGCCAGCGCATCGAAGTCGGCATCGGGTTCGGCATAGGCGGCGTATACTTCATCGAGACGGGCCTTTACCGCGTTAACCTCGTCGACAGCGCCTTCAACTGATTGCCGTACCGTGTCCGACGGGTTTAATTGTGGCTCCTGGGGCAGGTAGCCCACTTTTATATCGGGCATCGGGCGTGCCTCGCCATCGATCTCGGTATCGAGGCCAGCCATAATCTTCAGCAGCGTCGACTTGCCGGCACCGTTGAGGCCAAGCACACCGATTTTTGCCCCCGGAAAAAAAGACAGTGAGATGTCCTTCAGGATTTCCCGTTTTGGCGGAACTACTTTGCCAACCCGGTTCATGGTGTAGACGTATTGAGCCATCGTAGGGAATCGCTTGCGAGGGTTAAACAGCGGAAATTACCACAGCTTTCGATCAGTGACTATCCGAAAAATTAGACACACTAAAGCACTGTATAAATGAGGGCCGAGGTAATCTCGTATAATTAAACTACCAAACCAACAATGAATACGTGCTGGTTTGCCACTATTATGTGTAATTAGCAGCGAAACATACCCCACTCTTACCCAAGACACATCAGCAGGAAACTCCACTCATATGAGTAATTACATCAGCCACGGCGAGCTAGGCATTGCAAAATCGCTGTATGATCTGGTCAACGACGAAGTTTGTCCCAACACCAATGTGGAACCAGAGCAATTCTGGACGGAACTCGAAGGCATCATTCGTGACTTCGCACCGCGCATCAAAACCCATCTCGCCACGCGCGATGATCTGCAGGCAAAGATTGATACCTGGCACCGCGAAAACGACGCCGCCGATGCCAACGCCTACAAAAAGCACCTGACTGATATTGGCTACCTTGAGCCGGAGCAGGCAGCCTTCGCCGTTAACACCGCCAACGTTGATCCGGAAATCGCAACCATTGCCGGTGCGCAGCTGGTAGTGCCACTGGATAACGCGCGCTTTGTTTTGAATGCAGCCAACGCACGCTGGGGCAGCCTGTACGACGCGCTGTACGGCACCGATGCCATTCCGGAAACCGATGGCGCCACACGCGCAGGCGGCTACAACCCGCAACGCGGTGCCAAAGTGGTTGCCTACACACGCAACTTCCTTGATCAGCATTTTCCGCTGGCAGAAGGTTCCCATGCCGATGCCACTGGCTACACCATCGACAATGGCCAGTTGCAAATTGCACTGGCGAGCGGCACAACGTCGCTTAAAGATGGCTCGCAGTTCAAAGGCTATACCGGAGATGCCGGTTCTCCCGACAAAGTGCTGTTAACAAAGAACAACCTTCACGCTGAACTGTGTTTTGATGCCAATCACCCGATTGGCAAAACCGACAGCGCTAACCTGTGCGATGTGATCCTGGAATCCGCAATCACAACTATCATGGACTGTGAAGACTCAGTCGCATCAGTAGACGTCGACGACAAGGTGCAGGTGTATCGCAACTGGCTCGGCCTGATGACGGGTACCCTGGCACATTCTTTCAGTAAAGATGGCCGCACAATAGACAGAAAACTCAATGAAGATCGAACCTACACCGCACCCGACGGTAGCCCCCTGACCCTGCCGGGACGCAGTGTACTGTTGGTACGCAATGTAGGCTCACAACTCGAAATCGATGCGGTGACGTATCAGGGCAAGGCAGTTCCGGAAACCCTGATCGATGCAATGGTTACGTCCCTGTCCGCCAAACACGATATTTTAAACAACGGCAAGTTCAGCAACAGCCGTACGGGTTCCGTCTATATCGTAAAACCCAAAATGCATGGTTCAGAAGAAGTAGCGCTGGCTGAAGAACTATTCGGCCGTGTTGAAAAAGCACTGGGAATAGACCCCAACACCCTCAAGATGGGTATCATGGATGAGGAGAAGCGCACCACCGTCAACCTCAAAAACTGCATTAAGGCAGCTCATGAGCGTGTGGTGTTTATTAACACCGGTTTTCTCGACCGCACCGGCGACGACATTCACACCAGCATGGAAGCCGGAGCCATGCTGCCTAAGGCCGAAATCAAACAGGCCACCTGGTTGCTCGCCTACGAAGATAACAACGTCGACTGCGGCCTTGCCTGCGGCCTGCAGGATCACGCTCAAATTGGTAAAGGTATGTGGGCTATGCCGGATGAAATGGCCGCCATGCTCGACACTAAAATCGGGCACCTGCAACAAGGCGGTAACACTGCATGGGTACCCTCCCCGACCGCCGCAACGCTGCACGCCACTCACTACTTTGACGTCAATGTTCGCGACCGGCAAAACGAACTGAAGAGCCGCACCAGTGCGAGCCTTGATGACATCCTTACCATTCCATTGCTGCCAGCAGGCCGCAACCTGAGTGCCGAGGAAATCGAAAACGAACTCGACAACAATGTGCAGGGTATCCTCGGTTATGTTGCTCGCTGGGTTGGACAAGGCATTGGTTGTTCGAAAGTACTCGACATTAATAACGTCGCACTGATGGAAGACTGCGCCACCTTGAGAATCTCAAGTCAGCACATTGCTAACTGGGTTCACCATGGAATCATTAGCGAACAACAGGTCATTGACTCCATGAAAAAGCTCGCCGTGTTTGTTGATGAACAAAACAAAGGCGATGCTGACTACAAAGCGATGTCGGCTGATTTCGACAACAGCGTAACGTTCCAGGCATCACTTGATCTGGCGTTAAAAGGCCGCGAGCAACCCAACGGCTACACAGAATTTATTCTGTACGAGCGCCGCGCAGAAGCAAAGCGCGCCGGGTAAATTTGTAAGGGCGGTGAAGCAACTTCACCGCCCATTCTCCGTTTAAAGTAAACATGTTTACTATCCTGGCGACTACTCGTTTGCGCCAGTCTGTCGTCATCAAAGTGCTGTAGACAATCTCACTCACACACCGCAATTACGCATGTTTTTCGCACTCTGCTAAAAACAAACTGCATTTCCTACCCTTTATCCAGATCACGACATCAGCCACTGACAAGCAATTGAATTGCGTTGTTATTTTGCTGATTATTTTACCCGTTATGCATCTGGCATATCCCAATAACCAGGCGCGTCACCATCAAATTGGCACGAAGACTGCGCCAGCCATTCTTATCCAATTCATATCCAGCAATACAACATTAGTTGTTTTGCGCCAATTTGTAGGGAATTCAAGTCAGCGCCAAACCCGAACGTTAACTGGATAACGGACTGCGATTTTTTATCTTGCCACCCAGAGGTGACTCATGGCACAAACTATCGCGAGCGTCGATGCACGGACTGCACCGGATGCTTCTCAGGCGCCTGGCGTAAAAACGCTCTTCTCGAAGATCAGTGATCCATTTCGGTCACTGCTGCTACTCAGATTTACCCTGTTCAATGTCATGGCAATAGCACTGCTGGCAGTGGCCTATACACAGGGATATGTTGAACGCGTCATTCAGGCCGATCAAACTTACCTTTCCGTTGTTATCTTTGTTGTGTTCGTCGTTGGCCTTGGACTCTGCACCCACAGAATCTGGCAAACCAACTCGGAAATCGACGCACTCAACAGCAGCGACGGTATCCACTCGCCTAAAATCGCGCATCTGGTTGCAGCGATAAGCAGCGACAAAGCCGAGTCACGCGCTAACTTAAGCGGTTCGATGCGTCTGCGTATCGCGCACAGGATCAGCGTGGTAAGGCATCTTGCTAACACGTTGGTGTTGCTCGGGCTGATTGGTACCGTGCTCGGGTTTATCATCGCGCTGTCGGGTGTGGACCCGCAAAAAGCGGCAGACGTGGAATCAATCGCACCGATGGTATCAACCCTGATTCAGGGCATGTCTACCGCGCTCTACACCACGCTGATCGGCTCCATACTCAACGTATGGCTAATGGCAAACTATCAACTACTGACAGGCGGAACCGTTCAGTTGATCAGTTCACTGCAAGAGCGTGTAGAACGAGATGCGTGAACTTGACCTGTTCGATGAAGAGAGTACATCAACCCTGTTTCGCGATGTCATTATGCTCGCGCTGGCAGGTTTCGTTACGCTCGTTATGCTCATCCTGCCGCACATCAACCCGAAAGCCGTGGCGGAAGAAACCGCCAAGTCGCCGGGTAATTTAACAGTCGAACTGCGTTGGCCTGACGACATTAACGCAGACGTTGATCTATGGGTTGAAGCGCCCGGCGATGTGCCGGTGGGTTATTCAAACAAGGGCGGACAGGTTTTTAACCTGCTGCGCGACGACCTTGGTGATACCGCTGACCTGACCGGCCTCAACTATGAATTCACCTATAGCCGCGGTGTACCCGAAGGCGAATATGCGGTCAATGTGCACTTGTATCGCAATCCGACCGGCATCTACCCGGTGCCTACCACGGTTGTTGTCAGCCTGAAAAAACCAGGGTACAAATCAGCCAAGCAGATTCTGGTCAGCAAACTTGATCTGACGCATCAAGGTGAAGAATCCACGGTATTTCGCTTTAACCTTGACGACAAGTCCAATCTGGTCGCCGGCAGTGTGCACAACCTGCCCAAGAAACTGCGGAACAAAAAGTCATGACCGTCACCACGCACTGGTTCGTCATTGCTGCGACGATGGTCGGACTGCTTGCCACCATCGCTATATGGGCACCGCGATCAGTCAAGCTTAAGGTATGTGCTTTGTTTTGCGCAACGTTGTTTCTGCCACTTGGCTATATCAGCCTGAACGACAT
Source organism: uncultured Granulosicoccaceae bacterium (assembly GCA_964389335.1). Lineage (GTDB taxonomy): Bacteria > Pseudomonadota > Gammaproteobacteria > Granulosicoccales > Granulosicoccaceae. The sequence goes on from CAYMFQ010000030.1 coordinate 20,001, forward strand.
ACTGAGCCGTCCAAAGCCAATCTCACTTGAAAGCGCACACAAGCAATTACCTGAAGTCCAAATTGTCAGTGCAGTGATGAAAGAAGATGTGGGCATCTATCTGTGGCTGCAACTGCCGGATATCGCAGAGCCACGCTCCTATAAACTGCCGTGGTCCACTGAAACCGCCAAACAACTGCACAAAGCTCAGCAGGATGCCGAGGCCAAAGGCACGGAAGTCAAAATGAAAAAGCCGTTCGAGAAAAACGTCGATAATCGCGAAGCGGTATTCTACGCAGCACCACAGCCTCAGCCGCCGGCCAAAGCTGCACCGGATGACAAACCCATCCTGTTTAATGCGTCAAACTCCGAGAACTAACGCACCACACCAATAACGCTGACGAGTGTCCGGCAATGTGTCGGGCGTTACTCCGTACTCACCAGCCAGCTGACGCGATCAACAGGTGTTAACTTCAACGACTGCAGACGCCCTGCTCTCGCCACCAGCAATACTGACTCAACATCAACCTGCATCGCAGACCACAATGCCCGATACAGTGCTTCACGTGACGGCACGTGTACATCATCGATCGCCAGAATAATATCCCCGTCAGCTACACCTGCCAGTTGCGCGGGGCTGCCATCAAGCACCCGACTTACAGACACTTCACTATCGATCATTAACCCAAGCCACGGACGAGCGTTGTCCGCGTCAGGCCACGAACTCGACAGCATCGCACCAAGCCGGGACTTCAGCAAATCTACCGGGATAAACAAGTTTCCAGGCACCGCAGTGCTGCCCGAGTCGGTAATATTCTGCAGTGCAAGTGTACCCACACCGATTAGCTCGGCATCCCGGTTGATCAGTGCGGCGCCACTGAAGTTGCGCACCGGCGGCGACGTGTAAATCGCCTCGTCGAGCAGATACTCCCACGGCGCCGAGAATTGCCTGCGCGACTGTATGCGAACACTGGCCGCTGCATCCAAACCACCGGAAGGCAAAACGATAACCCGCTCATCACTGGCCAGCGTCGATGAACGTCCAAGCCTGATCGGCGTGGTAACCGGCAGTTCAGCACTGTCGTCGGCACGCAACAGTGCAAGGCCCGACACCGTATCATTCGCCACCAGCGTAGCCGGAATTGCAGTGCCATTCTGAAAGGTCACGGTAATGTCCGTTGCCTCGAGCAATAGGTATCCCACCGTGACAATCAAACCGCGCGTGTCGATCAGCACACCACTGCCAGTACGCTGATCACCGAGTATCGGCACCGTACGTCCGTCCGGTGCGATGGACGCCTGAACGGTCACCAGGGCTGAGGCAAACTCTTCCGCCGTCGGCTCTGCATCGGTCTGCGCATAACTTTGGGTAGTACTGGCAACGAACAGCAGCGCAGCAGAGACAATCCCTCTGGCACCGTCTGATCGTGCAAGGTGCACAAGGCGTGCGCATAGCACACGAAGCAGAATAGATAATCGAGTGACTACAGCGAAGCGTAAAGACTCAGACAGGGTACTGCGCAGAATTGGCGTATAAATAGTCATCAGTGGCAACCGGTGGAACCCGGTGACAGTGTGCCACGAAACAACGCCCGCAGGGTTGCCTGCGTCGATTAAAAAGAGACGCAGCGGGTAGCTAATACCCGCTGCATTGACAGATACAGTTTATTGTCCGGTAATTACCGGCTTGCCTGGCTTGGACAGCGGCGGTCGCTCCTTGTCCGTATCGTCGCCTTCAGCGGCGCCAATAATTGCCGGGTCCGTCAACGGTGAACCACCACTGCCGTTGTTAAGAGCAGTCACAGCAAACTCGTTATACTCTCGTAGATAGGCGTTGCGTTGTTCTTCAACGTTTGACTCACCTGCGCCGGTCGCATGCGTGACGCGATAGTCCCAGCCAATCGCACCGGCGTAACCGTTGTTCAGCCAGCTATCCAGCATGGTGCGGTGATCGACATTGTCCAGTCCTTCAACCGGATACTCACCCATGATCAGCGGCTTGTCATCGAGCCCGAAATCAGCTGGTGACTTTGAATAGGGCCAGTACTGATTAACCCAGTCGTAGATGTGCGTCTGATAAAAGTCAACATCCATACTCTTCCAGGCCGAGGCCCACTTCAGTGCGGCACTGCCAATCGAAATTGGAATGTCTGGTGTCTCGGCACGCAATACCTTGATGGTATCACCGAGAAACACTTCCATCTGATCGTGTGTGATCGGCTCGAGTTCTGAATCAGGATCGAAACTGTCACCACCCAGACCCGAAGGATCGCCATACTTATTCGCGCCGGTTACTGCCCACTCAGGCTCGTTAATGACATCCCAGGAGTGCAGGCTGCTGCGATGAGGACTATTTTGCAATGCAGCGGCAAACGGCTTAATGATGTTGTCCATCAGAGCCTGGCGCTTATTCGTATCAATGACGATGTCTTTGTAGCCGGTCATTTTAATGCCGTACGACTCACGCGTCGGACGAAAGCCGTCAAAGGAGAATAAACACAACATGACGCGAATGCCGGCTTCATCGGCCAGCTCAAGTGCCTTGAGGCCATCATCGATGGCAGACTGTGCCAGTGGCAGTGGTGCACCATTGGCGTCAAAGCTGATTGCATCGGTCCAGAACTCAGGCCATACCCACCATCGCACCACCTTGATACCGTGTGCCGCCATATCGCGCAGTTCTTCACGGTACGGTTCCGGATCAGAGGCAACACCCTGTTTGGCCCAGCCGGCAATACCACCAAAATCACCCGCATAGTTTTTCCATGCGTAGTTGATGCCGTAGCTGAACCTTTCCTGCAGTTCTGCAGCCTGTACCGATGCGCACATGGCCATCGAAAAAACCACTGCAATCGCCGCGAGCTTGCGCATAATCATTGACTCTCCGAAATACATGAACAACAGCCACTAACAGCCGCTTAACAGGAATCGGCTACATCAGTCGTGTTCTTAAAACCAGATACAGAGCAATAAAGATGCAAACTTTAAAAAGGTGCTGCCTCTCACAATCGTGAAAAACGAATTGAACCAAACAGCACACAGGTGCAACACCGCAAGAGCAGCAATAAGCACACGCAACGTTTAAAAACTGGCAGGAAGAGCTTGTGTCAGAGGTCCACGCACGGGGACGCGCGGAGAAAAAAGCGGGCAAACCAGGAGGGGCGGTGCCTGTGAAACTACAGGCACCGTTAGATCGATCAGTTAACTTCTATTTCGCAGTCGACGTATGACAATCCATCTGCGCTCCAGTAGCGCCAGCCATGCTCACCATCTTTTTCGGCATAGCCAGGGAAGTCGTGGTCGTACCAAAAGCTGTTACTGATATCTCCATCGACAACTGACCAGCCACTGGCTGCTTCACCGTCAATAAGATATTCGCCGTTGCTCAGGAAATGAAAGTTGTAGATATCAGCAAAGTGACTCGGCGTAATATACGCCACCGGCACATTGTTGCTGAACTGCGTGGTAATGCGCCCACAGTCAACCACCTGTCCTTCCAGATCTGATTCACTGAAAGCCAGCTTGTTTAGCGTTATATCACCCAGCAACCAGCTGTTTGGACCAGCGATAGTATCTGTCGTAAAGAACGCGCTGTTGCTAAAGTCATCCGCAAAATTTGGCGACTTACCTGCACTCAGCGGGGGCTCGCGAGTTAACTCGTAAGAAGAACGCTGACCGTAGATCGCCAGGTAGTAAGTACCAGCCGCCGTCGCACTGACTCTGATGTCGTTGGCCTCTCGCGCCACGGATCCACCAATCAGGTTAAACGAACTGTCCAGCACAGCATATTTGCTGGCCTGGTTAGAACCACTGTCGGTATAGTCAAAATAGATTGATGTACTCTGCCCGGCAGACAGTTGCACCGAGTAAAAATCCACACTGTCCGTACACAGCGATGCCGCTATCTGTCCGCCCACGGGTATTTCCGCAGCAGTCAGCAGACTGTCGTTATTTTCAAAGCTGTCTTCGCTGCAGTTCATGCCGGAGTTGATGTCCACCAGTAACGTGTTGCTCGCGTTATTGCTGTAGTCAGACTCGCTGATAAACTGAAATGGCTGCGACTGATCCAGGTTTGCCGGCACAACATCAAAATCGTTCTGCCAGTTAGGATTAACCACCAGGCGCGCGGTATAGCTGCCAGTTGGCAAACCTGGCGCCGATGCGCGGGCACTCATAGACAATTGACCGCCCGTGTTTTCAAGCACTCTGATATCAAACAGTGCCTGACGAAAACTATCGTCGAAGCTTCCGGCAGCGGCCACTTCAAGCGCTAGCGATAAAGCATCCAGATTAATACTGGCCGCATTGCTGTCAATTACGTCAAACTGAAATTCAACCGTACCAGTCGCATTGCTTGATGATGTCGTTCTGGCGTTTTCAATTCGCAGGTCCGCACCGGCAGTCGGGTTCGCTGCTCCTGCGAGCGAAATCGACGCATCGGTAGACGGATCTTCACTGATCAGTGCGCCACCTGATATCGAGATGCCACCCTCGCGGGTAACGCTCGACTGACTATCCACTGAGCCACCTGACGATCCACCGCAGGCCGTTAACACGCATATCAGCGGTGCCAACCCGAGTGTATTGCTTACATTTTTCACTTGCTTACACCTTGCCCGTTAGTATTGGAAATAGCGACCGAACTGGCCTTTGCCTTCGACTTCTACGCCCAGCGTGTCGAAAACAATCGTGGCAGGCACACCCTCAGGGTTGTACCAAAGCTCACTACCGAGATGAATTCCACCGATCACATGATCCCCGTCCGGAAAACGTGGGCCCCGCTTTGCCGGGTCAGGATTGTTATCGTTGTCCGTACCGTCTATCAGGCGCCATGCTTCATGTGCACGTGCGGCGGGGGTGTCCGATTCAAACGCACCGGTTAAGAACAGATCACGGAAATCTGCAGAGCGCATCCACTCGCCAATCTCAGTGTAGTTAACTGTCACACCATTGCGCGCAGCATCCGGATCAACCGCCACCAAACCAATGTACAAAAAGCAGTTTTCCGGTGTACCCAGCACACAACGAGGGCGATGCCCGTCGCGTGATCCTTCAATCTTGAAGTAGACGTCAAAGTCGCCGCCCTCTGTCAAAGACACCGAGCCGATTTTGAATCCGCCGGTCCACGATGAGGCCATGCCTTCAAAGCGCGGATAGTCGAACCAGATATTCAGGTTCCAGACTTCGGTAACATCCGAACTGATACCATTGATAGTGTTGACCAGTTCAGCAGTACCACCCGGTACCAGCGACTGATCAGATACGTTATGCCAATAAGAATCCAGGAATACGTTGGCAACGCCGTTTGCCGCTTCACCTGCAGTGATGTCCGCCTTCACTGACACGCGAACATCAAAGTCAAGGTCATCAGCACGGACCGGAAAACCGGTCGCATCAGCGACGGTTTCCATCTGAAACACCGGGGAACCACCATGCCGCTGCACCGACGACAAAATTGCGTCAGTCTGACCGCACTCAACGCCCCATGATTCAAAGCGCCCGCCCATGGAACCGACAACCATCGCCGGGTAAGAACGAACAAACGTGTTGCGCTCGGTGGGTGAGTCTTTTCTGGAAGTCAGTCGGTAGGTCAACGCCACCGGTGCAGTAGCCTGGGCTCTGACACAGGGGCTGCCGCCATTGCCATCCAGCGGTGCCGGTACTTCCCAACGTACAAAATCCTGCACCCCTTCGTAGAAGATCAGCTTCCAGTTGTTATCCGGATCCAGCTGCCGACCGTCGTATACGTTGTTGGTGTACAACACATCGTCTAACTGAAACTTACTGAATGGATCACTGGCGCTCGGCGTCTGTATCGCCTCCACAGCACCTATCTCGGGTTCCGGATTGGCAACCGGTGGCGCAGGCGTACCAGTGTCGCCATTATCCTGACCATCGGTCGGCACTTCTGACGTCGGATTTCCACCGGTAACAGTATCCCCCGGATCAATCACCTCACCCGGATTACCGGCATCGGCAACGTCTTCAGTATCTTCTGAATCACCGGAACTCCCGCCACAGGCACTGAGTAGCAGGCACAAGAGCGCCGTGCCGGTTATCCGGTGGCGCGTACGACATACATTTCTTCTAACAACAGACAAGCTTAGATCCATCCTGATTGATGACAGATGGCACCGCAGCCTGCAATAAACGTGCAACGACAGTGGTTCGTCGCCGGCATGCCGACGAGCATTCAGAAGGTAGAAACCGGGCGAAAATCAGCGAGTTAAATGCGCGATAAAGTGCGCCGCTGCCAGCGAACTATCAGCGAGCCGCAACTACGCTTGCGTTCAGGCGCCCAGCTTCGCAATTAGTCGTAATTAGGTGGTAGGCAAATGCACAGAAAGGGAGTGTTCAGAAGGAGAAAACACGCACCGCTGCAATGCGGTGGGTCATCAAGTTTTACAATTTGCCTGTCGGGAAAACTGCTGCACCCATAAAGCAGGCAGGCAACTAAGACAAAATCCAGGACATCAACAGCTAAGCTAACAACAGCGTTGAAACAAAACCGATCAATCCGCCAAACACAGCGCCCCATACAACCAGCCAGCCAAGATGCTGACGTATCATGCGCTGAATGATGTCCTTGACCATTTCAGGGGTAAGCTCATCCAGTCGTGCCTTGACGATTTGACCGATGCGATCAACGAAGTCATCACTGGCGGTGACACTACGCAACTGTTTCTGCAGATTCTGCTGGAATGACGGTGAACTGGCAGTTTTGATCAGGAACTCCTGCATGCGCTGTTTGAATGGCTCACGCATGGCATCGAGCGCTACCTCGCCGCCCACCATCGACAGCATGCCACCCAGCGAAGAGTTCATCACCACCGATACCAGCTGATCAAACGCATCGTCCATATCGAGGTTTTTGATCACCGGCACAATATCAATGGGCGCCGACGACTCCGCATCTTTTGCGAAGAATCGCTCAACATTTTGCTGGTTGAACAGTTCTTCAGTGACCAGCCGCATAATGCCGGCTTTGAACTCTTCAAAATGCAGCGGAATAACACCGGAACCATACAGACCCGGCACTTTCTCGAACAACATGTGAATCGCCAGCCAGTTGGTCACAGCACCGGATAAGGCAAACAAACCGGTATAAAAGACCAGATTGCCGGTGGTACCAGACATCATCCAGCCAATTGCCATCAGGGCAATTGCAATCAGATTGGGCAGCAGGTTTTTATTCAACAGAGACATCGCGCTTTCTTGAACTATAAGACAGGGTCTTTTACCACATCAGGTCGTCGGGTACTTTAAAGTCAGCGTATTCGTCATCGACCTCTTCGTCTGTTTCGGTGTTACACACCAAAACACTTTCCGGTGCTCGCTCGGCAATTTTCTCTGCGGCCTTACGTGGCAACAAATCATACGCCTCCCCGGTTTTAACAATCGCCAGAGCACCGTTGATCACGCCATTACGCTGACGCTCAGTGACATGCAGGGTTTTCACCAGTGCGCCTTCCGGAAACCGGTATTCAATGTCGCCGCGTTCATCGAGGCGGTTCATCTGCACCAGCTGCCGCACCTGCGCGGCGATAGCCGCAGCCTGCTCGCGTTCGTTCTTTTGACGGTTCAGCTCGCGGTCGCGCTCGCGCTTTTCCTCCTCTGCTTTTTGTGCCAGAGCGGCAGCCTCGTCTGTGACTTCTACGCCGGCGCGCTTAAGCTTGTCTTTGGTGTTCTTGGCCTTTTTAGCCTTAACCGCTTGCTTTTTATTGGCAAGGCCCGCTTTCAGCAATTGGTTTTGAAGTGAATTTCCCATATCTGTCACTAACCCTGATGAGTGTTGGCAAGCGAATCCTGAGTTCGCGTCGAAGACTGAGGTCTAAAGCGGCTCGCTACGATGCCATAGCGCGGCGCAAAGAAAAACGCCAGTAAAAAGAAACCAATCAGCACCAGTACAATTGTCGGTGCCGTACCACTATTAAGGTGGAAGCTCAGAACCACGCCGAGAAACGACGACACAATTGATACAACACAGCCGATGATCAACATGCGGTCAAATCGATCCGTCAACAGATAGGCGATGGTACCGGGTGCAATCAGCAATGCAATAATCAGCGTGATACCCACCGTCTTTAACCCGGATACAATCACCACAGCGAGCAACACCAGCAATCCATAGTGTAGCAAGCCCACCGGCAAACCGATGGTTCGAGCGTGTTGAGGATCAAACGCCAGCACCAGTAAATCACGTCGTTTAGCCAGCACCAGCCCAACGCACAGCGCCGCTATTAGCGCGGACTGCAGAACATCGCTCCAGTTTACGCCGAGCACATTGCCAAATAAAATTGTGTGCAGGTCAAAATCTATCTTCAGAGCCGAAAACAGCACCATTCCGAGTCCGAACATGCCCGAAAAAACAACCCCCATCGCGGTATCTTCTTTGAGCCTTGAGTTCTCGGCCAGATAACCGGTCGCCAGAGAACAGACCAGCCCGGCCACGAAAGCACCAATCACCACCGGTATACCTGCGGCATACGCGAGCACAATGCCCGGCAATACTGCGTGAGCGATAGCGTCTCCCATCAACGCCCAACCGCGTAACACCAGAAAGCACGACAGCACCGCTGCAGATATAGACAACAGCACCGACATCGCCAACGCTTGCTGCATAAAGTCGATACTGAGCGGCTCAAGGAACAGGTCAAGCATTAGGCAGCAGTCTCGCGAATGGCACGCAAGCGCGATGCAAGTACCCCGTGCACCGGTGCAAACAGGAACGCCAGCAGCAGTACCACCGTCTGCAAACAGATAATGACACCACCGGTCACACCATCGAGAAAGTAGCTGATATAGGCACCAACTGCACAGGAAAGCGCACCGACGACCGATGCGATGATGATCAGTCTTGGAAATTTATCAGTCAACAAATACGCAGTGGCGCCCGGTGTCACCACCATCGCAATAACCAGGAATGCACCAACGGCCTGTAGTGCCGCAACAGTGCTCGCGCTTAGTACGGTAAAAAATACAACCTTTAAAACATTGGGACTGATACCAATGGAGCGCGCATGGGTTTCGTCAAAAAATACCACCATCAGATCTTTCCACTTGCAGCCGAGCACAATCAAAGACACAACCGAGATCACCACAAGCTGCCATTTATCCACCGGGTCGATATGCAGAATGTTGCCAAACACGATGGTATCGATACGCACAGCGTTGGGTCGAATCGATATCATAAAAAGCCCCAGCGCGAAGAATCCACTGAACACCAGGCCAATGACGGCATCCGTTTTTAACCGGGTACGCGTGGTTATAAACAACATGGCAAGCGTCGACAGTGCGCCGGACAAAAACGCACCGATAGCATACGGCAGATTCAGCATATAGGCGCCGACCACACCCGGCACAACCGAGTGTGACAGTGCATCGCCGATCAGCGACCAGCCCTTTAACATCAGATAGGCTGATAAAAAACCACACACACCACCCACCAGCGCGCTAACCCAGATCGCATCGATCATGTACGTGTAGGCGAATGGCTCCAGCCAGTAATTCACGGGGTAACCGGCTCCATTAACGTTGATGGGTGCTGTCGTGCGCTGCAGCATCCGGGCTATCGACGCCGGCTTTGGCAGAAACCTCTGATTGGTTTAACTCGATGTCGGGTTCTTCCTGGCTATCTTTTTCACCCTCTTTTTCGCCCTCTTTTTCACCATAGAGAACAAACGGTCGTTCATCATCCGTGACAACGGTAACCTCACGCGCGTCATCATCGTTGTGCAGATCGTGACCACCCAGTACGTGAAAACGCAACACACCACCGAATGCCTCTTCGAGGTTGTCGAGTGTAAAAACCTGTTTTGCCGGGCCACTCGCCAGCACAGTACGGTTGATCAGCACAACATGGTCGCAAAATTGCGGCACGCTACCGAGGTTATGAGTGGACACCAGCATCACTCGTCCTTCATCCCGAAGGCTGCGCATCAGGCCGATGATCGACTCTTCGGTTTTCACATCAACACCGGTAAACGGTTCGTCGAGCAAAATGATACGCCCGCCCTGCGCCAGTGCGCGCGCCAGAAACACACGCTTTTTCTGACCGCCGGAAAGCTCACCTATCTGACGGTGTCGATAGTCAGACATCGCAACGCGTTCGAGCGCGGCACTGACTGCATCATGGTCTGCTTTCCCGGGGCGTCTGAAAAAACCCATGTGGCCGTACCGCCCCATCATCACCACATCTTCAACCAGCACCGGAAAGTTCCAGTCGACATCTTCATTCTGCGGCACGTAGGCAACCGTGTTGCGCTGCAGCGCACGACCGGCTGGCCTACCCAATATGTCTACAGAGCCACTGGCAAGCGGCACAAACCCCATAATGGCTTTAAACAGAGTGGACTTGCCCGACCCGTTGATACCAACCAGCGCACAGATGGTTGAGTTGGGAATTGAAAAACTCGCATCACGCAGCGCGGTGTGTCCGTTGCGGTAAGTGACGGTCACATTGTTGGCGGTTATGCCAGGTGCGGTAGCAGACACCTCGTCTGCCTCCACATCCATAAGCGTTGCTGCGCTACTGTTCACCGACTAATCCTGTCACTACCGTCTCCACAGTAATACTCAGCAAATCTATGTAAGTAGGCACAGGCCCGTCCGGTTCGCTGAGTGAATCAACATAAAGTACACCGCCGTAGCGCGCACCGGTTTCGCGAGCCACCTGTCTGGCCGGCTTGTCAGACACAGTACTCTCGCTAAAAACGGCATCGATGTTATTGGCGCGAATGGTATCGATAAGTTGTCTCACCTGCTGCGGTGTGCCCTGTGCGTCTGCATTAATTGGCCACAGATAAATTTCCTGTAAACCAAAGTCACGGGCCAGATAACTGAACGCGCCTTCGCTCGTGGCGAGCCATCGTTTGCTCTCGGGGATAGTGTCGAGCTTTGCCTTCAGCGGATCAACCAAATCCCTTATCTGCTGACTGTAGCGCTCTGCATTTGTGTTATAGACGTCGGTGTTGTCCGGGTCAGCGGCGACCAGTGCCTTGCGGATGTTATCGATATACAGCAGCACATCAGTCGGTGACATCCAGGCGTGCGGATTGGGTTTGTTGCGATACGGTCCGTGGCGAATTGGTATTTCCTCGACACCCTCAGACACCACAACCTCTGTGGCACCTTTAACACGCGTCATAAACTTTTCGAACCACCGCTCCAGGCCCAGACCGTTCCATAGCACCACATCAGCATCACGCACACGCAGCAGGTCGCGAGGTGTGGGCTGATAGTTGTGAATTTCAGCGCCGGGCCGAGTGATGGATACGACTTCCGCAGCATCCCCGGCAACGTTGCTGGCCAGGTCCGCAATGATGGTGAAGGTGGTGGCCACCTTGAGCCGCTCGTCCTGCGCGTTAGCTGCCCCGCTCGCGCAGAACAAAAACACGCACAGCGCCACGAAAATATGTGCAGATACACCACATTTAGATGACATATCCACCCTCATGAAGCCATTTCGCGCCGCAAACCCCGTTAAGGAATTGATTTTCAATGAACAACCTCAATTGTTAGCCTATGCTCAGTTTATACACATTGGGAAATATTTCAAGCCTGTGGCATACTATACGCTGCACAGTAAATCCGGAGCTCACCATCTCTAACGTCCCCGCGAAAAGTACCGCGAATCCCGCTGCACCTGCCGACGGGAAGATGGACCGCAGCCTGCCAGAAGTGTCAGAACAGGCAGAGCGCTTCATCCGGGTACGTGAGTCTCACAAGTACGAGGCAATTGAAGACTATGTCGAACTGATCGACGATCTAATCAGCATCAGTGGCGAGGCACGGCTGGTCGATGTCGCAAACCGCATGGGCATTACGCAACCCACTGCCAGCAAAACACTGGCACGGCTGCAGCGAGATGGCTACATCACTTCAGAGCCCTATCGCTCCATTTTTCTTACCGACAAAGGCAAACAACTGGCAGAGGAAAGCCGCATCAAACACGAGATCGTGTACGAGTTCCTGCTTGCCATTGGTGTCAGCCCCGACATCGCCAAACGCGACTCCGAAGGTATGGAACATCACGTCTCTGAAGAGACATTGAAAATTTTTCAGGCCTTCACAGCCAGTGCCGGCAAGAACCAGTAGTCTATGTAGCGAGTGTGCGACCGGATAAGCGCACACATGCAAAAAATCATCGCCCTGTGGTCCCACCCTCGATCCATGTCGACCGCCACCGAGCGCATAATGCGAGAGCGCGGTGATCTGACCTGCTTTCATGAACCCTTTATGTATGACTACTATGTCAATCGTAAAGCCGGGCACATGCCACACTTCACGGTAGACCCACAACATCCGGTAACGTATCCGGACATTCGCGATCAAATACTTTCGGAAGCAAAGAAACGCAACTGCTTCATCAAAGACATGAGCTACTATGTGGCGCATAGAATTACCACCGACGAGCTTATCGCCCCGCACCTCACTAATTGTTTTTTAATCAGAAACCCGCTCGCTGCCATCACCTCTTATGCAAAGCTCGACAGTGCGATAACACTGGAAGAAGTGGGTCTGGAAGCACAATGGCAGCACTTCAGCCAGTTGTGCACGACGCAAAGCACACCCGTTGTGCTTGATGCAGACGACATCCGCGCTGCACCGCGAGCGTTGATTTCCGCATGGTGGCATCGAATTGGCCTGGCCCCCTGCGACGATGCATTTGCATGGAGCGATGCAATACCTGCTGACTGGAAACAGGTTGGCTCCTGGCACCAGCACGCCAGCGACTCGTATCAAATAAAACCACCAGATGCCACAGAGGCAGTAAAGCAACAGCATGATTTCGCCACACTGGTGCAGGAACGACCAGAGCTGGCTGACTACCTGCAGCATCACCAGCCGTATTACGACAAACTAAAGACTCACTGTTTCACCTGTTAGCAGGCACAGGCACTT
>CAYMFQ010000030.1:32982-35748 GCA_964389335.1 uncultured Granulosicoccaceae bacterium
GGCGCTGTGCGTAACGACTGGTGGGAGGAGATCCCCGATCCACGAACTGTTTAGTTTGTGTGTATTGTGTGGGAGCGCTTAAGCGACATAAAAACTAATGCGTTCGCCCAACGGAGTTAAGCTCTCACCATTTAATAATAACTTTTTGCCCCCAACTCCTGCTTCCGGTTCGCTATGAACCGTTGCAGTGCTTCATCGATGGATTTATCCAGCACCGGCTCTGAATAATCTGCCAGCAACCGCTCTACCCGTGCAGCAGCCCGCTCCGCTGCATCACTACTGCCTTCACTACTCCATTGCTCATAAGAGTTCGCATCCGCTGATGTGGACTCATAAAACGCGGTTTCAAAATTCTGCTGTGTATGTTCACTGCCAAGGAAGTGCGCACCGGGGCCAGTGGCTTTGATCGCCTCCAGCGCCAGTGCGTTTTCAGACAGATCAATACCTTCAAAAAAGCTACAGACCTTGCCGCACAGATCTGCGTCGATTACTGTTTTTTCAAATCCGGTTACCAGTCCCCCTTCAAGCCAGCCAGTCGCATGATTAATCATATTGGCGCCCGCGAACATCGCCATTAACAGACTCCAGGTGCCCTCTTGCTGCGACTGTGCATCGGGAAGCTTTGACGCAGATAAACTGCCTACCGTATGCAGAGGCACTCCCAGTCGACGGGCCAGCTGACCGGAAGCAAGCACCATCTTGGCGGCCTCGGGTGTACCGAATGTAGGTGCACCGGACTGCATCGACATGGTTGATGCAAAGCTACCCATCAGACACGGCGCACCCGGGTTAACTAACTGCACCAGCGTTAGTGTGGCCAGCGCTTCGGCAAGCACCTGCGACAGTGTGCCGGCAACAGTACATGGACTCATTGCGCCGGCCAGTACCCACGGCGTACAGGCCACCGGCTGCCCGGCAGCTGCATAGGTTTTTAACGCACCCGACATGTTAGCGTCCATCACCAGTGGCGCATTGGTGTTCGACACACAGTACAACACCGGTTCCGAACGCAGTGTTTCCTCACCGAAGATAATTCGCGCCATCTCGATCGAATCCTGCGCTCGTTCGGCACCAATAAACGCCCCCATAAACGGCTTGCTTGAGTAACGGATGTGCGCGTACAGCATATCCAGATGTCGGCTAACCGCAGGCAGATCCACCGGTTCGCAAACCACTCCACCGGAATGATGCAGATACGGAATCGTATGATGTAGTTTAACCAGTCGAATAAAATCATCGTAAGTGGCGTAGCGTCTGCCGCCGCTGAGGTCCCGTACAAACGGCGGCCCCCACGAAGGACACAGCACCGTATTATTGCCGCCAACCACAACAGACCGCCCGGCCTCTCGTGCACGCTGCGTGTACTGTGACGGTGCCGTGGCCTGAATCACCTTGCGACAAAAGCCCGGCTCAAAGCGCACTCGCGACCCCTTAACATCGGCACCTGCATCGCGAAACAACTGCAACAATGACTCGTCATCGTGAAACTCCATGCCGACGTCTCGCAGCAAAACATCGGCCTGATGCTCTATGGTGGAAAGCCCTTCTTCGCCCAGAATATTGAGCGTATCAACCTGCCGTTTTAGATACGGTGGCGCAACCTGCGTAACGTTTTGCCGCTGATCGCGCTTTCTCTCGCGAGCTCTGCTACGTCTCCTGCCCCGATTATCGGCCTGCCTGTTAGCGGCGGACATACGCGGGTTATTATCACCGTCGATGGTCATGGACGGGTTACCGTGCTGGACTGTTGCATCATCACATGGTACACCAGATTCCGGTGAGTGCGTTCGCTGTCAATCAGGGGTGTTCAACGATTATGAAAACCACAACAGCTGTTTCAGATGCAATAAAAACCGACCCGGACAGCTTCAGCGCACCGGTTGACTGGAATACCGAGGCGATTGTGCATCGTCGCGAAACCTACTATGCCGCGTCACAGCGAGCTTTCGTTCCCTACGCTACGCCACTGATTTTCAAGCGCGGGCAGGACCAGTACCTGTGGGATGAACAGGGCAATCAGTACCTCGACTGCCTCAGCCAAAACCTGTGCGTGAGCATTGGCTATAACAACCCGGCCGTAACAACCGCCGTGCAACAACAGGCTGAAACCATTCAGCATTGCACGACGATGTTTTTTCATCCGGTACCGGCGCACCTGGCCGAGGAACTGACAGCAAAGTTCCCCGACTCGGAAGACTGGGTTGTACACTTTACCAACAGTGGCGCCGAGGCCATTGACTTTGCTTTGTTACTGGCCCGATCACACACCGGTAATAACGACATTCTATCGCTGCACAATGCCTATCATGGCGCCACCTTTGGCGCTCAGTCAGTCACCGGTATCAGCGGTTTTAGACATAACATCTCGCTGTTGAATGGCATCCAGTTTGTCGCCAACCCGGATCAGTACCGCGGCATTCACGGCCCTGGCCTGCAACCTTATCTGGATGATATCGACCGCACTATCAGAGCCGGCACCTCCGGTCGTATTGCCGGTATGTTTATCGAGCCGATACAGGGTTATGGCGGCATTGTGTCAACACCGCCCGGCTACCTGGCCGGTGCGTTTGAGCGGGTACGTGATGCCGGCGGCATCTGTATTGTCGACGAAGTGCAGTCGGGCTTTGGTCGCACTGGTAAAAACTACTGGGCATTTCAGGCAGAAGATGTCGTGCCTGATGTCATTGTGTTAGCCAAGGGAATCGGCAATGGCTATCCACTCGGAGCGGTCGTTGCCAAACGCCATATCGCCGAAGCCATGGCCGA
>CAYMFQ010000030.1:35848-42819 GCA_964389335.1 uncultured Granulosicoccaceae bacterium
ATGCATCAGTTGTTTCAATACACTCGCAAACACGGGCTGGTCGCCTCAAAGTCCGGCACGCATAAGAACGTGCTGCGTATTTGCCCGCCCCTGTGTATACAAATGGAAGACGTAGCTTTTTTTGAACAGGCCATCGACGCCAGCTTCAAAGATCTATACGCAAACCATGTCAGTACCTGATTCCGAATCACCGGCAAACACGGCAATTGTAATTGCCGGTGGCGGTGTTATCGGTTTAAGTGTGGCGTGGCATCTGGCCCGTGCCGGCGCCACCAACGTCACGCTGCTCGAGCGCAACCGGCTAACCAGTGGCACCTCGTGGCACGCCGCCGGTATTGTGGGTCCGCTGCGTTCAAGCCAGAACCTGACACAACTGGCAAGCTACGGCATAAAACTGTTTTCGCAGCTGGAGCGGGAAACCGGTCAGTCCACAGGCTATCAACGCACCGGCGGTTACTGGCTGGCACAACAACCGCAACGGTTACTTGAGCTGCAGCGCATCGGTGCCATGGCAGAGCTCAATCAACTTACTGCGCGCATCGTTACAGCAGCCGAACTCAACGACCACCTGCCACAGTTACACACGGAAGATCTGAGTGGCGCCCTGTGGGTCGAGGAAGACGGTCAGATCAACCCGGTTGATTTGTGTCTGGCCTACGCCAAAGGTGCGCGTGACGCCGGTGCACAACTGCGCGAACACGCAGCTGTCACTGACATACAGCTAATCGACAACAAACCGCACAAAGTGCGTGTTAACCACGCTGAATCGATTGACTGTGACATCTTTATCAACTGCGCCGGACTGTGGGCCGCAGAATTGGGCAAACTAGCCGGTGTCAACATTCCACTACAGGCTGTGGAACATTTTTATCTGGTGACCGAACCCGTTGATGACCTGCCCCGGCCACTGCCCATACTGCGTGACCTCGACAGTGATATCTATATCAAAGGTGACGCCGGTAAACTGGTCATCGGCGCTTTTGAACCAAACGCCAAACTGTGGGACCCGGCAAGCGTAGCCGCAGACGCAGACTATCTGATGTTTAATGAAGACTGGGACCACGTCGAACCCGCACTGCAGTCCGCTATGCATCGACTACCGGTGGTTGCAGATACCGGTATTCGACAATACCTGTGCGGCCCCGAAAGTTTTACACCCGACACCCGGCAAATCATGGGGGCCGCCGCCGAAGTGCAGAACTACTATGTCGCCGCAGGCTTTAACTCGATTGGCATCATGTCATCGGCCGGAGTCGGTAAAGCCATGGCTGACTGGGTTTTAAATAGTGCGGCGCCAATGGACCTGTGGGATGTCGACCTGCAGCGCTTCGACCCCTCCGACAGCGACCCGGCCTTTCTATCGGCACGAACACCTGAAGCAGTCAACAATCAATTCGCCATGCACTGGCCCGGCAAACAATACAAAACCGGTCGCAATAGAAAACACGCCCTGTGGCATGACCTGCTGGCAGCGAAAGGTGCCGTGTTTGGCGCCCCCACCGGATGGGAACGACCGCTGTGGTATGAACATACCGCAGGTGCTACCAGGCAAACCGCTACACCACGCTACAGCTATGGTGCCCAACACTGGTGGCCTAACGCCGCCCTCGAAGCACAATCACTTGTCGAATATGGTGCACTGTTTGAGCTATCGCCATTTTCGAAATTCCAAATCACTGGCGATGATGCACTTGCGTTTCTGCAATCTATCTGCAGTCGGGATATGAATATCAACCCCGGTCGCGTTGCCTATTCGCTAATGTTAAATGACATGGCCGGTATCGAAATCGAATGCACTATTACCCGACTCAATACCACCACATTCTTCATGGTTGGCGGTGCCGCCACGCGGCTACGTGATCTCACTTACTTGCGCAGAGCAAGCGCTGCGTTCACCGCCGTTACCATCACCGACCAAACCGACGACTACGCCTGCGTTGGTGTCATGGGGCCAGCGTCACAGGAAGTGGTGAGCAACCTGTTTACGCAGTTTCCACCCACTGAGCGTTTCACATTTTCGAGCGCACACAATGTTAATTATCAGGACCAACAAGTTATGGCCTCACGCATTAGCTATGTTGGCGAATACGGATACGAGCTATACGTTCCGCATCAGATTGCCACACCACTAATGCAACAGTTACTGGGCATTGCCGCAGACTTTCACTGCAAACCCGCCGGCCACTACTGTCTTGACGCCTGCCGACTGGAGAAAAACTATCCACACTGGGGCCATGACATTGGACCGGAGCTAAACCCGGTCGAAGCTGATCTGTCGTTTGCAGCTAACCCAGACAAACCTGACCACTTTCGCGGCAAAGAATCGCTGGCCGAGCAAGCCAACCGTCCACTGACAAAGAAACGAGTGCTGTTCAGGGTCAATGCAGAACAGCCACTGCTGCTGCACGATGAACCGGTCTATCGCAACGGGCAGCTTATTGGCGCCACCACCTCCGGCGGACTCGGTTTTCGCACAGATAGTGCGCTGAGTATGGCGATTGTCACCGCACCGGAACACAATGATGCACAAAGCCTTCAGTCATTGTTGGACGAAAGCGCCGAGTATCACATCAGACTGGGCGACGAACGCGTGAGTGCAACCCTGCTGACACAGCCTCCGTGGGATGCAGAACGACAGCGCTTACTCAACCATCCACCATCTTCGAAAACCGTTTGAACTAAACAATCAGAATATGCAACCAGAACATGCAATCAGAAACTGAAGTCGTCATTATCGGTGGCGGGGTGATGGGCTGTTCCCTCGCCTGGCATCTGACGCGCTACAGCTTAACCGATGTAGTGCTGATCGAAAAGAATGAACTCACCGCAGGCTCAACCTGGCACGCCGCCGGCCTGTGCACACACTACGCGCACAATGCCACCGTGATGAACCTGCGCGCACACAGCGTAAAACTCTACAACGGCGAACTCACACGTGACACCGGTCAGCCCGTCAGCTTTCACGCCACCGGCGCATTGCGGGTAACCACAAAGCCCGACCGTCTGGATGAATTTAAACAGGTTCAGGGTATCGGCAAGTTCGTCGGCCACCAGTTTAATATTCTAAGCCCGGCTGAACTGAAAGACATCTATCCATTGGTCGATACCACCAACCTTGTCGGCGCTATTCACGAACCATTCGACGGCTACGTTGACCCGAGTCAGGCCACTCATGCGTTTGCACACGGTGCACGTCAGCGAGGCGCGACAATCCATCGGCAAACCAAAGTTACGGGTATCACCCGTGACGGAAACGACTGGCGCATCAGTACCGACAAGGGAGACATCTCGTGTAAACACGTGGTAAATGCCGCGGGCACCTGGTGTCGTGAAATCGGGGAGCTGATGGGTGTCGACCTGCCGGTGGTACCGATGCTGCACCAATACATTGTCACCGATACTATCGAAACGTTTGCAAATCTACCGCACGAACTACCGTTTATTCGCGACCCGGATGAAAGCTGGTATCTGCGACAGGAACGCGATGGCATTATCATCGGCCCCTATGAAAAGAACGGTCAGGCCTGGTCAATAGACGGGGTACCACCCGAGTTCGGTATGGAACTGTTACCGCCAGAACTCGACCGCATAGAAAGCATTGCCGCAGCCGCCATGCAACGTGTACCCGCCGCATCAGAGGGCGGCATAAAAACTATCGTCAATGGCCCGATTACTTTTACCCCGGATGCCAACCCGTTAATCGGACCCGCGTTCGCACAACCTAACGCATGGCTGTTAACCGGCTCCAGCATGGGGGTTATGGAAGGCGGCGGTGCCGGAGACTTTCTCGCTAAGTGGATCATCGACGGCACCCCGCCCGCTGATCCTCTGGCCATAGACGCCAGACGCTTTGGCGGCTATGCGGACCGCGACTATCGCGTCAGCAAAGCGGTTGAATGCTTTGCCGCACAGTTCGGTATCCACTACCCGTTTGAAGAAAGACCAGCCGGTCGCAATAAACGACTAACCGCAGTACACGCACAACTCAGTGCGCTGAACGCGGAGTTCGGTTCAGCCTATGGCTGGGAGCGCCCCAACTACTTTGCCAGTGACAACAGCGCCAAACCCGCACAACTCTCGTTTAAACGGCCCAACTGGTTTCAAAGTGTCGCGGACGAATGTGAGGCCGCCTCCGAACGTGTAGCTATTGCCGACCTCGGTATCTTTTCAAAATTTACGGTAACAGGTTCAGATGCGACCGAGTTTATCAATACCATCGGCTGCAATATCGCACCGGCGCCCGGCCGTGTAAATCTGAACCTGGTACTCACAACCACCGGTGGTGTGCTGCTTGAGTTTTCGGTTACCTGCCAATCTGACAACCGCTTCCTGCTGGTTACTGCGGCGGCGGCCGAACGCATTGCAGAGGATTTCCTGACGACTGAAGCAAGTCAGTTTTGCAATGCAGCCGGCCGCAACCGTGTCACCATCAATAACTGCACAGAGTCGCTTGCTGCAATCGCACTGATGGGCCCGGAAGCAGAAAATGTACTACAGAGCCTTACCGACACCAGCCTGAAGCAAACTGACTTTCGCTGGCTAAGTACTCAGTCACTTACCGTTAACGGCATACATACCACCGCGCTGCGCGTATCGTACATAGGCGAAAATGGCTGGGAGCTCTATGTTCCCGCTGAACAACAATCGCAACTGTTTAAAACACTACACAACGCCGGCAAGCCGTTCGATATCAAACCTTACGGTGCCTTTGCCATGAACGCCATGCGCCTTGAAAAAGGCTACCGTGCCTGGGGCCTTGACTACACTACCGAGCGCACGCCGCTGGAAGCGGGTATGAATCACCTGGTTAAAACTGATGGCCGGGAATTCACCGGACGACAGGCATTGCTTAACCGCGCTGGCAACCAATCAAACACCGGTACAGAAACGCACTGGTCAATGCAGTTGATGTCAATTGATACCACCGGTGTCGATCCGTTTTACACACATACCATTCTGCAAAACGGCAAGCCTATAGGCGTCGTTACATCCGGCGCCTACGGACATCGCTGTAATACTGCACTGGCACTCGGTTACTTTCGACAGCAACCAACCGCAGACCCGCTCAGCGTTGAGATACTGGGCAATCCGGTTGCGGCAACAATACTTGACCAGATCCCATACGACCCGACCAACGCACGGCTACGCAGCTAATCAACGAACATTAAGGCTTCACATCACGCAGTAACTTTGCACCTGGCTCAATCCCGTCAGGCAGGTCGTCCGCTGCAATAGGCTCGCCGTACGCAGACGTAATCGGAACGACACCGGCCCAGTGCGGCAGTTCCAGATCCTCTTCATCATCGACCGGACCGCCGTTGCGAATCTTTACGGAAAACTCGGTCAGTGGCAGTCGCACCAGGGTGGTGCCTTTCAACTCCTTGGCAAGGAAGGGCCGATAATCATCAATGCTGCCGGGTATCAGGTGCTCGGTAAACCGGTTCAGCAGATCAGGCTTTTCATCATCATTAACAAGCGTCGCACATCCAAACACCACGGCACTGCGGTAGTTCATCGAACAATGAAATGCCGAGCGGGCCTTGACCAAACCATCCACCCGACAGACCGACACACAGACCCGCTCAGAGGCTGCAAGCGCCTGGTACAGCCGGCTTTTGGGATGTCCGTGCAGGTATAGAAAATCATCAATCCGTGCGATGGCCGTTGGAATGGACTGTGGCCAGCCATCGGCGACAAAACTGACATGCCCAATGTTGCACGCATCAAGTGTTGCGTAAAGCGACTCTGTGTCATAGGCAGCGCGCTTAGCCGACTGTCGGACGCGACGCTTGTCACCCTTTGGTGGAATATCTGCTGCAGACATGGCGGAGCCTCCTGTTGGCTGTTGTAAATAGTTGTCTGAAGATTTCACGCGAATAAGCATGACAATTAATGGTTCCTGTGAGAAGGTATAAAATCCACAAACCAATAGAACCATAAAATCCACCGCATCGAATGCAGCTACCCACACCACCATGAGTAAAAACCACCCAGTCGCGTCGATACTATCGGCCGAGGCACTGTCAGAACTGCGCCTCGACAACAACAGCCCGTTACCAAAAGTCAGGCAACTGTATTTAAACCTCTACCGCGCCATTGAAAACGGCCAATTGCCATTCGACACCCGACTACCATCAAGCCGCGATTTATCTTTGCAACTGGGGCTGGGTCGCAACACCGTCATCAGTGTGTATGACCAACTGGTGTCCGAGGGCATGCTCAGCGCCAATGGCAGACTCGGTACACGCGTTGCTCGTCAGGTAACTCCGCGCACCACCGCAACTAATCCAGGCGTCACCTGCTCAAAGCGATCACGGGCGCTGACAAGCCGTGCAACTCAGGCGGCCGACCTCGCCCCCGGTGAGCCCGACACTCGTTTGTTTCCACAGGCAGTATGGCGCAAGGCACAGGCGGTTGCGGCCAGAAAGGCCGCTGATCATCTTGGCTATCGCTCACAGGCACTGACAGAAACCCGAGAGGCCATAGCACGCTACCTCGCCAACTACCGGTCGCTGCATGTTGAGCCCGAACAGATTGTCGTCACATCCGGTACCCGCCAAAGCCTTAACCTTGCCGCAGCACTGTTTACCGATCCGGGTGATGTTGCGTTAGTGGAGTGCCCTGGCTACAACGGCGGTGTCGATGCGTTTCGTCAATGGGGCTTGACGGTCAGACCCGCGCGTATTGATCAGGGCGGTATGATCATTCCCGCCACAGAGCCACCGAACATCGTCTACACCACGCCGTGCTTTCAGTATCCGTTTGGTATGCCACTGGCAGCGGATCGCAGACAGTCACTACTGGCGTTGGCAAGAGACCATGGCACCATCATTTTCGAAGACGATTACGACAGTGAATTCAGAGACGACACACAACCAAGGCCGTCACTCGCAAGCGATGCCGATGGCGCCACTGTACTAAACGCCGGCACATTCTCGAAACTGTTATTTCCAGCCATTCGTGTTGGCTGG
>CAYMFQ010000031.1:0-42532 GCA_964389335.1 uncultured Granulosicoccaceae bacterium
ATTCGTCCATTACACGATCGCGTGGTCGTGCAGCGCATGGAAGAAGAGCGAACCAGCGCCGGCGGAATTGTTATACCCGATTCAGCGACAGAGAAGCCCATCCGAGGCGAAGTTAAGGCGATAGGCAATGGCAAGGTCACTGATGGTGGTGATGTTCGTGCACTCGACGTGAAGGTCGGTGACACCGTACTTTTTGGCAAATATTCAGGTACCGAGATCAAGGTTGACGGCGAAGAACTGCTGGTGATGCGTGAAGACGACATCATGGCAGTGATCGAAGGCTAAACCGCTTCATCTCAAACCTAACCAATCACCTCACGGAGAAAATTCAATGAGTGCAAAAGATGTTCAATTCGCCGACTCTGCTCGTAGCAGAATGCTCAACGGCGTTGACGTACTGGCTAACGCGGTAAAAGTAACCCTCGGCCCGAAAGGTCGCAATGTTGTTCTCGACAAAGCGTTCGGCGCGCCAACCGTCACTAAAGACGGTGTATCTGTTGCCAAAGAAATCGAGCTGTCAGACAAGTTCGAGAACATGGGCGCACAGATGGTAAAGGAAGTCGCATCACAGACTTCTGACATCGCTGGTGACGGCACCACCACTGCAACCGTTCTGGCGCAGAGCATTGTGCGAGAAGGTCTGAAAGCAGTTGCCGCTGGCATGAATCCAATGGATCTCAAGCGCGGTCTGGACAAAGGCGTTTCAGCTGCGGTTGAATCTCTGGCCAGCCTGTCTCAACCCTGCAACGACACCAAGGAAATTGCACAGGTTGGTACCATCTCTGCCAACAGCGACGAGAACATAGGTTCTATCATCGCCGATGCGATGGAGAAGGTCGGTCAGGAAGGCGTTATCACTGTTGAAGAAGGCTCTGGCCTTGAAAACGAACTCGACGTGGTTGAAGGTATGCAGTTCGACCGCGGTTACCTGTCTCCTTACTTCATTAACAACCAGGACAGCATGAGCGCTGAGCTCGAAGATCCCTATGTCCTGCTGTTCGACAAGAAAATCTCTAACATCCGTGATCTGCTGCCGACTCTCGAAGCCGTTGCAAAAGCAGGCAAGCCGCTGCTGATCATCGCTGAAGATGTCGAAGGCGAAGCGCTGGCTACTCTGGTTGTCAACAGCATGCGCGGTATTGTTAAGGTCTGTGCGGTTAAGGCACCTGGTTTCGGTGACCGTCGCAAGGCTATGCTGCAGGACATCGCCATTCTGACTGGTGGGCAGGTAATCTCCGAAGAGGTTGGTCTGTCTCTGGAAAAAGTCACTCTGGAAGATCTGGGTAACGCGAAAAAGGTCAACATCGATAAGGAAAACACCACTATCGTTGATGGCGCTGGTTCAAAAGATGAGATCACCGCACGCGTTGATCAGATTCGCACTCAAATCGAACAGGCTACTTCAGACTATGATCGTGAGAAGCTGCAGGAACGCGTTGCCAAGCTCGCTGGCGGTGTTGCAGTAATCAAGGTTGGTGCTGCGACTGAAGTCGAAATGAAAGAAAAGAAAGATCGTGTAGACGATGCACTGCACGCTACTCGCGCTGCGGTAGAAGAAGGTGTGGTTGCCGGTGGTGGCGTTGCACTGATTCGTGCGGTTGCGGCACTTGACAGTGTCAAGGGCGACAACCCTGATCAGCAGCACGGTATCAGCATCGCACGTCGTGCGATGGAAGAGCCGCTGCGTCAGATCGTTGAAAACGCAGGCGACGAGCCTTCAGTTGTAGTCAACAACGTTGCCAAAGAATCAGGTAACTACGGCTACAATGCTGCAACCGGTGAATACGGTGACATGATTGCTATGGGTATCCTTGATCCAACCAAGGTAACTCGCTCTGCTCTGCAGAACGCAGTTTCTGTTGCTGGTCTGATGATCACCACCGAAGCAATGGTTGCTGAGCTACCGAAGGATGACGCACCTGCAATGCCTGACATGGGCGGTGGTATGGGTGGCATGGGCGGCATGATGTAATTCGCCTGACGCTCACCTGGCGTTTGTAAAAAAGCCCGGCACCCGCCGGGCTTTTTTTGTTGTATTTATCCATTGTGGCAGCTGGTTTGGAAGCGCCTGCTATGTTCATTATGAGTAGATGAATCGCGATGCGCGGAAGCGATTATGGCTGACCGCTGCAGGCTGGGTTGTGTTTTCTGTTTAAGCCAACAACTATCAGTGGTAGAGCATTCGTAGGTTGACGTAATGAAATGTGAAAAGTGCCGTCTGTCACTGTATAAACGCGGGTTCGCGTGGGATCGTAAGCTTGAGCAACTCAGAGAAACAACGTCGTGTTACCGACAACAACAATAAAAAATAACCCGACTAACGCAGGTCTCGCCAGTAACCCCGCCAGAAAAAGCAGCAGTTTGGTGCGTCGAGGTGCTATGGCAGCTTTGCTGTCGATTCCGCTGATTAGTAGTGCCAGTGTATTTGATCAATTGATCAATGCAGCAGATCAGGCGCTGGTTACCTATGGGCGAGATGCGGTTGTCGCCGGCCATGCTAACCTGCCTTCGGAGCTTGTATCTGACGGGCTGCGCGAAGTGCTGATGCAGGGCAGCCGCTCGGTTGGTGAGCGACTGGCAAAAGAAAACGGCTACGCCGGTGATGCAGCGATTCGCATATCGCTGCCCAATGCATGGAACGATGCACGCGAGATCGCAGCGAGAATCGGCTACCAGGACGAATTCGACGAACTTGAGCAGCAGCTCAATCGGGTGGCGGAAAAAGCCGCACCAACCACCACTGATTACCTGCAACAGGCCATTGAGCGCCTGCAACTGCAGAATGCTGCAGATATTCTCAATGCCGGTGATACCGCCGCCACGGCGCATCTGCGCCGCACTGTTGCCGGCGAGATAGAACGGGCCCTGCGCCCGTACATCGAGGAATCACTGCGGAACAGTGGTGCCGCAGGCCGAAGCGACGAAATAACCCGTCGTATCGCAAGCTTGCCGATGGTCAGGGATCTCGGTATCGATTTAGCGGATCACGTTGTAGAGCTCAGTCTGGATGGATTTTTCCACTATCTGAGCAAGGAAGAGCAGGCAATTCGCACGGATCCGGCTCGACATTCCACCGACTTACTGAAAAAACTGTTTGGGTAGCCGAGTTCTGGCTTTTCCTGCGCCTGCAGTGCTGCCCGAGCCCGTAAGCTACATGGTTGAATGAATTGTCAGTGTTGTATTGGGTCGATACTGATACTGTGGCAGACTGCAACTGTTTGGTAGGCGCTGTTGACGACGGGAGCCTTGCTTTCGACAAATCCGCCGGCAAATAGGGCTTAAAGGATAGGCTAAATTGCGGTTAACGTATATCAGCCACGTTAACAGTGCAAATCAGACACACACTACGAAAGAAGATACATTAAGAAAGGGGCGCGCTCCGTGCGAAGAGTGGTAGTGACCGGGATGGGAATCGTATCCTGTCTGGGAGTCGATAAACAACAGGTTACCCAATCCCTGCGAGAGGGGCGCTCCGGCATCTCTCGCAACGACGAGTATGCCGAACTCGGTATGCGCAGCCACATCTCTGGCACCCCGCAAATCGAATTCAAACAACACATCGATCGGAAACAACTTCGGTTTATGGGGTCGGCTGCCGCCTACGCTTATCTGTCGATGCAGCAGGCTATTGTTGATGCGGCGTTGCCGCCAGAGCTTGTATCAAACGTTCGCACCGGCATCATAGCCGGGTCTGGTGGTGCGTCATCCGGCAGTCAGGTGGAAGCCGCAGATCTGATGCGAAAGCGCGGCATCAGAAAGGTGGGACCGTATCGGGTTACCCAAACCATGGGCAGTACTGTGTCAGCCTGTCTCGCCACCCCTTTCGGTATCAAGGGCGTTAACTATTCAATGTCATCAGCCTGTTCAACCAGTGCGCATTGTATTGGCCACGCGGCAGAGCAAATTCAACTTGGCAAGCAGGACATTGTGTTTGCCGGCGGCGGCGAAGAAGAGCACTGGACCATGAGTTGTCTGTTTGATGCCATGGGAGCGCTTTCCACAAAATATAACGATACGCCCAATGAAGCATCACGTGCCTATGATGCCGATCGCGATGGTTTTGTGATAGCCGGTGGTGGCGGTATGCTGGTGGTTGAAGCACTGGACCACGCGCTGCAACGTGGCGCAAACATCTATGCAGAGATCGTTGGCTATGGTGCAACGTCTGATGGTGCTGACATGGTGGCGCCTTCCGGTGAAGGTGCGGTTCGTTGTATGCAACTTGCGCTGCAGGACATCGACTCACCCATTGATTATCTCAACGCGCACGGTACCAGTACGCCGGCGGGCGATGTCACGGAACTGCGTGCCATTGCCGAGGCTTTCGGTGATAACGCGCCCAGAGTCAGTTCAACCAAATCGTTGTCCGGCCATTCACTCGGTGCAGCCGGTGTACAGGAGGCTATTTATTGTCTACTCATGCAGCAGGGGCGCTTTATTACGGCGTCTGCCAACATAAAGAACCTTGATCCGGAGGCGAAGGATATTTCTATCGTCACTGAAACCATCGAAGACACTGATGTCAACACGGTGATGTCAAACAGCTTCGGTTTTGGCGGCACCAATGCCTCACTGGTGATGCGTCGTTACGACGCCTGACCCTGGCGCTACGCCATGACTTCCTTGTAGCGAAAGCAGCTGGTCTGGTGATCGTTAACCAGACCAACGCCCTGCATATAGGCGTAGCAAATGGTACTGCCGATAAATTTAAAGCCGCGTTTTTTCAGATCTTTGCTGAGTTGGTCGCTGACGTCGGTTTTGGACGGCACGTCCTTCATTGACCGGTTTTTGTTGATGATTGGCGCGCCGTCGACAAAACCCCACAGATAAGTAGAGAAGTCTCCAAACTCGGCCTGCACTTTCATAAACGCCTGGGCATTGCTGCGAACCGAGAATACTTTTAGGCGGTTCCTGATGATGCCCGGGTCCAGCAGAATTTTCTCAAGCTTTGCATCGGTGAATTTTGCTAACTTTTTTACATCAAAGTTGGCAAATACTTTTTTATAATGCGCTCTCTTTTTTAAAACCACATGCCAGCTCACGCCAGCCTGGGCGCCTTCTAAAATCAGAAATTCAAACAGTGTGCGATCATCGTATACCGGCACACCCCATTCGGTATCGTGATACTCGCGGTCCAGATCACTGCCTTCACACCAGCTGCAACGTTTTATTTTTGCCACGACTTTCCCTTAGTGTATTTTGTCCGGCGTGGTTTTTTCCTGTACCAGCACCCAGGGTGCGGTGACCACACACCAGAAGTCCGGGTTGCGTCGAGTCCAGTCTCTGGCATCATCGTCGGAAGCTTTTGCGACAGTGCCTTCATTGAGCATAACCTGCAACTCGGTAGCGTTGTCTGACGCGATTTTTTGTGCCACGTCTATCAGGTCAATATTCGGGTCAACCTTTATAACCACGCCGCGTGCAAAATGTCGAATCAGCTCGGCCCAGCTGATGACGCCGGTTTCACGGTTGAGGTTTTCTCTCAGTTCATCCATTGGCGCTTATCAAACGGTTAAATGATTTTAAATGGTAGTGGTGGTTCAGCAAACCGAGTTCAACTTACCCGCCTGATGGAGACGGGCGGTCGCGCTTCAGTATCTCGATAGCAGTCTGCAGTTGTATGTCAGTGGCTGCAATCAGTTGTTCTGCCTTGTCGGAACCCTGGTATTTCTTTTTGATTTGAGATTCGAGCAAATAGCGTTGATAGGCTCTGGCGTCTTCAGCAATATTCAGAGAGCCGGTCTCACGAAACATAAAGTCTGCGTCCGATTCAACATACCGATCCGGAACAATGCCGCGGTCCTGGATAAGGCCCTGCGGTTCGGTGCCAAACATAGCGATAGTGGTGCGCAATGCACCACCGAGCGGCTCAGTCAGATTAAAAACACGTTGCACCAGCCCTTTGCCAAAAGTTGGCGCACCAACAATCATCGCACGTTGCTGCCCCTGCAGAGCACCCGCAACAATTTCAGCGGATGACTTGCTGCCATTGTTGACGAGTACTGCCAGCGGTAAATCGGTCAGGTGGTCACCGTGTCTGGGTAGTTTTCTGGGCTCCCCGGTCTTGTAAGTTTCGCAGTAAACGTGTGGTTCTCTGCTGAAAAGCGACACAGTTGCGCGCGCCGCGCGAGTGGAGCCACCGGGGTTGTCGCGCAGATCGAGGATCACCGCGGTCACGCCACCCGCGATTAGTTCTTCCAGTAGTGCCCTGACCCGAGTGTGTGTGGCGCCGCCAAAACGGCTTATTTTTATATAACCAATTTTATCGTCGAGCGTTTCTGACCTGGCGTAGTGCAATTCCACAGATCTGCGTTTGCTGGTGACCTTGTGAATTTTTTCGTCGCGTCGCAGCGACAATTCGAACAGGGTGTCCGGCGATCCTTTTAGTTTTTCGGTAATGGAGCGACTTGAGTAGGCTTTTAAATCGATGTCGTCAATGGCGATGAGTCGATCGCCAGGCCTTATGTCCTGTTGCTCGAGTGGTCCGCCGAGCAGCGTGCCTATAACAAGCGGATAGTCACCGGTCACTGACCGGAACTTTAAGCCAACGCCGACATAGCTGCCTGAACGCCTTTCACTGTAGGCAACTAATTGATCGGGTGATATATAGTTTGCGTATTGATCGTCGTACCAGTCTATTGTCTCTGACAGCAGTTCACGCATGATAGCAACCTGTCGCGATGTGCCAGTGCTTGCTCGCTTGGGATAGTCCGTCGACTGTATGCGGCGTTCAAGTTCCTGCATGACGGTATCGGTTGAAGCAGGCGTGGCATTGACGAACAGTTCAAGCTGAGTTTGTTCGATCAGATCTAGCGCACGTTCAAACTCGTCTGTGGCAGACTGATCGGTGCTATCGGTACGGGCAACCGGTAACTGCAGGCACAGTAGTGCTGCAGCAAGGGCCAGTGTCAGCCAGATCGTTCGGGGCGATAAACGCAACAGATTGTTAATCACGAGTGGGATAGTACTGAGACTGTTGCGGAGCGAATACGTTCAGCACTGCGAATGCGCTCTGCAGTACCGAGCTACAGGTGCAGGGCTCGAGGCTTGTCTGTGCGCACTACGCGATAGCTGGCTGCTTCGAGCAGGTCCTCTCGTTGCAGGTCTTCCACCTTACGGCTGAGAGCTAGTCCCATGCGGTCCAGCAGTGCCGCAGTTTGAAACTGATGGTCGTCGACGTGTTGTCCGTAGGTGCTGTCTCTGGGCACCAGAATGGGCCGTTTGCCCATGCGCAACGAGGTCAGCGCGGTACCGGTGCCGGCGTGGGCGATAACCACATCGGCGTCGAGCATAGCTTGTTCAATTTCACGCGCGGGTACAACTTCCTTGCCATCGATGTTCAGGTCACTCACGTCGGTTGAACCTGTTTGCCACAGGACTTCATCCGCGTCTTTCAGGTATTCGGCCAGCTTCACGAAAAACTCTCTGAAGCTGTAATCCTCCATTGTGCCGCATGACACTACGGCGCGTCGCACTCTGGTGGGTGGCTCAGGTAGTACCTCGGAGCTGAAGCCCTCGAATACCGAGCCGAGATAGCTCCATTGCTCGTCTGCCCAGGCTTCATGCTGGTTGTAGAGCTTTATACCCGGAACGCGGCACAGGGCTTTACCAGTAACGGACGGACCTTCCACGCGCGTAGCGGATTCTATGTAGTGCGTTGGTATGCCGCGCACAGAGCTGTACGGCAGATATGCCAGCGCAATAGCCGAGCCGGTACTGATTACCGACGTCACCTTGTATTTTCTGATGAGTCTGAACGCAGAAGGGACGTTTTTCAGTACGGAGCCGAATCCCCGAGGGCGTATGTATGGCACATACTCAACCTGCTGCCCCTGCAGCATGGAGCGGGTTTGGGGTGAATCAAACGTTACCCAAACGCACTCGGGTGCGGTGCCCTGTATACGAGGCCACAGTTCGGCGAGCTGCGTAAAATGCCCGCCACTTGATGCTACCAGCATAGTCGTCATCAGAGAGCTATGAGTTGGAGCACGGTTGTGACGGCATGCGATAACAGCCGACGAAGCAAGTGTAAGAAAAAGAAGGGATGTTCAATCGTAGTTCTTCGTTTAAATGGTTTACCGATAAGGTGTCTAACGTAGACGTTGCCAGTCGACTTAACCGACAGTCTGACAACGCACCGGGCATACCTGATTTTCAATGGTTCATTCGATACCGCAAATTGTATTGGCTGCCCGGTGTTTAATTGTGCATTTATTGCAAACTTTGATTGCACGCTGTGTTGAACACACCGGTACTCTCTGACCGTTTGTCTTTGCCCGCTGTCTTACGCTACCTCTGTCTTTGTATTTCAAACCACTAACTACGTGTTTTTCTGCGCCTGCTACCCAGCCTCTGCAGTCTCCCCCGGCGGGGTACTCAGGCTGTCCGGCGGCAAATCTGTTCCGGCACTTTGGTGCAGCGATGAACAGCAGAAGCATCAATGATCGGGCCATCCGGACCCATAGCACCGATTAACCGTGCTGTTCATCCACCATAGTATCTAACAAATCGGTGCCTATCACACGAATGTTTACCGACATGAAATTGCGTACCGTCTGCATCATGGGTAGTGGCTTGCCGGGATTAGGTCAGCAAGCTGCGTAGTTCCGTGGTATTTAGCTGAAAAGTTTCGGCGGTTCGCATCAGTTGTTCGATTGTCGCTTCGTCTACTTCAATTCCGTTTTCAAGCCTGTCGGCTGCGCGTTGTTGTTCGGGTTCGCCGGGTAACAGAACTTCGTTTACGCCTGCTGCCGGTTTGCCGCCTTTGATCGCCTGATAAAATTCCAGCACGCGAGCCTCAATGGCTTTAGCATCGTCGAAACCTTGCGGGTCAATAATAATCGACAGCATATTGTTGAATACGCCGCGAGGTATGTTGTTACCGGTAGCCACTGTTTCCTTACCCGCCAGTGCACCTGCCAGCAGTTCCACGAAAATACCAAGTCCTGACCCTTTATGAGCGCCAAACGGGGTCAGTGCGCCTTCTCGGCGCGCCCATATGGGTTCCGGGTCAGTTGTAGCAGCGCCGCTGTCATCGATAACCCAGCCAACCGGGATCTGTTCGCCGCGATTGTAGGCAACTCGAACTTTGCCGAGTGCCACTGTGCTGGTGGCCATGTCGAGCATGGGTTTTGCTTGCCCATTGACAGGGATACCCATACTAATCGGGTTAGTTGAGAAGCCTGGTTCGCTGCTGCCGAAGTGGGCGACCAATGGCGGATGGCCCCACACATTGACGAAGTGTAGTGACACGAATCCATGTGAGGCGCAGTATTCCGAGTAGTTTCCGGCGCGTGACACATGCCCGGCGTTGCGCATACCGAGTACAGCGACATTGTATTCGCGAGCGGTTTGCATGGCGTGATCCAGTGCCAGCAAAGCCATGTGGTGACCAAAGCCTTTTTTTGCATCCACCACGTTAACGGCGCCTGCTGCGGGCAGGAACTCAGGGGTTTGATTCGGAATAAGATTACCGTCTTCAACCTGTTGGCCATACATTGGCAACATTCCAATGCCATGTGAATCATGACCACTGAGGTTGGCGCGTATCAGGTGATCCGCAACGATTGTTGATTCGTTATCGCTACAGCCAAACCCCTGCAGAATTCGTTTCGCAGTAGTTTCCAGACTGTCTGCTTTGTAGCGCATTCGGATTGCTCCCGGCAATTGCTTTGGTGGATGACAGGCGAGCGAATAGTTTACTCGGAAACCAATTGCAGTGGCGGCAGCTAACGTAATCTGAATTGTTTACATTTTGGTTGTCTTTAGTGCAATGGAGTGGACGATAATGATTTGTTAGAGTGCCAGTGTTAAGTGCCGGGTGCAGCGGTATCGAACACGGCTCTGCCGTGGAACATTGCAGTCAGGACAATTGGCAATGCGACTTTTTAACGATGTTTACATTCGCAGCGAGAAATGTGAAACCAATATGGTCTGTAATGGTCGGTAACACAACATACGGCGTCAGTGACCTTGCGGTGTGCTCACTTATCGCAGTGGGCTCCGGTGTGGTGGCGCTGCACAGGCTGAGAAATTCAGTCGGGTTAGTCTGTTGAATTGTGTGTTTATTGCATTTTGCCTGGTGCCTGAGAATTGCCATTGCCGCTTGAACTCAGCCATGAACTGACGAGTCTGACGGTATGTATTTACAAACAACAGTGCCGGCTGGCAGTGAGCGGACTGGCGAAGGTTATCGTGGTTTCGCCAGCGAAAAAAATAACGGTGAACGGTGCATTGTTCCCGGACGATTGATGACAACAGTTTTTTCACCCTATCGGGCTTGCGCGTTCAATGGGCAACATGTCTGCTACAACACAAAGAATAGAAGCGGAGTGCGTCAGTTCAATGCCTGATCATCAGGAAATCAACGTCCTTGACGTCCGGTTTCTCAACATCACGATGGATCAGGCGCTCGGCTTGCTGGAACACACAATAAGCAGCGGGCAAAGGGAAGCGGTGTCGTTCATTAATGCTGATTGCCTGAATATCAGTGTTCACGACGAGGAATATCGCGCGCTTCTTAACTCTCAATACATCGTACTGCCGGACGGTGCGGGTATCAGTATTGCCTGCCGCCTTATTGGCAAACGCATGGCTGCAAACCTCAATGGTACCGACCTGCTGCCACCGCTGTGCAAACTGGCCAGGGAAAAGGAATACAAAATGTTCCTGCTTGGTGCCGCGGAAGGGGTGGGGGAACGCATGAAGGCAAATCTGGAGTCGACCTATCCCGGACTTGAGATCGTGGGCGAGCAGCATGGCTACTTCAATCACGAAACCGACACCAGTCAGGTGATTGCCGAAATCAACAAACTGCGCCCCAATATCGTGCTGGTGGCGTTCGGAGCACCGCGTCAGGAAAAGTGGATACGGCAGCATATCGATCAGATCGATACCAACCTTATGCTCGGGGTCGGGGGGCTGTTTGACTTCTACTCCGGCGATAAAAAGCGAGCACCGTTGTGGATGCGCAACGTTGGTGTCGAGTGGGTGTACCGCCTGTACCTGGAGCCAGGGCGACTGTGGCGTCGCTATATTATCGGCAATCCGCTTTTTATCTACCGCATGATCCGCTGGATCAGAAAAGGCAATCGATAGCCGTCACTTTGCGCGATCGTCTACCGGCAGTTGCCACTTCATCACTTCTCAACGTCTGTAAT
The DNA here is from genome assembly GCA_964389335.1 of uncultured Granulosicoccaceae bacterium. GTDB lineage: Bacteria > Pseudomonadota > Gammaproteobacteria > Granulosicoccales > Granulosicoccaceae. The sequence goes on from CAYMFQ010000031.1 coordinate 11,160, forward strand.
ATCCTGGCGTAGCATTGCTACTGCTTTGTGGTATCACGCGCCACCCTGCGCGTGATGATAGTTTCTGAGCAGCCTCCGTTTACTGCTTTGCACCCATCGCAATCGCCCTCTCTCGCGATGCCATCAACGCATGTGGGTCGTTGACAGCAACCTGAGACAACGGACTATTGCTTGCCTCAGGCCAGCCACCGATGTGTTGCTGGACAATGTCTGACAGGCACTTAATATGAGTGGCTCTGGTATTCAACGCTTCTATGTAGTGAAAGTTCTCGCCGCCGGCGTGCTCGAAAATCTCCCGATTCTCGACATTAATCTCTTCAATGGTTTCGAGGCAGTCGGCAGAAAACCCGGGACATATCAGATTGATGTGTTTGATTCCTTCCGATGGCAGTTTTTCCATGGTTTTATCGCAGTACGGCTGCAGCCAGGGCTCACGGCCGAAACGCGACTGAAATACGACCTGATAGTCGGAGGTATTCAGCTGCAGCGCTTCTGCCAGTAATCTTGCTGTGGCCTGGCACTGGCAAAAGTACGGATCGCCGGAATTTCGGTAGCGCTCCGGGATGCCGTGAAAAGACATAACCAGACGCTGCGGTATTCCGTTTTGTTGCCAGCTTTCGGTGACGGAATCTGCCAGCGCCTGTATGTAGCCCGGGTGATCGTAATACTGGTTGATAAAACGGGTTTCCGGAATCCACCGTATTTTCGACATCTGTCGGGTTACCTCGTCGAACACTGATGCGACGGTCGAACCGGAGTATTGCGGATACAACGGCAACACCAGCATACGGCGCACGCCGGCTTCGCGAAACTGCGTCAGCGCACTTTCTATGGAAGGGTTACCGTAGCGCATCGCCAGAGCCACCTGAGTATCGGGCAGTTTGCTCTGGATCTCGGTCCGCAGCAGATCCGTCTGTTGTGTGCCGATTGACAGCAAGGGTGATCCCGACTCCGGGTCCCATACAGTTTTGTAGGCATCGGCAGTGCGAGACGGCCTGAAGCGTAAAATAACGCCATGCAGAATCAGCCACCACAGTGCACGCGGCACTTCCACCACCCGCGGGTCACTTAAAAACTGATTCAGGTATCGTCGCACCGATGGTGTGCTGGTATCGTCAGGGGTGCCGAGATTCACCAACAGCACGCCCAGTCGCGATGCGGAGCCATGTTGATAGTTCGGTTCACCGATATAAGCCATGCTGACGATATTCCTGTGGGTTGTTGTCATTGTAATTGGGCAGACGGGCATCGTGACATTGCGCGATGCGGGTTGATTACGTCTGATGGACGCACACTTTGCTGCTAGCCGGGAGTCTGCGTGGTAGATGTCCGCGTCAGGTGCTGCAGTCAGACTCGTGTGCGTGAATCGTGGTATACGAAAAATTTTGGGTCAGGGTTTTCCTGTTACATATTTAGAGCACGAATTGCAATATTTAAACAGCAGTTATGCACATGGTTCGGCCGTTGAGCACTTTATAGCCAAACGCGCCATTTTTCCAGGCGAGGGGATTTAGGTGGTTGTTAATATGTTGTTTATATTGAATTTCTATGGTAGCCAGCGGAAGCCGTACGTGAAGTCCCATTGGCACCATGTGTCAGCTGAACTGGCACTTCAAATTGTTTTCCACAGAGTTATCCACAGGTTGAACGACACACAGCGTGGCCAATAACGCATCCACGGTTGTTCAGGTTGCGATCGCGGTACCACTGTCGCGCGTGTTTGACTACCTGCCAGCAGGAGACATTGCTGACTACCAGCCAGGCTGTCGGGTGCTGGTTACATTCGCCCGTCGTCAGGTGGTCGGGGTGGTTATCGGGCAGGGTGATGCGTCGATCGATATCAGCAAGGTGAAACCGGTTGAGCAGCTGCTCGACATCGCGCCGGTGGTATCGGACGACATGGTTGAACTGGTGCACTGGGCAGCTGGTTACTACCACCATCCAATTGGGGAAGCCTGGGCCACAGCACTGCCGGTTGCGCTGCGTCGCGCTGACTTTAAGCCGCCGAAAGAGCCGCTCGTCTATCGGCCCACAGCCGCCGGCCTCGACGACTGTTCGAAGGTGTTGAAGCGAGCCCCGGCGCAGGCGAGTCTGCTGACCTTTCTCGGTCAGAGCCCATTGCCAAGGTCCGCAGCCGAGTGTCGGCTGCACGACGCCAACTGGTCCGCGCCGATGAAGCAACTGCTGGCCAAAGGTTTGGTTGAAGCTCAACCCGCCGGGCAACAACATACCCTGGCGCAGGAGCGTGTGAACAAAGCGCCGGAGCTGAATGAACAGCAGCAAACAGCGGCGCTGGCAATTAGAGATAACCTGCATCACTACTACGCTCAGCTGTTGTACGGCGTTACCGGCAGCGGCAAAACCGAGGTTTACATTGATGCCGCCAGACCGGTCATCGAAGCCGGTCGACAGGTGCTTATTTTGCTGCCGGAAATCGGTCTGACTCCGCAGCTGCTGAGCCGCATACAATCGGCACTGGCGTGTCGCATTGAAGTGAGTCATTCAGGTCTGAATGATTCCGAACGATTTCTCGCCTGGCAATCGGCGCGCGACGGTGAGGCAAGTGTGCTGATAGGCACCAGGTCTGCGGTATTTACGCCCATGCCGAAGCTCGGGCTGATCGTGGTTGACGAGGAGCACGACGGCTCCCTAAAGCAACAGGACGGATTTCGCTACCACGCCCGCGATCTGGCCATGGTACGCGCTCGGTCTGCCAACATACCGGTGGTGCTGGCTTCGGCGACGCCGTCGTTGGAGTCGCTGCACAATGCCAGTAAGGGGCAACTGCAGCTGTACCGCCTGGATAAACGGGCGCGATCGTCCAGCGGCCCGTCACTGGTGTTGGTCGACAGCCGTTCCACACACACTGAAAACGGCGTATCCGGCGAACTGTTGAGCCGCATGCGCGAGGTTCTGGCACGCGATGAACAGGTAATTGTGTTTATCAACCGTCGCGGCTTTGCACCAGTGTTGATGTGCGAGGCCTGTGGCGCCATCTGTGACTGTGTGCACTGCGACGCGCACATGACCATTCACGCCGGTTCTCGCAGCCTGCGCTGCCATCACTGCGGCTCCAGCAGACCGTTACCGGGTGCCTGCGCACACTGCGAATCCACCAGCCTGTTGCACGTGGGGGTTGGCACGGAGCGAGTCGATGAATATCTGTCAGGGCAATTCCCGGAATACCCGCTGCTGCGCATCGACCGTGATACCACCAGTCGCAAGGGTGAGTTACAGCGTCGCCTGGCAATGGCTGCATCGGGCGAGGCACGTATCCTGGTTGGCACCCAGATGCTGGCTAAAGGTCATGACTTTCCGAACGTCACGCTGGTCGGCATTCTGGATGCAGATCAGGGTCTGTTCAGTGCCGATTTTCGCTCGCTTGAGCAGATGGGGCAGTTGATTGTGCAGGTGGCAGGACGCGCTGGCCGCGCTGACAAACCGGGCAGTGTCATCGTGCAGTCGAGAAGTCCGGACCACCCGCTATTGCTGGCCTTGCTGCAACACGGCTACGGGCCCTTCACCGACAATCTGCTGGCTGAACGCAAAGATGCGCTGTGGCCACCGTTTGCCCATATCGCGCTGCTGCGTTCTGATTCGGCAGTGGCAGGTGAGGCGCGTCAGTTTCTGGCAACGGTGAAGTCGTGGTTCGATGCTTCATTGCGCGAACTGGCTGCAGATGTAGTGATTATGGGGCCGGCGGACGCTCCCATGGAGCGGCTTGGTGGACGTCATCGCGCGCAATTATTGTTGATATCTCAATCTAGAAGGCCACTGCATCGGTTGTTGGCGACGCTCAGGCCGGCACTGGAGCAAAATCCGGCAGCCCGAAAGGTGCGCTGGTCACTCGATGTCGACCCACACGATATGCTTTAGTGTCCTGACAAATTCTACCAGATGTTGTGGATTTACCCGCCTGATGTGCTATATACAACCTTGACGATGTGGTGGTAAAACGCAACTTTGGCTTCCGTTACCACACTTGAAGCGTTAGAATAGAAACACAACGTAAGATACTGACAACAAATTGAAAATAATGTTTATTTTGCGTTACTTCCATTGCTTCAAATCCGCTTCATTTGGGTGCCAGCCTCAGTGTCACTGCGGTTGAACCGGCTCGTCGCGCGTTGTGTTGTATTAGCGCAGGTACAACCGGTATGTCGCTCTGTGCGTACAGGACTGAGTTAGTTGCAGTGGTAATACAAAACAGGAATTGAGCGGTGTTAATACATGATGTGGACATTGAGATCTTTGACATTGTTTACCCCAAACCCAACAGCACGGTACGAATACTGCGCGACTAACAATCGTTAATACTCCCTCGTTGAGTGCGGCCTGTGAGGTGCACGTGATCCGGTGATGCAGCCATACCACCGATCACACAGCAACCGGCCGAGCGCAATAGGTGACTGGAATGAAACTAACGACAATAAAAATAGTGGACCGCAGTAGTCAGGGTGCTCCCACGGATGGTGCGAAACCCCGCATGGCTCTGCGCCCCGTGTTGACCTCAAAACCGCTTGCCGCACAAGCCGGCCTGGGGCAAGGCTGGATGCTGATGACCATTGGTGTCATGGTCGGCTTCGTACTGGGCTTTGTTCTGTTTCTGTCGCGGTTGCCCGAAGAGCGCTACACGCTGGTCGAAACCGAGCGCGCGATTGAGGAATACCAGACTACTGAAGCTTCCCAGTTTACTTTTTTCGATAATTTGTCAGACGTGGATAACGCCGTGCCGGATGTTGAGCTGAACGACATTCAGGAGTTTCAGCGCTCACGCAGCGAAGGCCGTTTTGGTGCCGACAGCAACGAGCGCGCAGGCGCTGTACAAATTGCCGACGAACTCACCGTCATTGACGGGTTGGCAGACGGCGTACAGTCATTGTCTGTGCCAGCAACCAATGCCGTTCAAATCGTTGCAAAAAGCAACCAGCCCCAGTCGGGAGCCAACAGCGCCGCCCAGGGTACCGTAAAAAAAGTCAGACAACCTACCGTTAACAAAAAGGCTCACGATAAGCCCTCAACCTCTTTTTATCTGCAAGCTGGTGCTTTTACTAAAAGCGGTGATGCTCAGCGCATGAAAGAACGCCTGACTCAGTCTGGTATGGATGCTTTCGTGCGCACGGTTGCCATTGACGGCAAGTCGTGGCATCGGGTCCGGATTGGGCCATTCTATGATTCTGAAACCCTTCACTCCGCGCAAACCAAGCTCGGGCGCAACGGTATCAGCTACCTGGTCATCAAGGTCCAAAGTTAAGCGCTGCCCGGCGGACCCGACAGCGCGACAGATTTAGCTGTTACCATACAACGTTGGCGCGGGCTGGTCAGATGCCAGCGTGGCAGCCGTTGAGTCAGAGAATCTGAAAATACCCCAGTATGTCGAGCCGCGCCTTTTCGTCCCTGCATAAAGAAATCGACAAGTGCATGCGGTCAGAGCAGCATGCACTGCGGCGCCGCCTGCGTAACATTGGCAAAAAGTCAGCGCCCGACAAACAGTCCCGCAATAAAAAACCCTCAACAAATTCGACCGACAACTCGGCGCAACCAACGCCACCGGTAAAGAACTCAGGTACTGATACATCTTCTGCCGTGTTTAAGGCAGGCACCGGTACCGACGCTGCTCTTGACGCATTGCGGCAAGACATCACAAAAGCTATTGATCGTCAGCAACGTCGTGTGGCGGATGTACCTGTACCTGACTACCCGGAGCAGCTACCGGTGGTGCAGCATCGCGACGAAATTATTGACGCGATAAAGAACCATCCGGTGACCATCATTTGTGGCGAAACCGGCTCTGGTAAAACCACTCAGATTCCGAAAATGTGTCTGCAGGCAGGGCTGGGCGTTAACGGTATGATTGGTCACACACAACCGCGTCGAATCGCAGCCCGCAGTGTGTCAGATCGGATTGCATCAGAGCTTAAAACCGAGCTTGGTGCTGCGGTGGGTTATAAGGTGCGCTTCAGCGATAAACTGTCGCCGCAGACCTACATCAAGCTGATGACCGATGGCATTCTGCTCGCGGAAATCCAGTCTGATCCATGGCTTAACCAATACGACACCATCATTGTTGATGAGGCGCACGAGCGCTCACTGAACATCGACTTTATTCTCGGTTATCTCAAGCGACTGCTAACCAAACGCCGCGATCTTAAAATCATCATAACGTCGGCGACGATAGATCCGGATACCTTCTCCCGCCACTTTAATGATGCACCGGTGATACTGGCGGAAGGCAGAAGTTATCCGGTTGAAGTACGTTATCAACCGTGGGACGAAGACGAGAGTGATGAGCGTGATCAGCCTCAGGCTATCTTTGATGCCTGTGAGGAGTTAGCGTCCATTGGCAGTGGCGATGTGCTGGTGTTCCTTCCCGGTGAACGCGATATTCGGGAGACTGCTGACTACCTTGGGCGCCACAGTGGTCAAAGTCGCCTGCTGCGTGGCGTTGAGGTATTGCCAATGCTTGCGCGATTGTCCGCAGCAGAGCAGGCCAAAATTTTTAAACCGCACGGCAATCGTCGGATAGTGCTGGCCACCAATGTCGCCGAAACATCATTGACGGTACCAGGCATTCGCTATGTGGTGGACAGTGGTCTCGCGCGTATGTCACGCTACAGCGTACGCAGTAAAGTGCAGCGTCTGCCTATAGAAAAAATATCCCAGGCCTCAGCCAATCAGCGCAAGGGCCGATGTGGTCGCGAAGCACCGGGTGTTTGCATCCGGCTTTACTCTGAAGAAGACTTTTTACAGCGCCCCGAGTTTACCGAGCCCGAGATACTGCGCACCAATCTGGCGTCGGTAATTTTGCAAATGGAAGTATCACGTCTCGGCCAGGTTGAGGATTTTCCGTTTGTGGAAGCACCCGACTCGCGTCTTATCAACGATGGCTATCGCTTACTGGTTGAGCTTGGCGCGGTCGACACACGCAATCGACTCACTAAACTGGGTCGCACCATAGCACGGCTGCCAATTGATCCACGACTTGCGCGCATACTGATCGAAGCAAAACAGGAAGGTTGTATCAACGAAGCGCTGAGCATCGTCAGTGCGCTGTCAATACAGGATCCGCGCGAACGCCCGATGGCAAAGCAGGCTGCCGCTGATGAGTTACATAGCGAGTTTAATCACGAAAAATCGGACTTCCTGGCGCTGGTTAATATGTGGGAATTCTGTCGTGTGCAAAGCGAGCGTTTGTCAGGTAACCAGTTTCGCAAAATGTGTAAGCAGCGCTTCCTGTCGTATCTGCGTGTGCGTGAGTGGCGTGACATTCGACGCCAGTTACAACAGATCATGCGCGAGCAGGGCGGTGTGGAGAACACCACCGAAGCCAGCTACGACAAAGTACATCGCGCTCTGTTGACCGGGCTGCTCGGCAACGTCGCGATCAAAGAAGATCGCAATCTCTATCACGGCACACGCAATCGAAAAGTCATGATCTTTCCCGGGTCCGGTGTATTTGGCCGTGCTGCAAAGTGGATAATGGCTGCTGAAGTCAGTGAGACAACTCGTTTATATGCGCGCGGTGTTGCCGGTATTGAGCCGGAGTGGATTGAAGCGGCGAGCGAGCACCTGCTCAAGCACAGTTACTCAGGTGCAACCTGGCAACGCAAGCGAGCGCAGGTCGGTGCGTATCGCAAGTCGACGTTGTACGGTCTGGTTGTGGTTGAAAAGAAACGTGTGAACTATGGGCCTATTAATCCACAGGAATCGCGAGAGATTTTCATTCGAAGCGGCCTGGTCGAGGGGAACTACAATACGAAGTCCGGGTTTTATCGTCACAACCTAAAGCTCGTTGATGAAGTCATCACGCTCGAGGAAAAAAGCCGTAGACGCGATATTCTGGTGGATCCTGAGGAACTGTATCGCTTCTATGATTCCGTCATTCCTGAAGGCATTTATTCAGGGCCTTTGTTTGAGAAGTGGCGAGAAAAGTACGAGGCAGATTATCCGCGGGGCTTGTGGTTTACCCGTGACTTACTGTTGCAGGACGATGAACCCGGGGTCAGTAAGACAGACTATCCTGATCAAATCGAGATGGGTGGTGTGGTGTTGCCATTGAAGTATCACTTTAGCCCGGGTGCCGCTACCGATGGCGTAACACTGACGGTGCCGGTAAGTCTGCTCAATCGGATCAGTGCCGCACAGTGTGAATGGCTGGTACCAGGTATGCTGGCCGAGAAAATCACGGCGATGATTAAGTCGTTGCCTAAACCTTTGCGCAAAAACTATGTTCCCGCACCGGACTATGCTACTCGTGTGCTGCCGCTGCTTGATGCGCATCGAGCGCTGTCACTATCCGATGCACTGACGCAGTGTTTGAATCAGCTTAGCCGCTCGCCACTCACACAGGAAGACTGGGTGCAGGAGCAATTACCGGAACATTTAAAGATGCGTCTGGAAGTACTCGATGCTGACGGCAAACGCATCGATCAGGGGCGCGATATTGCCGCACTGCAGCAGCGCTATCAGTCCGATATCGAAGAGCAGCTTTCCGGTGATGCCGACAACAGCTTTGAGCGTACTGATTTAAAAGACTGGAACTTTGGTGATCTGCCCGAGTTTGTCGATCTGCAAACGCAGGGTGTGACAATGAAAGGTTACCCGGCACTGGTACACGAAAACCAGTCCGTGTCACTGCGTCTGTTCGCCACACCAGAGACAGCAGCGCGAGAGATGCCAGCCGGCCTGCGTGCACTGTATAAAAAAGTGTTGCAGAAGGAAGTGAAGTACCTAATCAGAAATCTGCCCGGTATCGACGTACTGTGCCTGCGCTTTGCCGTGTTCGGCAAGAGTGATGTGCTAAAGCATGATATTGTCGACGCCGCCATTGACACCACCTTTAACTGCGTCGGGTTTTGGCCGCGTACTCGCGAGGCGTTCCACAACAACCTTGAGCAGCATTCTACTGAACTGATCGATAGTGCCAATCGCATCTGTACCGTGCTGGGCAAAACGCTTGAGTCACACCGTCAGGTTGCCAGACGCATGAGCGGTTCGGTATCGCTTAGCTGGGTTGAACCGATGGCCGACATCAAAGATCAGATCGCACAGTTGATATACCCGGGCTTTGTAACCAATACCCCTTCGGATCGACTGGCGCGCCTACCGATCTACTTCAGCGCCATTGATAAACGACTCGACAGCCTCGACCGTGAACCGGATCGTGATCGTCGTCGTCGTGCCGAACTGCTGCCGGTATGGGAGCAAACCAAGACAGTAGCGATTGATGCAGAGTATCCATCGCCGCAGGCGCAGAAGATACGCTGGTTGTTCGAGGAATTGCGTGTGTCAGTATTTGCGCAAGAGCTTGGGGTTATCGACAAGGTGTCGGTGCCACGTATTGAGTCTTTGCTGGGTAGTCTTGATAAAGTTGCCTGAGAACCTTGCGTTAGTTTGTTTAGACGCGGGCGCCTGTCAGGGTTTAATCATCGACACGTGATAAGGCACACAGCGGTCGAGCAGTACATCCAACGCTTCCTGTGCATGTGGCAGTAGTTCCACTTCACCGCGCGTTACCCATCGCACGTCGGAAATCTCTACCTGATCGGGTATGGGGGTTGGCGTCGTCTCTACGGCACCACTGAAAATCACCTGTATGGTTCTGCACAGCGGTTGAAAGATCACCGAGCGTTGCTGCACTGCAGGTAGTTGAATACCGGTCTCCTCATATAGCTCCCGCACTGCTGCTGCATCGGGTGACTCATTGGCATCCACATGGCCACTTGGGATATCCCAGTGTGGGTGGTAAACCGGTTTGACAACCAGAAACTGGCCGGCCGCATTGGTCAGGTATACTTTGGAGGCGACGGTATATGTAGGGAACAGCGTACGCACAATCCAGCTTCTAATTGTGTTTGGAAGTACGCGATAAATACTGATTAACAGGGCTTTCAATTGGATGTGCCTTTACTTTTTGACGCTGGGTTACCACCAGAAAACATCGCACCGGCGCCTTCAGGCTAGGAGGTGATTGAGTTTATCCAGCCGAGGCCGTCTTCACTGCGGTTTTTCGGGTTGTATTCGCAACCGATTGCCAGGTCGCCCAATCCGATTTCTTCTATCACCTTGATAATGTCTTTGTAGGGCAGGTCGCCGATGTTCGGTTCATGACGATCGGGTGTGCCTGCGATCTGGAAGTGAGCAATATGTTTGCCGCATTTGTGCAGCCAGCTGGGTACCTCGCCGTAGAGTCGCTGACAGTGAAAAATATCGAACTGTAGTTTGATATTCGGTTCGTTTAGTTCCTCAATAATGTCGCAGGCAAGTTGAAAGTCATTAATAAAATAGTCGGGCATATTAATGGGGTTGATTGGCTCAATGAGCAGGTCTACCCCGGCCTGAGCACACAGCCTTGCCGCTGCCTGTATGTTGTTGACATACTGATCGCGATAGCGTGTTGCGTTTGCCGGGTCAGTCAACAGGCCCGCCATGGGATGTACGCGCGGGCAGTTCAGTATTTTTGCATAATCAAGCGCTGTATTGATGCCGTCGAGAAATTCCTCTGATCGGCCCGGGATTGCGGCCAGCCCTCTTTCGCCTTTGTCCCAGTGTCCGGGTGGTGTGTTAAACAACACCTGTTGTAGCTGGTGCTTACTCAGTTCGGCCGCAATGTCGCGGGCGTCATACGCATAGGGAAACAAATACTCGACCGCATTAAAGCCAGCGCGTTTTGCATGGCCAAAGCGGTCCATGAATTCAACTTCGTTGAACATGGTGGTCAGGTTTGCAGCAAACGTTGGCATAGGTGGTCCGTTTGGTTGAAACAGTCTTTGGTTAGCGCAGTATATTGGTTTGCAACACGACTGGTTGCGCGTTCTGGCGGTGCACCGCAAACTGCTATACTGGACCGGTCTGGCGTTAGTCGCCAGTGACGGAAAGGCAAACGTACCGGACGAAAACCCCTGGAGCCGCATGAAAGCCGTATTATTAAAAGACTTTGGCGATGCCGATCAGCTCTATCTGGGAGATGTTCCAGTGCCAGAGCCCGGCGCCGGCGAACTCCTGATTAAAGTTGCGGCAACCTCGGTCAACCGCCCCGACATTATTCAGCGTCAGGGCAACTATCCGCCGCCAAAGGGTGACTCCGACGTACTTGGCCTCGAGGTTGCCGGTGTCGTGGAGTCTGTTGGGACGGATGTATCCGGCTTCGCAGTGGGTGATCGGGTGTTTGCTCTGGTTGGCGGTGGAGGCTATGCCGAGTACGCAGTGGCACACGCCGGACACGTTATGAATATCCCTGACAACCTGAGCTTTGAACAGGCGGCCTGTATCTGCGAAACCTACATCACAGCCTGGCTCAATACCTTTGCTCTTGGGCAACCGCAGTCCGCTGATACCCTGTTGCTGCACGGTGGCGGGGGTGGCGTAAATACCGCAGCGCTGCAACTCTGTAACGCACTGCTGCCAGAGGCCACCACCGTAGTTACAGCATCAACGCATAAGGTCGAGCGCGTGCGCGAGCTTGGTGCGGACCATGTCATCGACTATAAAACCCGGTCTTTTGCCGAAGAGATAAAGCAGATCACTGGCGGTCGGGGTGCCAACGTTATTCTCGATCACATCGGCGCGGCCTATCTGGCCGACAATATGAAAAGCCTGGCAGTCGGTGGACGACTGGTGGTTATCGGTGTGATGGGAGGCATCAAGGCCGAGCTTAATATTGCGCTGATGATGGTTAAACGGCAGCAGATTATTGGCTCTGTACTGCGCTCTAGGCCGGTCGCAGAAAAAGCGCAAATTATTGCCGACTTCAATACGGCGGTGATGCCGCTTTTTGCCAGCGGCAAGATAGCCCCGCTGATTAGCGATCTATATCCCGTGGAGGCAGTGGCACAGGCCCATCGGTCAATGGAAAACGGCGAGCACTTTGGCAAGATTGTGCTGACGCTGTAAGCGGTCAGGATTGCCGCATGGATCGATACCCCGATATTCGCGATCTGCAGTTGCTTATCGCGCTTGCGCAGCGCAAACACTTTACCCAGGCCGCGTCCGATTGCGGCATTTCGCAGCCAGCATTCTCAGCGCGAATACGCGCGCTAGAAACCGAACTCGGGGTACCGGTTGTGCGCCGCGGCAACAAGTTTCTGGGCTTTACTCGCGATGGCGAATTACTGCTCAGGTGGGCGCGGAAAATACTCGCCGATGCCGAGGGGCTGCGACAGGATATCGAGGTATCCAAAGGCGCGTTGCAGGGCGCGCTGGTGCTGGGTGTGGTACCGACTGCACTGCCGTATGCCGCATCGGTGTCCACCACGTTGCGCGCACGTTTCACCGAGCTGACCATCCAGATACAGTCGCTGACATCGACACAAATTGCGCGTGGGCTGACCGATTTTTCGCTCGACGCCGGCATTACCTATCACGATGAGCGAGAAATGGCGCCGCTGCGCTTTGAGTCAATTTACAACGAACACTATGTATTGTTGTCGCCAATGCACCTGGCGCCACGCATCAAAGGCCGAGCAACGTGGGCTGAGGCTGCAGCTCTGCCGTTGTGTTTGCTGAGTAAGGATATGCGCTTTCGACAGATCGTCGATGAAGTTTTTTTAACCGCCGGTGTCACCGCTCAGCCGGTGATGGAAACCAACGCCTTTACCGCAGCGCTGGTGCAGGTGACCAACGGTTCGGCAGCTACCATTGCGCCGCAAAAACTGATCGACAGTCTGTTCCTCGATCAGAACTCCATCAGTTTGCAGCTGGAAGCGCCAACCGTGCAAAACTCAATCGGCCTGGCCACGCTCGATTATGAGCCGACGCTGCCGGCAATCGACGCGTTGCGCGAGATCATCGGGATTCACGATAAGTAAAACAAATCGCATCATTCAAAAATACTATTTGTGTTTATTGCAATTCTGAGCTGAACTACCGCGTTAATTGCATCAAAGCGGCGTGGAGCGGCAACCATGGTAACTGCGGTACTAAAACCGGGCGTCTGGAAGTCCGGCAAGGGCAAGGGGCGCGCAACCCCGAAGGGCCGGCAGCTCGACACCGAGGCGCTGACTGAGGTACGCAGTCTGCTGGGTGACAAGCCCCGGCGCGCTGACCTGCTGATAGAACACCTGCATCTTATTCAGGACAAATACGGGCACCTGTCCGCCAGGCATCTGCATGCGCTGGCTGAAGAGATGCGCCTGTCTCAGGCAGAAGTGCATGAGGTTGCGACCTTCTATGCGCACTTTGACGTTATTGCCGAGGGCGAACCGGCACCCGCGCCAACAACAATCCGCGTGTGCGACTCCCTGGCGTGCGAACTGGCCGGGGCGCAGCAGCTACTGCAGCAGTTAAAAGCCGGAGTCGACCCTTCAAAGGTGCGCGTGCTGCGTGCGCCGTGCATGGGTCGGTGCGATACCGCACCGGTGCTCGAGATTGGTCATAACCACATAGACCACGCCACGTCCGAGCTGGTCGACAAGGCCATCGCTGCTGATGACACGCACGCTCACATTCCCGAATACGAAAACTACGAGGCTTATACAAAAGCCGGTGGCTATGAAGAACTGGCTGCGTTGCGTGGTGGCAAAAAGACGCCGGATCAGGTGCAGGAAACCATTGCTGAATCTGGCTTGCGAGGACTGGGTGGTGCGGGCTTTCCATCGGGTAAAAAGTGGTCGTTTGTACGTGCTGAAGCGGGGCCGCGATACCTGGCGGTCAACGGCGATGAAGGTGAACCCGGTACCTTTAAGGATCGCTACTACCTGGAACGCACACCGCATCTGTTTCTCGAAGGTATGCTGATTGCTGCCTGGGCGGTAGAGGCCGAAAAGTGCTTTATCTACATGCGCGATGAATATCCTGCCGTGTTGCAAATTCTGCGCGACGAAATAGCAGCACTGGAGTCTGCAGGCGTGGTAAGCGAAGGCTACATTGATTTAAGACGCGGTGCCGGCGCTTATATCTGCGGTGAAGAAAGCGCGATGATTGAATCGATCGAGGGCAAACGCGGCTTGCCGCGCCACCGTCCACCGTATGTTGCACAGGTGGGTATTTTTGATCGACCAACACTGGTGCACAACGTTGAAACTCTGTATTGGGTGACACGGGTGTGCAGAGAAGGACCCGAGGTTCTCAATACCACGGAAAAGAACGGTCGCGTTGGGCTGCGGTCTTTTTCAATTTCGGGTCGGGTAAAAAATCCGGGTGTGCATCTGCTACCCGCCGGTTCAACCATTACTGATTTAATCGACGCCTGCGGTGGCATGCTGGACGGGCACACCTTTAAAGCCTATCAGCCGGGTGGCCCATCGGCGGGTCTGTTACCTGCATCGATGAACGACATACCGATGGACTTTGACACACTGCAGCCACATGGCTCGTTTATCGGCTCTGCGGCCATTGTTATTTTATCTGATCAGGACAGTGTGAAAGATGCCGCATTGAATATGCTGCGTTTTTTCGAAGACGAAAGCTGTGGTCAATGTACCCCGTGTCGCGTCGGTTGCGAAAAAGCTGTCAAGCTGATGGAAAAAGACAAGTGGGATCAGCCATTACTTGAAGAGCTGTGTCACGTCATGGTTGATGCATCCATCTGTGGTCTTGGCCAGGCAGCGCCTAACCCCATTCTGCTCACAATGAAACACTTCCCGGAAGAGGTATAACCATGAGTGAACTCATTACATTCACACTGAACGGCAACGAAGTTACCGCACAGCCCGATGAATCTTTATGGGAAGTGGCCAAACGTCACGACACACTGATTCCGCATCTGTGTCACAAGGATGCCGCCGGTTATCGAGCGGATGGTAACTGTCGCGCCTGCATGGTGGAGATCGAAGGTGAGCGTGTGCTCGCTGCATCGTGTATCCGAACACCGGTGCAGGGCATGGTCGTTAACACCGATTCACCTCGCGCCATTGCAGCCAGAAAAATGGTGGTTGAGATGTTGGTTGCCGATCAGCCAGAGCGTGACACCACGCACGATAAATCGTCGCACTTCTGGAATATGGCGGAGATGCAAAATGTCAGTGACAGCCGTTTTCCTGCGATAGAAATAGACCGGGTGCCGTTGCTCGATGCCTCACACATGGCCATGAGTGTTAACCTCGATGCCTGTATTCACTGCAATCTATGTGTGCGTGCCTGTCGTGAAGTGCAGGTCAACGATGTGATCGGCATGTCCGGTCGTGGCCACGACGCCAAAATCACTTTTGACTTTGATGACCCAATGGGCGCTTCCACCTGTGTCGCCTGTGGCGAGTGTGTGCAGGCGTGCCCAACCGGTGCATTAATGCCTGCAGCGGCACTCGATGCACAGGGTGCCGGTGACAGCAGCGCTTACGACCGCGAAGTTAAAAGTGTCTGTCCTTATTGTGGTGTTGGTTGTCAGTTGTCGTTCAAAATCAAGGACGAGAAGATAGCCTGGGTTGACGGTGTTGAAGGACCTGCCAATGAAAACCGTTTGTGTGTAAAAGGCCGCTTTGGTTTTGACTATATTGCGCACCCGCATCGATTAACCAAACCGCTGATTCGGCGCGACGATGCACCGGCCAAAGGTCTTAATGTAGATCCGTCCAACCCGCTTACTCACTTTCGCGAGGCTACCTGGGAGGAAGCGCTTGACGCCGCTGCCAATGGCTTAAAAACACTGCGTGAAGACACCGGCAAGCGTGTTGCGGGCTTTGGCTCTGCCAAGTGCTCCAATGAAGAAGCCTATCTGTTTCAGAAATTTATTCGACAGGGTTTTCAGCATAACAACGTTGATCACTGCACACGTCTTTGCCATGCCTCATCGGTGGCCGCCCTGCTGGAAAACGTTGGCTCTGGTGCAGTAACAGCCACGTTTAATGAAATTGAAAACGCCGATGTAGCGATTGTGATTGGTGCCAATCCGACTGAAAACCATCCGGTTGCAGCCACGTACTTTAAGCAGTTTTCAAAACGTGGCGGCAAGCTGATTGTTATGGATCCGCGCGGTCAGGGCCTGAAGCGACACGCCACTCACATGCTGCAGTTCCGACCTGGCACTGACGTGGCAATGCTTAATGCGATCATGAATGTGATCGTTGAAGAAAACCTGTATGACGAACAGTACATCGCGGGCTTTACTGAAAACTGGGATGCCATGAAATCTCATCTGGCAGGTTTTCCACCGGAAAAAATGTCAGAACTGTGTGGCATAGATGCAGACACGCTAAGAGAGGTGGCGCGTACCTTTGCCGGCGCACAGGCCGGTATGATCTTCTGGGGTATGGGGGTATCACAGCATATTCACGGCACTGATAATTCGCGTTGTCTTATCTCACTGGCGCTGATGTGTGGTCAGGTTGGTCGGCCAGGTTCTGGCCTGCATCCGCTGCGTGGTCAGAATAATGTGCAGGGAGCATCCGATGCCGGATTGATCCCGATGTTTTTACCAGACTATCAGTCCGTGACCGACGACGGTGTGCGCTCGGCGTTTAATGGCATCTGGGGCTCTGAAGAAGCCATCGACAGTGAAAAAGGCCTGACCGTGGTTGAGATTATGGATGCCGTGCACGATGGTCATATTAAGGGCATGTACGTGCTCGGTGAAAACCCGGCTATGTCTGATCCTGATGTTGAACATGCACGTGATGCACTGGCGAAACTCGACCATCTCGTTGTGCAGGATATTTTCTTAACTGAAACGGCCAACTATGCCGATGTTATTTTGCCATCGTCTGCATGGGCTGAAAAAACCGGCACCGTTACCAACACTAACCGACAGGTGCAGATGGGTCGCCCGGCTGTGCCTCCACAAGGTGAAGCAAAAGAGGACTGGTGGATTACCGTCGAGCTTGCAAAGCGCATCGGTCTCGACTGGCCCTACACACATCCGAGTGAAGTGTTTGCCGAAATGAAGCTATCGATGAAGTCGCTCGATAACATCACCTGGGAGCGGCTGGAGCAAAGCGCTGTTACCTATCCGTCGTTGTCCGAGGAAGATCCGGGGCAGCCGATTGTGTTTGGCGATGGCTTCCCGCGTCCGGAAGGGCGTGCGCGTTTTACACCGGCGTCGGTTACATCACCTGCGGAAACACCGGACGATGAATACCCGATGATTCTCACTACCGGTCGCCAGCTGGAGCACTGGCACACAGGTTCTATGACGCGTCGTGCGTCAGTACTCGACTGGGCAGAGCCAGAGGCCAATGCATCGCTGCACCCGAAAACACTGCGCAAGCTGGGTGTGAAGGCCGGTGAATTGATCGAGGTCGAAACACGCCGTGGTGCGATCACCATTATGGCTCGCGCCGACCGTGCAGTGGCTGAAGATATGATCTTTGTGCCATTTGCCTATGTGGAAGCGGCGGCAAACGTGTTGACCAATCCGGTGCTTGATCCCTACGGCAAAATACCCGAGTTCAAGTTCTCGGCCTGCCGTGTGGCGAAAGCCGAGATGGCTTCTGCCGCCACCGGATAGCTTGAGTTTAACGACCGCGATCTAGAGCGTAGAAAAAGCCGGCTTCAAGCCGGCTTTTTTTATGGGAAACCGAATTTATTCCTGTGAACTTAAATTTTCAGGGTGGCCAGGAAATCTGCTTGCGCCTGTGGTTCAGAAGGGGTTGACTCGGTGTGAGTTTGGAGTATGGTACAAGGTATGTGGTATACCACAGTGACCCGATTCCACTAAGCGGCACAAACCCGGAGTGCAAATCCGCGAGTGCAAAAAAAGTCAGCCACAAGCCAGATAAAACTGCGACCGGTATCGGCCAGTTACTCGCTGAAAGAGCATATCTATCCAAAGCTGAAAGCGGCGATTATGGATATGGATATCTATAGCGAGGACACCAACCTCCGGCTTGATGAGCGGCAGTTGGCTGAACAGCTGCAAATTTCCAGAACACCAATACGCGAAGCGCTGGCACGTCTTGAACGTGAGGGCTTCGTCGAAATAAGGCCTCGTAAGGGGGTTTATGTTCGCCCCAAAACTCTGCCTGAAGTGCTTGAAATTGTGGTGGTGTGGGCAGCACTCGAAAGTATGGCTGCAAGGCTTGTAACCACCACGGCAACGGACAAGGAAATCGCCACGCTGCGTACGCTCGGCGTCAAGCACAGCACGGATTCAAAGCGCGCCGACCTGGAAGAGTACTCCGAGGCCAATATCAAATTTCATCAGCGCATTCTTGAGTTGTCTGGCTGTACATTGCTGTCCGCAACAGCAGATCCATTGCTGCAGCACATGTACGCGGTCAGGCGCCGGGCCATGCGCGAGAAAGACCGTGTTACTCGCTCCGTGGTTGATCATATGGCAATCATCGAGGCGATCGAAAACAGAGAGAGTGAGCTTGCGGCCATGCTGGTGCGCGATCACACCATGAAACTGCACGATCACATCAAGACTAACTGGCAGGAACTTCAGGGCGGTACAGACAAGCACTGCGGTTAACCATGTGCCATCAACGTCTATGACAGTCCAGTACTGAAACGACAGTGAACAACATCAATCGGGAGGAAAGATAATGTCCGTAGAGCTTCAGGAGCGTCCAGCGACCAATGCGGCACCAGAGCAGGAGCTCACCGACGGGTTTCACCTGTTAATCGATGCACTGAAAATGAACGGACTCAACACCATCTATGGTGTGCCGGGTATCCCTATTACTGACTTCGGTCGTCTGGCGCAGGCCAGTGGTATGCGTGTGCTTTCCTTCCGCCACGAGCAACACGCTGGAAATGCCGCCGCTATTGCCGGGTACCTTACGCAGAAACCCGGGCTGTGTTTAACCGTATCTGCGCCTGGCTTTTTGAACGGCTTGACAGCGCTGGCTAACGCCACAACCAACTGCTTTCCGATGATACTGCTGAGTGGATCATCAGAGCGCGAAATCGTCGATCTGCAGCAGGGCGACTACGAAGAAATGGATCAGCTGGCGATTGCCAAACCGCTGTGTAAGGCGGCGTTTCGTGTCCTGCATGCTGAGGATATTGGCATCGCCGTCGCACGTGCGATTCGAGCGGCCGTGTCCGGTCGTCCGGGTGGCGTCTATCTTGATCTGCCGGCAAAACTATTCGGACAAACCATGGATGCCGCCGCTGGTGCTGCGTCACTGGTAAAAGTGGTCGATCCCGCGCCACGACAGTTGCCTGCACCTGAAGCCATTGCGCGTGCTGCCGAGGTTTTAAAATCAGCAAAGAAGCCATTGATTATTTTGGGCAAGGGTGCGGCCTACGCACAGGCTGATGAACTTGTAAAAGCATTTGTGGAAAAGTCCGGCGTGCCATTCCTGCCAATGAGTATGGCCAAGGGCCTGTTACCGGATAACCATCCGCAAAGTGCCTCTGCAGCACGTTCGCTGGTGTTAAAGGAATCAGATGTCGTCATTATGCTGGGTGCACGACTGAACTGGCTGTTGTCACACGGTAAAGGCAAAAGCTGGGGTGAGCCCGGGTCCAAGAAGTTTATACAGATTGATATTGACCCGCGTGAAATGGACAGCAACGTGGAAATTGCCGCGCCGGTCGTGGGTGATATTGCGTCATGCCTGCAGGAGTTTGTTAGCGTTATGGATGGTTGGACGCCACCACCTGCTGACTGGACCAACGCGGTCTATGCCAAGCGCGATGCGAACGTCGCCAAAATGGATCAGCGCGTTGGCAGCGATACAACGCCCATGGACTTTCATACCGCACTAGGTGCACTACGTGAAATAATGACGCAGCGCCCGGATACCATGCTTGTGAACGAAGGAGCAAACACACTCGACTTTGCACGCAGTGTTATCAACATGAGCAAGCCGCGCAAGCGTCTTGACGTGGGCACCTGGGGCATTATGGGTATCGGTATGGGTGCGGCTGTGGCGGCTGCAGTGGAGACGGGTCACCCGGTGCTGGCGGTAGAAGGCGACAGCGCTTTCGGTTTCTCCGGCATGGAGGTGGAAACCATCTGTCGCTATAACCTGCCGGTTTGTATCGTCGTATTTAACAACAATGGTATTTACCGGGGTACCGATGAGAACCCCGTCAGTGATGATGTGGCACCGACGGTTTTTGTCAAAGACAGTCGTTACGAAAAAATGATGGAAGCATTTGGCGGGGTCGGGGTTTATGCCACCAGCAGGGATGAGTTAACACAGGCAGTCAATGAGGCGCTGGAGTCCGGTAAGCCGACGTTGATTAATGCTATTATCGACGAAAACGCGGGTACCGAAAGCGGACGCATCGGCAACCTGAATCCGCAAAGCGTGGTAAAAAAGTAAACGAAAGTATCGGTTAGCGGCAGCGCGGAAAAATAATCTCTGTTAATAGCAAACCCTGGTATCCATATGAAAGCTCTCGAAGGAATAAAAGTACTGGACTTCACCCACGTTCAGTCGGGACCGACCTGTACTCAGCTGCTGGCGTGGTTCGGTGCAGATGTAATCAAGGTTGAACGGCCCGGTGTCGGTGATGCAACGCGCAAGCAACTGGTCGATGTACCAGGAGCAGACAGCCTTTATTTCACCATGCTGAATCACAATAAGCGCTCCATTGAGCTCAATTCAAAGAACGAAACCGGCAAAGAGGTGCTCACGCGACTGATCGAAGAGTGCGATGTACTGGTTGAGAACTTTGCACCGGGTGCGCTGGATCGTATGGGCTTTACCTGGGAGCGCATTCAGGAAATAAACCCCAAGATTATCATGGCGTCGATCAAGGGCTTTGGTCCGGGCAAGTATGAAGACTGCAAAGTCTATGAAAACGTTGCTCAGTGTGCGGGTGGCTCTGCATCCACTACTGGATTTCTGGATGGACCGCCGCTGGTAACCGGCGCACAGATCGGTGACTCAGGCACAGGGCTGCATCTTTGCCTCGGTATCGTAACCGCCCTTTTCCAGCGCGAGCGCAGCGGTCGCGGGCAGCGGGTTAGCTGTGCCATGCAGGATGGTGTGCTGAACCTGTCACGCGTGAAGCTGCGTGATCAGCAACGCCTTGATTCCGGGCCACTGAAAGAATACTCGCAGTTCGGCGAGGGCATCGAATTTGGTGATACCACCCCGCGTGCCGGTAATGATTCCGGTGGCGGTCAGCCCGGACGAATTCTTAAATGCAAAGGCTGGGAGCAGGATCCCAACGCCTACACCTACTTCATTGTACAGGCTGCGGTTTGGGAAAAAGTTTGCGATGTGATTGGCAAGTCTGAGTGGAAAACTCAGGAAGGCTACGCCACGCCGCCGGAACGCCTCGACAAACTCAACGAAGTGTTCGAGGCTGTCGAAGCCTGGACCAAAACCAAGTCAAAGTTTGAAGTCATGGAAATCTGCAACCCGCTGGATATTCCGGTTGGTCCAATCCTTTCGATGAAGGAAATAGCTGAAGATGAGGGGCTGTATGCCACTGGCACGATGGTTAAGGTGGATCACCCCGAGCGTGGCGAGTATCTCAGTGTTGGCTGCCCGATAAAACTGTCCGATAGCGAGGTTGATGTGGTTCGATCACCGTTACTCGGGGAGCATACGTCAGAAGTCTTAACCGATGTGCTTGGTTATAGCGGTGCAGACTTACAACGCGTTATTGACTCCGGTGCCGTTGGCGAAGTTAAAAGTTAAAACACCATAACCTGGTTAACAGCAGCGTAAGCAGAGGATATTCAATGCGATTGATCGTGATGGGGCAGCAGGCGTTTGGCAAAGACGTACTGGCAAAGCTGCTGGATGCCGGCAAGGATGAAATCGTCGCTGTTTATTGTGAGCCTGATAAAGACAAGGCTGACCCGATCAAAGAGTTTGCTCTTGGGCAGGGTATACCTGTTGAACAGCCGCAGCATTTCAAGGACGAGGCAACCCTTGCGAGGCTTAAGTCATTCAACGCTGACTTAATGGTCATGGCTTTCGTTAACATTTTTGTACCGGAAGCAGCGCGCGATATACCCAAACAGGGCTCTATCTGTTTCCACCCGTCACTATTGCCACTGCATCGCGGGCCCTCTGCGGTCAACTGGCCGATTATCATGGGCCGGGAAGAATCCGGGTACTCCTGGTTTTATCCTACCGATGGTCTTGACGAAGGCGATGTGCTGTTGCAATGGCAATGCCCAATTGAACCTGATGATACGGTTATTGATCTGTACTTTAAAAAGATATATCCGTCGGCTGTCGACTCTGTGCTTGAAGTCTGTGAGTTGTATCGGGGCGGAAATCCACCGCACATTATTCAGGACGAGTCGCAGGCAACTTATGAACGTCGTTGTACCAAAAAGCATGCTCATATTGACTGGCACAAACCGGTGGCTCAGGTCTACAACCTGATACGCGGTACCAATCCGGCGCCTGGTGCCTGGACTACCCATGCAGGCGAGGAGTTGAGCGTCTACGACTGTGCCGCAGTGGCCGGTGATGGTATTGCCGGACGAGTCATGGAAATCAGTGAAGACGGCGTTGCGATACAAAGCGTCGGCGGTCGGATACTGGTAAAAAGGGTTAAGCCTAAAGGCGGCGCTAAGGTCACTGCGAGCGAATGGGCTGCTTCCTGTAAGCTGGCTGTTGGCGATACACTCGGTACTTGAGTTCAACCCCACAGGAACAAACATGGCCGTAAAAACTGATATTGAAATAGCACGCGAAGCCAGCAAGAAGCCCATTCTTGATATTGGTAGTAAATTGGGCATTCCAGCCGAGTCGCTGGTGCCCTATGGACACGATAAAGCAAAGATATCCGATGAGTTCATCAAGGCGCAGGCGAGCAAAAAAGACGGCAAACTGATTCTGGTCACAGCAATCAACCCGACACCAGCCGGTGAAGGAAAGACCACGACTACCGTCGGGTTGGGTGATGGCCTTAATGCTATTGGTAAGAATGCAATGATATGCATTCGCGAGGCGTCACTTGGTCCCTGCTTCGGGATGAAAGGTGGCGCCGCCGGCGGTGGTTATGCGCAAGTAGTGCCGATGGAGGAAATGAACCTGCATTTCACCGGCGACTTTCACGCTATTACTTCAGCACATAATCTGCTGGCGGCAATGATCGATAACCATATCTACTGGGGCAACTCACTTGAAATAGACTCCAGACGCGTGGTGTGGAGACGTGTGCTCGATATGAATGATCGCGCATTGCGACAGATTACAGCCAGCCTTGGTGGCGCGACTAATGGCTTCCCGCGCGAGGCGGGCTTCGATATCACCGTTGCTTCCGAGGTCATGGCAATATTGTGTCTGGCCAATGATCTTGACGATCTGGAAAAGCGTCTGGGTGACATTATTGTTGCCTACCGTCGGGACAAGTCACCCATCTACTGTCGCGATATAAAAGCTGATGGCGCGATGACTGTGTTGTTGAAAGATGCGATGCAACCTAATCTGGTGCAAACACTTGAAAACAACCCGGCGCTTGTACACGGCGGCCCGTTTGCAAACATCGCGCACGGCTGTAACTCGGTAATTGCGACAAAAACCGCATTGAAGCTGGCCGACTACGTTGTTACGGAAGCCGGTTTTGGTGCTGATCTCGGCGCCGAGAAATTCCTCGATATCAAATGCAGAAAAGCCGGTATAGCACCGTCTGCTGTAGTCCTGGTAGCTACCATCAGGGCGATGAAGATGAATGGTGGAGTTGCCAAAGAAGATCTCAACGCAGAAAACGTGGACGCCGTTGAGGAAGGTTGCGCCAACCTCGGCAGACACATCGAAAACCTTAAGCAGTATGGTGTGCCTGTAGTGGTTGCGATAAACCACTTTACACTCGACACAGATGCAGAAATTGCCGCATGCCAGAAGTTTGTGCAGAGCCAGGGCGCTGAAGCCATCGTCTGCAAGCACTGGGCGCATGGTTCAGACGGAACCAAAGATCTGGCTCATAAGGTTGTGGAGATTATCGATAAGGGCGAAGCAAACTTCACCACACTGTATCCTGACTCAATGCCGTTGATGGACAAGATCGAAGCTATCGCGAAGAAAATCTATCGAGCTGATGATGTGATCGCGGATCAACCGATCAAAGATCAGCTAAAAGCATGGGAAGAAGCCGGCTACGGTGATTTGCCTGTTTGTATCGCTAAAACTCAATATTCTTTCTCAACTGATCCGAATCTGCGCGGCGCACCAACCGGTCACAGCATACCGATACGAGAGGTCAGGTTGTCGGCCGGTGCCGGATTTATTGTTGCTATCTGCGGCGCCATTATGACCATGCCAGGCTTGCCAAGGCAGCCAGCCGCAGAAGTCATTAAGCTGAATGACACGGGTGATATCGAAGGTTTGTTTTAACGACTATAGAATCGCAGGGCGGTGGTTGTTTAATGCTGCCCTGCAATCCCGCAGCGTGGTGAGACAGGATTCGTACAAGTATATTGATGTTGGATGTTTGAACGTACAGTAGATGATCAAATTTAGTTGCACAACATGTGTTGCTGATGCGACGGTGTCGGAGGGGCACCTGTAGAGGCTCTATATTTTTTCAGGGAAAACTGTATTAAAACACTGCTATTTTTTGTGATAAACGCGTGTAGTAATACAGTAGAAAAAAATATAGAGTAAACGTGTGCCGGTGTTTTTACCGGTCAAAATTGTTGTTGAATCACACTGGAGGATCTATGCGTACACTACTTAAATCTGTGGTGCCGTTGGCAATAGCCGCGACGGCCACTTTTACGTTTTCGGCTAGTGCCATTGCCGCGGACTGGAAGCCGAAGAAACCTGTTGAGTTCATCATCATGGCCGGTACCGGCGGCGGCGCCGATCAGATTGCCCGTCTGCTGCAAGGCCTGATTGAAAAGAAAAATCTCTCACCTCGCCCGTTCATTCCAATTAACAAGCCTGGTGGTTCCGGTGCCGAAGCGTTGCGCTATCTGCAGGACAAGGAAGGCGATGATCACACGTTGCTGGTAACCCTGAACAGCTTCTACACCACACCGATCATTCAGGAAGACCTCGGCGTTGATGTATCGAAGTTCACACCCGTTGGTCGTATGGCACTTGATACGTTCCTGCTGTGGGTGCACAACGACCGTGCCGACATCACTGACCTCGACAGCTATGTGTCTGCCGTTAAAGAAACTGGTAATAGCTGGAAAGTCGGTGGTACCGGATCCGGTCAGGAAGACTCTATCCTGACAGCCATGATGGAAGCCGAGTTTGGTTACGAAGTCACTTACATTCCTTTCCCGGGTGGCGGCACAGTGGCCAAGAACCTGGTTGGCAAGCACATTGACTCCACCGTAAACAATCCGGCTGAGCAGAACGAATTCTTCCGCGCAGGCAATACCAAGCCACTGGTCCAGTTTACCGGCGAGCGTATGGCAGCGTATCCGGATATACCCACGGCAAAGGAACTCGGCATTGATATCGAGTACTACATGCAACGTTCAATCAACGGGCCTCCGGGCATGTCTGCTGATGCACAAGCTTTCTATATTGATCTGTTTAGCCAGCTGTATCAATCAGAAGAGTGGCAGCAGTTCTGCACTGATGATGGCCTCGACTGCACTGAATGGTCTGCCGGCGATGATCTCGCAGCGTTCCATACGGAGCAAATCAAGCGTCATACCGCACTGATCGAGCAGGTAGGTGCAGCAGCCATTACTGGCGAATAAACCGACTGCTTTTAGTCTGTAACTCTACAGGCACTCTGCCTCACGTTGTTCCGGGCAGGGTGCCCGTATACCCACACATCTGGCTACGTGCATAAATATCATAATGACAGTTCGCACTGCTGAAATCGTTTTCGCTGTACTACTGGCGCTTTGCTCCATCGGCTTGATGGTAAAAAGCGCGGAATTAAATATTGGCTGGATAGAGGGGCGTGGCCCCGGTTCCGGTGCGTGGCCATTCTGGCTGTCTACCGGCATGTTGTTGTGTTGTATCTGGACCATCGTGCGCTGGTTCAGAAAGATTACCCCTGAATCCGTATCGGAAGAACCGTACATCAGTGCAGACACCGCAATGGTCGTCGGCGTGTCCGCGTTTTCTATCCTGGCGCTGCTGGTGTTAACGCAGTGGGCGGGAATCTATATCGCGCTGCCGGTATTTCTATTCTTTTACCTCAAGTTTATTGGTCACCATTCCTGGGTGTTAACACTCACGCTGGTGGTGTGCGTGCCGGTATTTATATTTTGCCTGTTTGAATGGGCGCTAAAAATTCCGCTGCCCAAGGCATTTACCGAAGAGGCCTTCTACCCGGTATATGACCTGATCTACGCGCAAAGTGCAAAGGAGAGGCTCGGTGCGTTAACCGCTCCTGTGGTGGGCTTGCCGGCACTCGCGGTTCTTATTTCTGCCATTTACTGGTTGTGGTATGCGTTCACCAGAAAATCCCGTCAGGCGGTGACATCTGAGGGGGCGAACTAGGTTATGGATAGTATACTGACGCTGTTGGGTGCAGGCCTGCTCGAGGCGCTGCAACCGCTCAACTTTTTGATGATTGTTATTGGCTGTACGGTCGGTCTGCTGGTTGGTGCCATGCCGGGCCTGGGTTCGGTCAATGGAGTAGCCATCCTGTTGCCAATAACATTTCTGGTGCCGCCAACTGCCGCGATAATATTTCTCGCCGCAATCTACTATGGTGCCATGTACGGCGGCGCGATCAGTTCGATAACGCTGGGTATCCCCGGCGCGTCGACGGCTGTTGCTACAGTTTTTGACGGCCGACCGCTGGCCCAGAAGGGCAAGGCTGATAAAGCCCTGGTTGCTGCGGCGGTCGCATCGTTTATCGGTGGCACCATATCAGTAATTCTTTTTACGCTGTTCGCACCACCTCTCGCCGCCTTTGCGTTGAAGTTTGGGCCGCCGGAAGAATTTGCGTTAATGATACTGGCGTTCGCAACGTTCATCGGACTGGGCGGTGATGATATTCCAAAAACGATTTTTTCTATCCTGATTGGTTTGGTGCTGGCCACTATCGGGCTTGATATTATTTCGGGTAAGCCACGACTAATTTTTGGCGACATCTCCGGCTTTTTGCATGGCATTAACTTCTTGGTACTGGCAATAGGTATCTATGGCATTGGAGAGATGCTGTGGACGCTGGAATCAACGCAGGGAAAAGTCTCCGTTCATAATGTAAAAATGTCGTTCTCCCGGCTGGTTGGAAACCTGAAGCATGTAAAAGAGTATATCGGCACTACAACACTGGGGTCAGTGCTGGGGTATTTTGTCGGCACCTTACCGGCAGCGGGTGCAACACCGGCATCATTGATGTCGTACGGGCTGGCGAAAACATTCTCTAAAAATCCGGATGAATTTGGCAAAGGCAATGTTGCGGGGGTTGCTGCTCCTGAGGCCGCCAATAACGCCGCATCTACCGGATCCATGCTGCCGATGATTACGCTTGGCATACCCGGCTCTCCGACGACGGCCATTTTACTCGGAGGTATGATTATCTGGGGGCTTCGCCCCGGGCCGTTGCTGTTTACCGAACACCCGGATTTTGTCTGGGGGCTGATAGGCTCGCTCTATATCGCCAACGCGGTGACACTACTGATTAACCTTGCTTTTATTCCGCTGTTTGTAAAAGTGCTGACCATGCCTTTTACCATACTGGCGCCGATAATTTATATCCTTTGTGTTGTCGGCGGCTACGCACCGACACAGACCATGCATGATGTCTGGCTGATGTTTGTGTTTGGTGTGGTTGGTTACCTGTTGCGTAAATTGAACTACCCGGTAGCACCGGCAGTGCTGGCCATTGTGTTGGGGCCGCTGGCAGAGCGATCACTCCGGCAGTCGTTGCTGGCATCACAAGGTGACCCTACGACATTCTTTACCCGTCCCATTAGTGGTGTATGCATGGCTATTGCACTGCTGCTGATCTGCTACCCGTTGATCCGCAAGTTTCGTCAGCGTGGCTGATAAGTCAGTTAACCTGTGGATTCAAAGTAAATGATCGGTACGTGCGGGTTTTATACACGCGTTCGCCTGTGTAACCCGCACTTGCCTGTTTAACCCGCGTGGACGCCTCTCTTGAACAGTTCTGACAACAGACAGACTGGCGCGGGTGGCAACAATAGTAGCGCAGACAACGCCAGTGCAGTCAGCAGCGAGGAATTCGATGCCTGGAACCCCGGCCTCAGCTCGCAAATCCCCGCTGATCTTGAATCACAAATCACGCTCTTTCGACCCGAGAATTCCAGCGTCAGTTTGCAGCGTGCTACCGAGTTGGCGGATTTTTGTGGATTAAACAAAGCCGAACTGGTGTGGTTTCGTGTAGAGCGCCTGGTGGTGCATGAACTGCTGGTGCGCGTCACCTCCGACCTGTCAGTACCGGACGGGCCAAACTATGAAGACCTCGGTATCAGTCTGCGGTCAATGGTTTCGGCAATTTTCCACAACCACGCTCAGCCGCAACTGCCTTCCATTTGCACAACTGTTGATGCACGTGTGGAAACTGCCGAAGCGTGGATCAGGGAACAACTCGACCAGCATTTATTTCCAGCTGCTGTTGTGGCTGAGCTTAAATCCGCCGGATCGTTACTAAGCCGCCTGTTTGGAGCACGGCAGCAGGTAAAACCAAAGCCGGTTCACGACGAACCAATTGAGCTTGTGGCACTGCGTCGCTGGCGCGATCAACTCAATACCATATCGCCTTCAGATGAACGTCATTGTCTTGAGGCACTGGTAAAGGTGATTGACTCACTGGTGGCGCACCGCGGCAGAGTGCTAAAAGAACCACAGTTGATTACAGACATTGCGCTTTCCTTTGCTGCCAACAGTATTGGTGAGGAGGTGGTGTCAGAGGCACTGGAAAAAATATTCCCGCAGGCGGTGGCGAAAGAAAATTATCGTCTGCTACCGACGCAATCCCATCCTGTGGTGATGAACGTTAAGGGCGCATCTGCGTCGGGAAAAAGCACTATCCGGCCTCAACAGCGACAGCTCGCCGGCAAGCTCGGCATCCCCTGGGAGGACTTTGCTCTGGTCAGTCCGGACTACTGGCGCAAATATCTGCTTGACTATCAGTCACTGGGCGAACACGCCAAATACGCAGCAATGCTGACAGGTCAGGAACTGGAGATCATCGATAAAAAACTCGACCGATACATGGCGCGGAAGGCGAAGAAAAATCAGATGTCACATCTGTTAATTGATCGCTTTCGATTTGACAGCTTTAGTGTTGACGCCGGCAAAAGTCAGGACAGTAAGCTGCTTTCGCGCTTTGGAGATCGTATTTATCTGTTTTTTATGGTAACCCCGCCTGCGGAAACGGTGGTGCGTGCGTGGGAGCGGGGCAAGACCACCGGACGCTTTAAAGCCGTGGATGATCTGCTGTATCACAACATCGAAGCGTATACAGGCATACCGGAGCTATTCCTGTCGTGGGTGTTGTCGGCAGACAAACAGGTGCACTTTGAGTTTCTCGATAACGATGTACCCAAAGGCGAGTTGCCGCGGACTGCAGCGTTTGGTTGTAATCAGTCAATGACGGTTGTTGATCCTCTGTTGCTGCGCAACATCGACCGTTACCGCAGTGTCAACATTGACGCAGGCAAACCAGAAGAGGTATTGGTAAAACACACAAATAGTGAGGCAGAGTTTCTGCGCCGCTGTGTAGTAAGAATAGCCGAGGTACAATTTTTGGATCCACGCAGCGGTGCCATCTATGCGGTATTCAGAAACGGGCAGCTGGTCTGGAGTCGTCTGTCGTCGCTGACGCATGCGGCACAGTGCAGTTTCGTTGAGGAATTTCTGGCGGACTTTACACAAAGTGCCCCGAGCGCCCGGAGCAAAAACGCACTTGATACACCACCGGCCATCGACATCGAGTTGTTGCGGCATGACACACTGGGGCAGTGGGGTGACGCGAATTAACGTGTAGAATAACGGCAGACACTGCGCGTCGCAGCAACCGGAACAACAAACAACGCCGTGAAACCAATTTCTATTCTCCCTGGTGGTTGCCACATGTGTGAACAAAAAAATGTGGTTTGGTGAGCTAAAAACCGCCGATGCGAGGGATTGCGTTCTCGCCCACAGTATAAAACTCGGGCGCAGGAGGCTGTCCAAGGGCACCGTGCTCAGCAAGGCGTTGATTGATTCCCTGTTGAGTGAAGGTATTGCAACAGTCGTCGTAGCAAAAATTGAAGCCGACGACGTTGAAGAAAATCTCGCTGCGATGTCTGTCGCCAAGGCGATATCCGGTTCCGGCCTGCGCGTCGATAAAGCACACACTGGCAGAGTCAACATCTTCGCGTCAGTCGATGGCTTACTGTGTTTTGACCGACAATCAGTGGTTGCACTCAACAGCATTGATGAAAGTCTGACCTTTGCAACACTGGCTGAGAACACCCGTGTGCTAAAAGGCAGAATGGTCGCGACCAGTAAGATTATTACCTATGCGGTCAGGTCGACTCTGGTACAACAAGCGGTTGCTATTGCCGAGACCAGCCCGCTTACCGTCGCACCACTTCGACCACAGACTGCAGTTCTGATTCAAACCCGGCTGCCGACTATCAAAGAGAGCACACTCGATAAGTCGCGCCGAGTAACCGAAGAGCGTCTGCACTCACGCTATGCCACCGTAAGTGCGGAGTTTCGATGCGAGCACACGGTGGCTGCTCTGGTTAGTGAGTTACAGCGCCCTGAGGTGTCTGCCGCTGATTGGGTGCTGATTGCCGGTGCGTCTGCCATCAGTGATCGCAACGATGTCATACCCGCCTCTATCGTGTCTGCTGGTGGCGAGGTTGATCGATACGGCATACCGGTTGATCCCGGTAACTTATTACTGTTGGGTCGACTCGATGGTTCGACGGTACTGGGTTTGCCCGGCTGCGCGCGCTCACCAAAGTATAATGGGCTGGATCAACTGCTCGACAGGCTCGCCTGCGATGTGCCGGTAACTAACGAATGGTTAAACAGTCTGTCCGTTGGCGGCCTGCTCGATGAAGATCTGCAGCGTCCACAACCGCGGCACTTGGATACAGCCAAACCCAATCTGTCAATCGCCCAGGTACAGGCTCAGGTGCAGACACCGGCACCGGCGACCGCTGCGCAAAGTCAGACCACAGGTACACCCCAAATTGCAGGTCTGGTACTCGCAGCAGGAACCTCGAGCCGTGCTGGCACAATCAATAAGTTACTTGTCGACGTGTCTGGCACACCCATGGTTAAAATAATCACCAGTGCGCTGCTGGAAAGCGGTGTCGACTCAGTGCACGTAGTGACCGGGCATCAGCACGAACAGGTTGAGGCAGCGCTTGTCGGCCTTGCGGTTGAGTCTCACTATTGTCCGTCCTACAGCATGGGAATGGCGCACTCTTTGTCGCACGGTATATCAAGGCTGCCGGCGTGCGATGCGGTGCTGGTATGCCTTGGCGATATGCCGCATGTATCGAGTCAGCTGATTGATCAATTGCTGACTGCGGTAGGTACACAGGCTGCGGATGTCATTGCCGTGCCAGTCTATAAAGGCAGGCGAGGTAACCCGGTTGTAGTCGGTAAAGCGTTCTTCGATACATTGTTGCAGCATGACGGTGATACCGGCGCCCGCTTTTTGATGAAGCAGTACCCCGAGCG
>CAYMFQ010000032.1:0-11113 GCA_964389335.1 uncultured Granulosicoccaceae bacterium
CCAATGCGTTCGTCGGTGGGAGTTGATCCCCGATCGACGAACTCGTTAGTTGGGCACTTGTATTGTTGCTGCTCTTGAATCGATCGTGACGGTCATAAGCGGCATGTTCGTGCAACGGGGTTGTCCTCCCAACTGTGGACTCAATAAACTTTCAGACAATGCGTTAGTCGGTGGGAGTTGATCCCCGATCGGCGAACTCTTTAGTTGGGCACTTGTATTGTTGCTGCTCTTGAATAGACCGTGACGCCCATAAGCGACATGTTCGTGCAACAGGGTCATCCTCCCACCTGTGAAATCAATAACCTTGCAGACAATGCGTTTGGTGTCAACGCTGGCGGTGCAATCCTCAACGCGATAAACTGATCCTTTCCTGCAATTCAGCCAGCAGCAGGGCCCGTCGGAAACAACTCCATGCGCAAACTCCTGTTGTTAAACCTCGCCGCACTTTGCCCCAGTGAAGTCGACGAAGACATGCCTAATTTGCAGCGCATGGCCGGCACCGGCAGCCTAAGCCCGCTGCGCGAACCACTGCCGGCACTGACATGCACTTCACACGCGACTATGGTCACCGGTGCTGAACCTGCACAGCATGGCATCGTTGCTAACGGCTGGTACGAGCGACATCACGCCAAAGTGTTTATGTGGAATCGTTCGGCACACCAGGTTGAGGGTGAGACTATCTGGCAGGCATTACGCACGCACAAGACCGATGCGCGTTGCGCCAGTCTGTTCTGGCGTTTTGTCGCAGACTCAGACACCGACATTCATATCACCGAACGCCCGGTATACTGGGCGAGTGGTCGCAAGAGTTTTGACTTTTACAGCTCTCCACGATCTCTGCATGGCAGGCTTGTCTCGCAGTTAGGTAAATTTCCCTTCCCGCAATTCTGGGGGCCGTTTGCGGGTATGCGCTCAACACGCTGGATCCTCGATGCAACGCTTAAGGTGATGCAGGAGGACGATCCAGAGCTATTGCTCGCCTACGCGCCATATCTTGACTATGAGGGTCAGCGACACGGCCCGTCATCGCCACAGGCAAAGGCTGCATTGCGCAATATAGATATTGAACTTGGACGCGTTATTGAAGCTGCACAGACGAAAGAGCGCGACATCGCCATAGTCTCTGACTACGGGTTTACCGATGTCACACAGCCAGTGATGCCGAATAGAATCCTGCGCGAAGCAGGTTATTTGAACATTGAAGAAGCGGCCAATGGCGACCAGATAGAAGCAGGCACCAGTCGCGCCTTCGCCGTTTGCGACAATCAGGCAGCACACATCTATGTGGCCAATGCCAATGACATTGGCGCTGTGCGTCAACTGCTGCTGGACACACCCGGTGTAAAGGAAGTACTGAATGAAAAGGCACAACGCGAACACGGCATCAATCATCACCGCAGCGGCGAACTGCTCGCCCTGGCCGACGACAACAGCTGGTTCGCCTGGCCTTACTGGACTGACCCGCAGCGTGCGCCTGACTACGAAAAATGTATCGCTATTTTTGACAAAGCAGGCTTTGACCCATGCGAGCTTTTTCCTCCGCCCGGTCCGTTTGGCAAGCTGCACATAGCCATGCGACTGGCGCAAAAGATGAGTCGACTCACAGTACCATTTGATGTTATTGACCCCAATCCGGACAATCCTCGTGGCGCACGCAAGGTGCTGTCTTCGCCGCAGAATGGTGCCACATTAGTTACGAGCTGGTCGCGCGAAAGCGATGATCCGGTGCCAATGCAGGACCTAAAAAATTTGCTGATAACGCGGATGATTGGTTAGGCCCCAGATTTTGCTCACCTGACAGCATCTCATCAGTTTAGACACGTGGCGGTCTCAATACCTATGCAATGGTCAGAATAGATAGTTCCGGTACCTTGTCATTGGCGGAAGTCGAGGTGTTAGCCACCCGGTAAACGCTATCGAAAACCGGATCTGTTATTTGGTCTACTGCAATCTGACAGGTCCGGCCTTTCTCTACTATAAAGCGCTATTACTATAAAGTGGTTTTCTCTGAGGGCAGGCTGTCCAGCTCGATACCCTGCCGCTTGAACCACTGCGGTTCGGTGCTACCGCTAAGCAGCTGACGTGCAATGGTATGGCCGGACTGCGTTGCACCCTGAATGCTCCCGGGGGCGATACAATCCCCTGCCCTGTGTACATTGGGCAGTCGCGGATCAGCCATTGCCTTCTGGTACAAAGATTCATTTGGCAGCCGCGCACCCACCAACACGATAGTGTTGCAGTTTATATCAACCGTCTTACCGGTTAA
This sequence comes from uncultured Granulosicoccaceae bacterium, assembly GCA_964389335.1. Classification (GTDB taxonomy): domain Bacteria; phylum Pseudomonadota; class Gammaproteobacteria; order Granulosicoccales; family Granulosicoccaceae. The sequence continues at coordinate 2,267 of CAYMFQ010000032.1, forward strand.
CGTCGATGCAAAAGTGCCACCGTCCTGCAAGCTGACATTGACATGTATGTCTATGTTCTTCTGATTAAACCGTTCAATGATTCGATCCTGCTCAAGCGTATGGTCAGTCCACGTCGCCACCGTGGGCAGTGGCGTTACGTAACTAACGCGATGACCGAGTTCGAGCATTTTTTCAGCAACGACACTTGCCATGTAATAGTGCTCGTCATCGTACACCACACAATTCCCCGCGTTGTCCGGCAGATTTATATTACGCATAAGATCATCGGGGGTTAGCACAGTAAGCCCGGACAAATTTCGCGGCTGCATGTGTGTTGACCCGACGCCATCGCTGCGCCACGAGGCACCTGTAGCGATTACCACTTCATCGGCACTAAACTCAACCAGTTCTTCAACTGACAGCGCACTGTTTAAAAACAATTCGGCATTTGCATGCTGGTTTATGTAGTGCAGCCGGTAGTCACGCACCCGTGACCATGCGCTCAGGCCGGGCAGCGATGATTCGAGCGTGACCCTGCCACCGGCACTTGCGGCGGCATCAGCGATGGTGACCTTGTGACCGGCAAGTAACAGTGTACGCGCGCACTCAAGTCCCGCCGGGCCTGCACCAACGACCAGTATGTTTTTTTGTGTTGGCGCCGCTGTGATTATTTCGGGGTGCCATCCGCGGCGCCACTCCTCACTGATGGTCGGGTTTTGCGTACATCGAATGGGTACACAATAACTGTCAAAGCTGACGCACACATTGCAACCGATGCATTCGCGAATCTCTTCGATACGATTTTCTCGTACTTTGGCTGGCAGGAAAGGGTCGGCAATTGACGGCCGTGCACAACCAATCAAGTCGAGATGCCCTTTACTAATAAGCGACACCATTAAATCAGGCGAGGTGAAGCGACCAACTCCCACCACCGGCTTGCTGGTCACTTGCTTTACGAAGTCCGTAAAGGGTAGCTGATAGCCTTCATCAGCGAAGCGCGAGGTAACGCTGTCCTGTGGCCAGCCAGCGATATTGACGTCCCACAGGTCCGGCAGTTCTGCCAATGCTTCAACGACATCACGACCTTCGCCATCGTGTGTGAGACCAATGGCTTTGTCGGGTTCTGCCACACTGAAGCGAATTGCCACAGCACGTTCGCCTGCGGCCACTTCGAAGGTGTCTTCCAATACCTCGCGCAGCAGGCGCATGCGGTTCTCCAGTGAGCCGCCATAGGCATCGGAACGCTGATTGGTGCGACGCGATAAAAAGTGACTTAACAAAGAGAGGTCATGTGCTGCATAAACATACAGTATATCGAACCCTGCCTGAGCAGCACGCCTGGCTGCAGCCTTGTGTGCGCGGCGAAAGTCGGCAATATCAGTAAGGCTCATGGCAGCAGCCTGTAACGGAATTTCCGGCCGCAGTATCGGCAGGCTGCTTGGCCCGGCTATCGGCAGGCCCGTTGTGTAGTTGCGCGCACGCATGCCTCCGTGTGCAAGTTCAATGGCAGCGAGTGCACCGTGTGCCTTCACTACCTCCACCTGCTTGGTGTGTGTGGCAATATCCCGTTCGTCCCAGATGCGATCCATCTGATGGTTAGCCAGATCGCTATCCGGTCCGATTTCGGTCATTTGCGATGAGACAACCCCCCAGCCGCCTTCGGCCTTCATCGCACGCAATGCAATGGCACCGTCAGCCTCCGCCCAGCCGTGACCGGTGGCATGGGGTACGGCATAGAAACGGTTGGGTGCAGTGACCGGCCCTATTTGAACCGGCTCAAACAGAATGTCGTAACGGCTCATGAATATGGGCTCCCATTTGAATTAATGCAGCACGGCTATGCAGCAGTCACTGTTCCGTCAGCTACCCACGCATCAAATATTTCAAGCGCTTTGTCAGCGAATGCCTGATCGTTAATGTGGCAGTCGAGTTCAGTGAACTCAATTGGATCGGTCATCACGTTTCGCATTTCGTCGCAGAACTCTCCAAACGCTTCGGGGTCATGCGCCACATCACCTTCACGGTCCCACTCTTCAATACCCTGGTTAGTCAGGATAACATGCGCCGGTGTTGCAGATTGCTTCAGTCGGTTAGCCACTTCACGTGCAGTCTCCCGACGTTCCTCGCCATTCAACCCGGATGATTTTATTAAACGATTGTGTGCGTGAAACGGACGATCCTGGTAGCGCTGTGGAATGTCCTGCCAGCCCGCAAAGTCGATCAGATCAAGGCAACCCGGTGCAACAATTTGAGGGATGCCAGCACGCCCGGCATTCAGCATTCGATCTTCTCCACCGTTCACAACCGAGCCCGCCAGCAGATTGCCAATTTCAGGCAGGGCGAAGTCCATCACGCAAACAAATCCCTTGTTAGCAGCAATGCTTTCATAGGCCATACCGCCCATGCCGGTAGCGTGGAAAATAGCTACCTCGTAGCCGCGCTCTTCCAGTGCGGGCTTTAACAACTTCATATACTTAAGACAGGAAGAACCGAGCGATGTCATGCCCACTGTAGGCCTGGATCCGGTGGGTGCTTCAACTGCGCGCGCAGCACCAAGTACCGCACCTGCAGCCTGCGACAGCGATGCCTTACATACTGAATTCAGACCATACAGGCCACCCGCCCACAGAATCATTTGAATATCGGCAGACAGGCGATCAGGTGGTATTAAAGGCGAAAAGGAAACGGTGGAGACCACGTACTTCGGCACCCCAAGTGGCAACGCCTGACAGATGTCCAGCGCTGCATCCGTACCCATTGTGCCACCCAGTATGACCACACCATCAATTTTTCCATCGGCATGTAGCTGCCTGGCCAGCACACAGGCGCCATCTGCCATAATTTGCATAGCGGTATTTTCATCGCCGCTGTCTATCGCCGTCTGTATGGAACTGCCCCCTGCCTCGGCCACCTGATGTTTTGACAGATCGGTGGGATTCACCGGATCACCAAGCACTGAAATATCCATCGTCAGCACAATACCACCCAGAGCGTTGATACGCTCTGCCATGTATTCAAGCTCATCGTTCTTGGTATCGTAGGTACCAACAACCATGATAGTTTTATCAGTATTGGCAGACATGATTTAACTCCTCTCTTTACAAAGAGCGCTACAAGTTACAAAGGGCGCTACAAGTAACAATGGGCGTGACAAGGTGCGCTATAAAAGCCAATCCGGTACGGCACAAGTCGCAGCGTTGATTGTACGAATCTTAAACGGCAGTAAACGGCCCTGCGTCGTAAGCTCATTTACTCGGGCCGCTTATCATCAAATGACAATACGAGCGCGCTGCTGTCCAAGCTGCACACCCTGCTGCCATTGCATGGAATAACCAGTACGGGAACGCAGGTCGTCATTCATCAGCCACAGGCGCCACAACAGGCGCTTTTGGGCCGGATCTTCATGATCTTCATAGGCTGAGCGTGTATGCAACGTGACGTAGTTGTTGAGAAATTGCATATCACCTGGTTCAAGTGTCATTTCCAGCCGCTGTTGATGGGTGATTGACTCTGCGGTATCGATAGCACTGCGAACCAGCTCAGACAACGGTGGAGTCTGCGGCAGGTCGTGGCCTTTGATGATGTGCTTGGGCCCAAACGATGTGCAAAGTCTGCCCTGCAAAAAATTAAACACCGGGCTTTCATAATAAGGCGCCTCGTCTGCAGCGTGTTCACCATGTTTGCTCCAGCACAGTGGTTCTGCCAGTGCCTGCGCATAATCGGGATAGTCACGCAACAGCGTGTTATACATGGTGACGGAACTGGCCACCCGCGATACACCTCCTGAACGTGCTGTACGCACACACAGAAGACCGACGATATCAGCCTGGTCGCAGTGATAGTCCATTGCCTCGCGGGTTTGATAACCACGACTGTTGGCGTCTGCCTGTGTCTTGCCGAGGTCAGTGACGTGGCCGATGAGATCACCATCGGGGTTATTTGGCATCGCGTCACCGAGATGACGACCGATTCCCCAGTAAATAATTGCGAGCTCAAGCGGGCTAAGCTGATCGGCTGGCAAGCCTCTGAGCAACACGACGCCGCAGCCATTTTTTAATTCGTTATACAACTGTGATATCGACAATGGCCCCGGATCAAACGCGTCGAGTGACAGCTTTTGCAGTGCGTCTGCACTGTTATTGAGCTGCGGGGCGATGTCCCTTGCCATTTGCACCAGTCCGTGGACTTCAGCATCGCTGAGCTGATGTCGCCATCGGTCTTCTGCTTCGAGCTGCTGTCCGGACCAGTCTGCCTGATCCTCAACAGGCTGCAATTGATTCATCAATGACTCCCCTGTATTAGCATTAGGGTATTGGCAACATCAGATATAGACACAGTGCTACCCGGCTGGATGACTCGCTCGTCCTCGAGCACGCCACGCGGCCCATATGTAGCTTGCAATTACCGCCACAATAATGAGAAACAGAATCATGGCAATTGGTCGCTCAATGAAATCCATCGGTGTTTTTACACGCATCATGGAAGTGCGCAGCTTTGGCTCCATGATGCCGCCCAGAACCATGCCCAGAATTATGGGCACGATCGGCAGGTTTAGCCGCTTCATGACATAACCAAATACCCCAAAGGCTGCCGCTATGGCGCAGTCAACAGCACTGTTACGCAACGAATAAACTCCGACAAAACTCAGCGTCAGGATACATGCGCCCAGAAAACGGGTTGGAATTTCAATGACGCGCAGCAACTGACGGGTAGAGAACATCAGGAACACTATCACCATGATGTTCAGCAACAACAGTGCGATGTAGATGGCGACAACAAAGTCCATATCATTTTGGAACAAACCCGGACCAGGTATCACGTTATGAACGTAAAACACCGATAGCATCATGGCGGTAAGTGCTTCACCAGGTATGCCCAGTGCAAGCAGCGGTATCATCGCCGCCCCCGGTACTGCGTTGTTAGCTGACTCCGCAGCGATTAACCCTTCCGGCGCACCTTTGCCGAACTGATCCGGTGTTTTAGACGTTTTTTGTGCGGTGGTGTACGCCAGAAACTGCGAGGTAAACTCGCCGACTCCGGGGATCATGCCCATCAGTACGCCATAGGTCGAGGAGGTAAACGCCACACGCTTGTTGCGCATGAGTTCTTTAAACCCCTGGAACATGCCACCAGATTCAACCCGTGCCTTGGTTGCCGTGTTTTGTTGAATCAATAACACCATGGCCTGACTGATCGCAAATAAACCCAGCACTACAACGATTAAATCAACACCACTACTTAGCCACGCCTGGTCAAATGTATAGCGCTTTGAATACTGTATTGATTCGAGGCCAATGGTATTAAGAAAGATACCGAAACACGCCATCATGCCGGCTGCAAGAACCTGCCCCCGATGGGCCAGCACCACCAGGATGATACCGAGCAACGCGGCCAGAAATATTTCCCGGCTGCCAAACATCGGGGCTATTTTAGCCAGCACCGGCGACAATAATATTAAGCACACCACCGAGAAGACACCGCCAAAAAACGAAGCCGAGTAAGCCAGACTCAGCGCACGACGCCCCTCACCGCGCTCGGTCATAGGGTGGCCGTCATAGGTGGTCAGTGCGTTGACCGCAGTGCCGGGTGTATTGATCAGTATGGCTGGTATGGCGCCGCCATACATCGATGAACCGTAGATTCCCAGTAGCGCCGTCATACCAACGATTGGATCAAGAGAGAAGGTAGCCGGCAGCAGAATGGCAATCGCCACTGCAGCACCCACACCGGGTATGGCCCCAATGATCACACCACCGACAGAACCAACCAACAGAGCCGCCAGTACATCCCAGCGAGCAAGAATAGTCAGCGCGTCAACAAACAGTTCCATAGCTACCAGGTGCCAGGCTGCGTCTTACGAATTGCTGAGCAATATGCAGACAAGGTTAGAAATTAACAATCATAAATGATCGGATAGCGTCCGGCAGCGCCTCGTAAACCGCACCTCCGGGGATTTTCACACCCAAAAAAGACTTGAATACCAGCACAATGGCAAAGCCAACGGCCGCGGCAATCAATAACATGCGCTTGCTGCGATAGCCGCTGCGCCATGTTAGCAATACGAGAAAAATAATGGTCGACAGCAGATAGCCAATCTTCGGTGTTACATACACGTAGACCATAAACCAGCCCAGGTATTCGAACGCCAGTAACCATCTGGCCCCCTCCCTGAGCTCGACTGAAAAAATATTACCGGCAGTGTTATCGGTTGTTCCCGGACTTGTGGTGGGAGCTGTCGCAACGCCTTTTTTACGAATATCAAGCAAACTGGCAACAAGATGCAGGGCACCGAAGAACACCATGCCAATAACTCCTACCGCCGGCCAGAACGCAGGCTGCGCAAAGAGTTTGCCTTTGCTGGAAAACTTTGTCTGCTCGCCTAGTTGCGATAATAAAAACACGGCCAGCACGATAAACATCAATGCAAAAAGCAGTTGCCCGTGAGATGAACCGGAATCCATTTCGGCTTTAATCGCTGCTCTGCTGTCAGCGCCGTCAGGATCGATGTCACGATGATCAGTCATAAGAGGAGTGTGGGTTTGAACGCCAGTAGCGCTTCAACGAGCGGGTCGCCTGTGACAACCCGCTCTGATTAACAACCGTTACCGCAAAGTTACTCGATCATGCCATTAATAACGCCGAGCTTCTCATCATCCGAATCGATGCGCGCTGCAGACTCTTCCGCAGGCATCCAGTAGATTGAAGCGCCGGTGTCAGCGGCAAGCTTCTGCGCTCGCTCTGACGCCATTGTTTCTTTAGCAACCGCGATAATTTTCTCACGCACGTCTGCCGGTGTATCTTTGGTGACAAATAGTCCGTTCCACAAAGACATGCTCAGCGCGCCGTCAAGCTCGCCCATGGTCGGTACGTCGGGCAGCAGGGAAATACGCTCATCAGTGGCTGAAGCAATAACCGTTACATCGTTAAGACAAGGCATAATCAACTGCAGAGTGGTGTTGATTACATCAGCATCGCCAGACGCCAGCGTATTGCAGTCGAGGTTATCAAACGCCGCTTCAGAACCCCACTCAAAGCCAGCTGTCTTGGCATAGGCAAGCGTCAGCTTGGTAGGAATCAACGGTGCGCCAAAGTGCCCAAGTGCCAGATCATTGCTCTTGGCGTGCTCGGCTAGTTCTTCTGCGTTTTTGAAGGGTGCGTTACCGGCTGCTGCGAGTACAAAGGGATAGGTGACAAAGATACCCAACGGGTCGAACTTTTCAGGCGTCAGTTCAGGAATGCCAATCTGGTGCCCGATGACAGGTACTCCCATAACAAAAGAGCCGATGGTGTAACCGTCAGCAGGTGCGCTGGCAACTTCTATAGCGCCCGGAAACGGACCACCGCCACCGCCTGGCTTGTTGACTACTGCTGCAGGGACTTCGTACTTGGCCTGAAAGTCCTCGGCGATCATGCGAGTGATCACATCTTCGAGATCACCTGGAGGCCACGGTACGATGAAATTAACCGGCTTTTCAGGGTATTCCGCTGCCGCCGGACCAACCACAGCGACGCTTGCCGCAATTGAAGCGATGGCGGTTGCCGCCGCTGCTTTCAGGAATTTTTTCATAAATACTCTCTGGTATTAAGGGCCAAATAAGTGCTGATGTCGGGGGCGCTTCCAGACTGGATGCACTCTCGAGACCTGACGCAAGCGCTCCCTGTGCGGAGCATTCTAGCCGGATTCAGCACTGGGCTCACGTGTCATGTCGCAATTGAGGCCATCTCGCACATAACAGTGAGGCCACAAGCGCTTGACGGGCAGGCTATTGCAGGGTCGCCAGCAGGCCGGCCATCAGACGCCCGCGCTCGGCAAGGCTATCTATTTCGATGTGCTCGTTCAGCGTGTGCAGCCCGGCGCCACGTACCCCCAGCGAGTCAAGCGTGGGAATACCCATGGCGCCGGTAAAGTTTCCATCAGAACCACCACCCGCCATCGACGCCGGCAAGTCAAAGCCCAGTTCAGAGGCGATGCGCTCGGCATGCGCATGCAACGCTTTGCAGGCATCATCCGGCTCCCATACCGGTCGCGTGACATTGCGCGTAACGCGGAATTCCACCTCGCCGGAGGCATCGTTCAACGCCAATATGCGTTCGACACCGGCATCGAGATCAGATTGTCGTTTCGCCATTGACAAGGCTTCGGCCTTGCACGACGAGGCAACGCAGTTAACCCACTCACCGCCATTAATAACGCCTACTGAAAATGTACAGTCATCGGTTGTCATATCCTCTATCTGCAGGATACGCCGGGCCATTTCTTTAATTGCAGAGTGGCCAAGCCTTGGGTCAACGCCTGCATGAATAGGTACACCCAACGTTTCCAGATAGAAGCGCGCGATGGCGTAACGACCCCATACCACGCCGCCGTCAGGGCGTGCCGGCTCCGGCACTAATACGTATTTGTGCTGTGCCGCAGTGGCTTCGATCAACTCGCGTGTTGAAGGCGTGCCGACTTCTTCGTCGGGCGTAAACAGCACAGTGACTGGTAACGGCGTTTGCACACCGGCCGCGTGCAACTGACGAATAGCTTCAAGGGAGAGATAGTTGCCAGCCTTCATGTCCTGAATACCCGGGCCCCAGCACTGATTGCCCTCGCGCCGGAACGGCAACACCTCAAGTGTGCCAAGCGGATGTACGGTGTCCATATGCCCCGCAATCAGGATACCGGGCTGATCACTTTGCGGGTGCGGGAATGTGGCGCGAACCGACCCGCCAAAGCCGAGGCGACCTGGTATACGCTCTACAGTGGCACCACTTGCCGCAAGATCATACGCAGCCAGATCAATCATACGATCAACCGCGGCAGCATCGTGTGTCGGGCTTTCGCACTCAATCCACGGCCGCAGACCGTTGAGCATGTCATCGCT
>CAYMFQ010000032.1:11213-40889 GCA_964389335.1 uncultured Granulosicoccaceae bacterium
CTTACCGTGCAGTACGCACCTGGTATCACGCGCAGCATATCGGCAAAGTCTTCAGAGCCGGTTCTTACACCTTTGGTCTCTGCCACGTTCTCCGCGCCAACTACATCGGCGGCTATATCAAGCATCACGTGTGACAGGCTTTCATCGTTAACCAGTACATCGAAGATTTCACGGTTGTCGAATTCAACCTCCACGCCGTAAGCTGCTTCAACACCCTTGCACAGACTGCGTATGCGCTCACGCACAGTATTGGCAAGGTCTGTATCGAAGTAGCGCATGGTGCCGGAAAGGGTGCAATCGGACGGGATAACGTTGTAGGCAGCGCCTGCGTGAATCTGCGTTACAGATAACACCAGTGGTTCAGTGGGTGGCACATTGCGGCTGACGATACTCTGCAGTTGCTGCACCAGCGACGTGCCGATCACAATCGGGTCGACTGACTGATGCGGCATTGCGGCGTGTGAACCGGATGCACGAATGGTGATATCAAAAAAATCGGCGCCAGCCATCGCCTGCCCCGGCTTGACACCGACTTTGCCGGCTACCCCCGTCGGGTTGTTGTGCATGCCATAAATCTCATCACACGGGAATCGATCAAACAGCTTGTCTGCCAACATAGCCCGCGCGCCCCCCAGACCTTCTTCAGCCGGCTGGAAAATAAATATCGCGGTGCCGGGGAAATTGCGCGTCTCGGCCAGATAACGCGCTGCACCAAGCAGCATGGCGGTGTGCGCGTCGTGTCCGCAGGCATGCATCACACCGGGAGTTTTTGAAGCGAAAGGCAGGTTGGTCTTTTCGTCAATGGGCAGTGCGTCCATGTCAGCGCGCAGGCCAATAGTACGGCCGTCGCCGTTACCCTTGAGCACGCCAACCACGCCGGTATTTCCTATGCCGGTGTGCGTCTCGATCCCCCACTCCTTTAAGAAGTCAGCCACCACACCGGACGTGCGTACCTCCTGCATGCCAATCTCGGGATGTTCGTGCAGATCGCGTCTGATGGCGACGATCTGTTCGGCGTTGTTTTTGATTTTATCAATGACAGGCACGTGGTCTCTCCGGCTATTCGGTTCGCACCGACGATGCTACCATGGACCGACAATATTCACGCAACCCCCGAGCGGACGACACCCTTCAATGCCAATCGAGCTGTTAGTAGTCACCGTTGGCGGGTTGATCGCATCCTTCATCAACGCAGCCTTCGCCACCGGCGGTATTTACATTGTCCTAGCGTCGAGCTCACTGGTGTTTCCGCTGGCTGTAGCTATACCGCTGCAATCCGCATTTGCCTTCGCATCACTGGCGGCCCGCATCGTCTATTTCCGGCCGTATATTTACTGGCCAATCGTTGTGTTGTTTGGCATCGGCAGCGTTATTGGTGTCGCCATCGGCAGCCAGGTTTTCGTGGCACTGCCGGAAGCGCTGATGGCACTGCTGCTCGGCTGCCTGCTGTTGATATTGATCTGGGCGCCGGCGCGTCGTAAGAGAGCAACTACTGAGGTTAATACGGCTGACGATGCAACAGCACAGCAGCCTTACAAGCCGATCTTCTTACCGGTGGGAATTGCACATTCATTTATTGGCACCGTGTTCGGAGTGGGCGCGCTGCTGCAGCCGACGATACTTCGCACACCACTTAAAAAACTCCAGATCACCGGCACACTCGCTGCGTGTTTGTTGATTATGGATGTGTTTAAGCTGACCGGTTATATGTATCACGGCTTCGACTATCGCAACTACTGGCCACACATCATTGGCGCCACCGTAGCCGGATTCGTTGGCACCATGCTTGGCAAACGAGTCACCCATCGTGTGTCGGAACGGACGTTTAGAACGGTTTTTAAATGGTTGATCACAATCGTGGCGATACGATTGATTTGGCGTGGTGTAGTGCTTTGGTAGGGGTTGTTTTGTATCGTTTGATAAGTCGTGATTTATCGGCAAGGCGTTTATAGTTTTTGTACATACAGCTGGTGCGCTTCGTTGCACTCAGAGCACCCTACGAATAGATGTTGCGTGTTCATATATAAAAAACCAATGTCGAACTGTTCGCTGCGACACTAGCTAAAAACGCAATGTGCGACAGCACGAGCCGACACGGCTCTTGCGCCGTTTGTTCAGCTTTTGCATTATCATTGGCAGGGGTTGGAACGACAGGATGTCGCGTAAAGGCCTGTTCGCCCAGGGATAGGCAGTCAGGCCGGGCCCCGGCCTATGAGCGATGCAAAAGTGCCTCGGGCACCTGCAGGGCTGAATTGGTCGGTAAAAGCACTTTTGGTTACTTTTGGTGCCCCGTGGTTTGCAAAGAGTAAAGTGACTCGTACAGCCAGGGACTGGCATCGAAAAAAGCCATGGATGGCACGCCACACGTACCCCCCCACTACCCCCGCGGACAAAACTCCATATTCTGCCCCCGATCCCGCATGCAGTGATCCATCAACACCAGCGCGAGCATCGCCTCCGCAATTGGCGTTGCTCTTATCCCCACACAGGGATCGTGTCTGCCAGTAGTAACGACTTCGACCTCGCCGTTATCTTTATCGACGCTACGCCCTGGTATCCGCAAACTCGATGTTGGCTTAAGTGCCATGGATACGATGATGTCCTGGCCAGAGCTGATACCACCGAGTACCCCACCGGCATTGTTCGACAGGAAACCATCGGGTGTCATTTCATCACGATGTTCAGAGCCGCGCTGAGCGACGCTGTCAAAGCCGGCACCAATTTCAACCCCTTTCACTGCACCGATGCTCATCATTGCGTGGGCGATATCTGCATCCAGCCTATCGAACACCGGCTCTCCCCAGCCAACCGGCACACCACGCGCCACAACCTGCACACGCGCGCCGGCGGAGTCGCCATCTTTACTGAGCTTTTGCATGAACTCAGCGAGTTCGTCTACCTGACTCGCGTTGGGCCAGAAGAATGGATTTTGTTCAATCTGGTCTGCATCAAAACCGGATTCGTCGAGCACGACCGGACCGAGCTGGGTAAGGTAACCACCAATGGTGATGCCGTGGGTTTCTCGCAGGTATTTTTTTGCGATGCCGCCGGCGGCCACACGCATGGCAGTCTCGCGCGCAGATGAGCGCCCGCCGCCGCGGTAGTCGCGGATACCAAACTTTTTCTGATAGGTCAGATCGGCGTGTGCCGGACGAAATACATCTTTTATCTTGCTGTAGTCTTTGGAGCGTTGATCCGTGTTTTCGATCAACAGGCCGATCGGTGTACCAGTGGTCTGCCCCTCGAACACACCTGACAAAATGCGAACTTCGTCAGATTCGCGCCGCTGGGTTGTAAAGCGCGACTGCCCTGGTTTGCGCCGGTCGAGATCGATCTGCAGGTCTGCCTCTGACAGCGACAAACCCGGAGGACAGCCATCGACGATAGCGCCAATCGCAACCCCGTGGCTTTCGCCAAAGGTGGTAACGGAAAATAGTTTGCCGAAGGTATTGCCTGACATGTGCCCAAAGCCGTTTGCTGGACGGGTATTGTATCCGCTAACGCTGCGGGTCGCGAACACGGGTTGCGAGCTGGTGGCATCTTCGTGAATGCTACGAAGCTGGGTCCACGGCGGTTCTCGTTCTCCTGACCACGACAGTTTGCGCTGCGCTCTTGTTAAAACGGCTGATCGCCCTCAGGCTTTTGCCAACACCATGGGAAGCGACTGCATGGTAAATGCAGGCTTTATTGCTAAACCGCGCATTGCATAGACGTCGAGCATACGACGACAGGTCATACACCATCGCGACAGCCAGGTCAGAGTGAGCATAATTGAGTAATAACGACGCAGAGCGCGACCAGGTAAACATCGGGCGCTACATGATTATCGGTATGTGGGTAGCCGGTCTGGCACTGGCTACACTGCTGCTGAATCATCGCTACGAAAAGGCGCGCAACCCGAACAATCAGGTGGTCACCTCACTGGCGGGCGACAAACGCCAGATTACACTGCGGCGCGGGCGCTACGGCCACTATGTGCTGACCGGCAAAATCAATGGTTTCAATGTCGATTTTCTGGTGGATACGGGCGCGTCATCGGTAAGTATTCCGGCCGATTTTGCCGAGCGCATCGGCCTGCGTCGTGGCACGCCAATCAGAATCAACACAGCCAATGGCATCGGCACCGCGTATGAGACGCGCATCGATAGCCTGCAGATGGGTGAGCTGGAAGTGCGCAATGCTACTGCGCATATCAACCCGGGTCTGCGCGATGAAGTACTGCTCGGCATGAGTGTGTTGAAGCACTACGAACTGGTGCAGCGCGGCGAAACACTCATCATACGTGAGCCATAATGGCTCGTCGCACACTATTGGTGCATCAGGCCGAGTTGACCACCGGGGGTGTTTTGCGATTGGGATAGCAGGTAGTGCATATCTCGCACACCAGACCGTTACAGCCACGCGCGGTACAGTACTCGCGCCCATAAAATATAATTTGCAGATGCAGCCTGTTCCAGTAGTCCCGCGGGAACAGCTTTTTTAGATCCTGCTCCGTTTGCTGAACGTTCTTACCCTTGGTCAAGCCCCATCGCTGCGCCAGCCGATGGATATGTGTATCAACTGGAAATGCCGGCACACCAAACGCCTGACTCATGACAACCGATGCTGTCTTGTGGCCGACGCCTGGCAGTTTTTCGAGTGCTTCAAAAGACTCAGGCACTTCGCCATCGTGTTGTTCCACAAGTATGCGAGAGAGCTCCACAATAGCCCGGGACTTACGCGGCGATAGACCACAGGGCTTGATAATTTTTTCCACTGTTAGCGGCTTTTTTCTCGACATATCGAGGGGGTTGTCCGCCAGTTGAAACAACGCCGGCGTTACCTGGTTCACCCTGGCATCGGTGCACTGCGCCGACAACAACACCGCCACCAGCAGCGTGTAGGCGTCGGTGTGGTCAAGCGGCACCGGTGTCTCCGGATACAGTTCCTGCAGTCGCTGCAGAATGTAGGCAGCCCGCTCTTTTTTTAACACAACCGCGCATTCCGGTGATACTTAAGTGCCATGTTCGCTGCCCGTTACACTTTTCGTTTTTGCGTCAGTATATCGAGGTAGCCCATCGCAAACGCCGACAATACAAAGGTGCCGTGGAGAATTACATACCACATAATTTTGTCGTTATCTGTGTTAGGCGCATCCATAAAACCCTTGAGCAAATGGATCGAGGATATCGCAACAATACTGGCCGCTATTTTATTTTTCAGTGATGACGAATCCATCTTGCCGAGCCAGCTGAGTTTCTCGGTACCCTCTTCCACGTCGAGTTGCGATACGAAATTCTCGTAGCCAGACATCATCACCATCACGATTAAACCACCGACCATTGCCATATCGATCAGTGATAGAACGATGAGTACCATATCTGCTTCTTTTAGCGTCAGTATATGCAGCAGCAGATGTGCAACCTCCTGAAAAAACTTGATAGCAAGCGCCACCAGCGCCAGGCTCAAGCCCAGATAGATCGGCGCCAACAGCCAGCGGGCACGGTACAAACCGCGCTCAATAAATTGCTCCATTAACCTGAATTTCTCGTCAAATACGTGGATAGGAAACCGTCAATTTTCGCACCTTACGGGGCGAATTGCCATGCTGTATGACAACACCCTCAACCCGGAATGCTCGGCATGTAGTTGCTTTGTCAGTGCACTCCCCCTCACCACAACGCAAAAGAAATACCTAACATATTCAATTATTTATACCACCGCCACCTTCAATACCACGCCACAATCAGCGCTGGCAAACAGCCACCATAAACTGACCGTCACAGGGGCTGGCGCACACGGCGAATACGGCCAAACAGTCTCGACGCTATAATAGATGCGGAATCAGAGGTAGATACCGTCAATTATTGCTGGGACACCGAATGAGATATCACACTGTAAGCCACGGCACGATGCCGTTCCAACAGCGTACGAAGCACCCTTTATTACTATTCACCGCACTGGCGCTACTGCTGGTGTTGCCATGCGTGCAGGCCAATGGACTGCCGAAGCCGACTGGCGAAATACTGCTCATGATTAGCGGTAATATCGAAAACACCAATCACCCGGATGGCGCTGCTTTCGATCTGGATATGCTTGAGGCAATGGAGGTCACTTCGTTCGAAACCAGGACTCCCTGGACTAAAGGCGTCACGCGGTTTACCGGGGTCCGGCTCGCTGCCTTGCTCAGCGCCGTTAGCGCCACCACATTTAATATCAAGATGACCGCCGATGACGGATACATCTACGAGCTCGAACGAAAAATAGAAGATAAGTATCCGGTGATCATCGCCTACAAGAAAGATGATGATTACATGTCGATCCGCCAGCTGGGACCGTTGTGGCTAATGTTTCCGTTTGATGATTATCCCGAGCTCGACACAGAAGAAAATCGCGCAGCCAGTGTCTGGCAACTGAAGAAGATGGAATTAAATTAGTGAGAAAATACCACCAACGCACCTTCGCTCTGTCAATCGCGGCAGCGTCCTGTGTGTTGGCACTATTGCTGGTGTTTGTGCAGTATCGCGATACGCGCAACCACCTGAACACAGTAATGCCTGGTGCATTTAATTACCTGATACAAACCGCACGCGGTTTTGAGCAGTTTGAACTTGCGCTGGTGCGCTATCAAAATCGTCAGTGGAATCCGGATTCCACTGAACAGTTGCAGCGAGCCTATCGCAAACAATTTGATATTCTGTGGAGCACCTTTGAGGTGTATGAGCTGGGCTACCCCGGTAAACAGGACGAAGCAGAGATCATTCGCTACGGCGCTGACGTTAGGCGGTTTTTACGTGAAAACGATGAGCGAATATCAAAGCAACCGGAACTGACTAACGCTGAAATTGAATCTATATACAAGACAATTGCAGCACTGTCGGCAGAGACACGCGCCATTGGTTATCGGTACTTTGCCTATGCGGGCTCCGCACGGGAACGCTCCCTGAAGCGCCTCGCGGAGCTCGACAGACTTCTGCAATTGTTTGCGGTGATGTTTCTGCTGACCGGTGGCATGATGGTCTACACACTGTACCGCTCACGCAAGCGCACTGAAAACCTGTATGAAAGTGCGATGAAACAGGAAAAGCAGCACAAACACATGCTTGAGGAAATTCGCAGCGGCAAACTTGAATCAAAAGCAAAGACTAACTTTATTGCCGCCGCCAGCCACGACCTGCGTCAGCCTTTATATGCCATTGACCTGTATCTCGGTGCGTTGAAACCCCACCTAAAAAGCGAAGAAGCACTGGCAACCTTCGAAGGTGCAACGCAGTCGACGCAGGAGCTCAACAACCTGTTTGAGAAACTGTTGCATATTTCCCGACTCGACGCCGGTATGGTGAAAGCGTCAAAAACAAACATCGATATAAAAAATATATTCCAGACTATGCGCCGTGAGTTCAGTGCCAAGTGTGGCGATGCAAAGCTGATCGTAGAATGCGAACCCGACTGCTTCGCGCACACAGACCCGGTGCTCCTCGGCAGGGTGGTACGCAACGTTCTTGAAAATGCTATCACGCACAGCAACGCCACAGAGATTAAACTCTGCGCAACGCAGAAGCCCGGTCATATAAAAATCTGCATCAGCGACAACGGTGTTGGCATTGAGGAGAGCGAACAGCACACAATTTTCTCTGAATACCACCAGCTCGACACCACGAAACAGAAGCGACACGGACTCGGGCTGGGTCTGTCTATTGTGGCCCGGGTGACCGAGCTGCTCGACATAGACATGACGTTTTACTCCAACCCCGGAGAAGGCACTAACTTCTGGTTTACCCTTGAGCGCGGCCAGATTGCATCGCAGCCACAGGTGACTGAGACTCAACCAGCCGTGGAATACGCCGGCGCCCTGATATCTATCATTGACGACAAGCCCAACATTCAGGATGGCTCCGCTGCTCTGCTAAAGAGTATGCAGTTTGAAACCGTTACCGCCAGTTGCGCCAGCACGTTGATTGACAAGCTAAAGCAAGCCAATCGCACCCCCGACTTTATTCTGGCCGATTATCGATTGCTCGACGGTGAGTTTGGCGACAATGCCATTGAAGCAGTCAGAAGCCACTTCGACAAACCCATACCGGCAATGATGATTACCGGCGATACCTCCTCAGCGATGCTGAGGCAATTCAACAAGAACGATTTCGAAGTGCTGCACAAGCCGGTTAAACCGGCTGTTTTGTTATCAAAGATCAACAATAAAATCGGCGACTACCGAGACAGACATTCACACTCAGGCAACGACAATAGCTGGAACACTAAATCGGTTGCACCCAGGGTGGTCTGAAGCCAGTTTAGTTTGAGTTAACCCGCTGCACTGAAATAACATTGCGCAACTGCCGCAGCTTGTCCATCGCACCCACCAGTTGCTCTATGCTACTGACACGCAGCGTAAAGTGCATATGAGCAGTCAAATCCACCTCTGATGTTCTGGTGTTCATCGCAGAAACGTTAACCCCTTCATTGGAGGTAACGGCAGTGATGTCGCGCAACAGACCCTGGCGGTCATATGCCACCAGCTCGATGTTAACCTCGTAGTCACCGGTTGGCTCCTGCCCCCAGTCAACCTCTATCAGGCGTTCCTGTTCATGCGAACGCAGGTTAAGTATGTTGGAGCAGTCTTTCTTATGCACTGACACTCCTTTGCCGCGGGTAATAAAGCCGACGATGGCATCGTAAGGAACCGGATTACAGCACGCTGCCATTTGCGTCAGCAGACTACCGACACCGCGAACCTGTATATCATCAGGCTTTTGGCGCTTGATAATTTTGCGCGGTGGACGCGAGCCGATGCGCAGTTCGGGCGCCTGCAGCGCATTGATGGATGCCACCAGTTTACTGTGGCTGATTTCGCCACGACCCACTGCAATATAAATATTCTCTGCGCCGTCGTAACCGAGCTTCTCTGCCAGAGACTCAATGGGCAGTTCATGGGCGTTTAAGCGTTTAACCTCGCGTTCGACTATTTGCTTACCATCATCGTGGTGCGTTTGCTGGTCGCGAACGTTAAACCACGCGCGCACCTTACCGCGCGCTCGGCTGGTCTGCAGAAAGCCTAGGCTTTTGTTCATCCAATCGCGACTGGGGTTACTGATCTTACCGGTGAGTATCTCGACCTGATCTCCGTTTTGCAGCCGATGACCAAGCTGCACGATACGACCGTTAACCTTGGCACCGCGGCAACGATGACCGATCTCGGTATGCACATGGTAGGCAAAGTCGAGTGGCGTGGACATCATCGGCAAGTCAATGACTTCTCCGCTGGGTGTAAACACATAAACGCGATCGGAGAATACCTCGGTGCTGAACGCCTCAAGTAAACTCTCATCGTTATCGGTGGTGGATTCAAGCAGCGACCGCAGCGAGTTAATACTCTTTTGCAGCCGCGAATCACTGGCGCTGCCTTCTTTATAGCGCCAGTGCGCAGCAACGCCCAATTCGGCATCAGAATCCATATCGCGACTGCGGATCTGAATTTCGAGTGCCTTGCCCTGCGGGCCAATGACCGCGGTATGCAACGACTGATAACCGTTTTCCTTCGGGTTCGCGACATAGTCATCGAACTCTTTGGGCAGGTGCTGCCAGCCGCTGTGCACAATGCCGAGTGCGGTATAACACTGCTGTACGTCATCAACCAGGATGCGCACCGCTCGCACATCGTACAGCGCAGTTACCTCAACGCGTTTGCGCTGCATCTTGCGCCAGATTGAGTACAGGTGTTTTGGTCTGCCGACAACTTCATAGTTCTTTAAGCCGGCATCGCGCAGACGACCGGACAGAGTGTCAACGAACTCACCAATGTATTTTTCGCGGTCCTCGCGGCGTTCTTCAAGCGATAGTGCAATGCGCTTATACGTGTGCGGATCAAGCAGCCGAAACGACAGATCCTCGAGTTGCCACTTGAGTTGCGCCACACCAAGGCGATTGGCCAGTGGCGCGTATACATCGAGTGTTTCGCGCGCGATTAAGGTGCCAATGTCATTGTCGGTTTTAAGCAGCAACTGCAGGCGCTGCACACGGAACGCCAGTTTGATCAGCAGCGCGCGCACGTCTTCGATCATGACCAGCACCAGCCGCCGTACACGCTCAGCCTGATCGCGCCCTTCCTGCCCCTGCATCAGCATCGGTGCACCATCGCGTGCGAAGCTGTTGAGCCAGCGCACGCTCTCAATCAGACGCCGTTGAGAGCCACTGTAGCTGGCACCCGATTGTTGGGTATCCGCACTGACATCGGCAATCGGCACCTGCCCCAGATCAGTTAAAGGAATTGCATCGATTGCTGCGTGGCAGCCGAGCAGTGCTGCCACCACACACTGCGCATCAGCGCCCAGCTCTTTTAGTTGGGCCGCCACGATAAACGGGTTCGGCAGCGCGGTGCTGCGGCTGCGAAGAGGCCAGATACGCTCAGCCGAATCCGTGATGCGCTGGCGATGCTTATCTCCACAGCCTTCACTGAGATAAGCGATAGCACTGTCGAGATCCTGCAGTCGGGACTCGTCGGGTTCGTAAGAGTGGCGCATGTGTCCGGGGTCGGTCGTTATTATCCCGACATTATACCTGGCTGCGGATAACTGCCAGCGGAGATTGCTTCAGTACCGGCCTGCTGGCGATGACACCGGCAATCCAGATCGCGATTACACCCAACAGTGTGCCGAGCACCCATATCACCGGGTTAAAGTGATATTCGAACTCCATGACCAATTCAATTACTGCCCACGCCACCAAAGACGCGATGGTCGAGCCCATAACGCCGGCCAGCAGTCCGATTAACAGGAACTCGCGCGACATGCTGGCCGACAGGTAACGTCGGGACGCACCGAGCGTGCGCAGAATGGCCGCTTCGTGGAAGCGCTCACGACGCGTGGCGAGTACCGCTGCCACCAGCACCAGCAACCCGGCCAGTAGAGTGAAAACGAATACGTATTGCACAGCGAGCGCAGCGCGGTTGAGGATGCCAGTGACACGCTCGATCATCTTGCCGATCTCAATCACCGTGACACTGGGAAACTGCTGCACGACATCACGCACGAAGTTGCCCTGCTCACCCTCAACCCGCAGGCTGGTGACAAAGCTGGCTGGCAGGTCTGCAAATCCGGCCGGCGTGCCGACAACAAAGAAGTTCGGCGAAAACGACTCCCATTCGACCTCGCGCAAACTGGTCACTTTGCCGGACACGGTGCGATCCGCAATCTTAAACTGCAGCGTGTCGCCGAGTTCAATGCCGGTCTCGCTGGCAAATTCCTCTTCCACAGAAAAGAGCGTTTCAGTGGTGTCTTCCGGCCACCACTCACCGGCAATAACCTTGTTGCTGTCGTTAACACGCGCCTGATATGTCAGGTTGAAATCGCGTTCAGTCATGCGGCGCATGCGCTCGTTGCGATACCCGTCTTCGCCAACTTTTTTCTCGTTAATTGACTCGAGTCGCCCCCGAATCATCGGGTACAGTGCCTCGCCGTCGATATTGCGCGCCTCGAGGAACTCGGCCATGGCAGGTACATCCTGCGGCTGAATGTTAATCATGAAAAAGTTAGGGGCGTCAGACGGCACCTGGCGTTGCCAGGTATCGAGTACGTCGGTGCGCACAATGGCGAGCAACAGCAGCGCCAGCAGCCCTACACTAAAAGCTGAAATCTGCAAGCTGATACTGCCGGGGCGACGTCTAAGCCCTTCCAGTGCACGCCGCAGTGCCGGCGAACGCACTCGGGCAGCCAGTGCCACCAGGGCGCGGGCAATCAGCCACAGAATACCCACCACAGCGACGACACCGACAATCAGCAGAGCACCGAGTCGAACGTCGTGCGTGAGCCAGGTCAGCAACAACAGCATGGCGACCAGCGCACTGCCAATGACCACCCAGATGGACGGCTGGGCAAGTGGCAGATCGCGGCGCAGCACGCGGATTACCGGGGCGGTGGCAGCACGGGATATCACTGGCAAACAAAAACCGGCCAGTGCCAGTGCCGCGCAACTGATGCCACCGATCAACGGTACCAGTGTGGGTGGTGGCAGCTCGGTCTGGAAAAACTGTGTCAGTAAGCCGGCCAGCGCATATTGTGCGGCAAACCCGATGAGGCTGCCGAGTACAGCCGCCATCAGTGCCAGCAGCGCCAGGCGAATCAGAACGATACGAATCACACTGCGCGCATTGGCGCCAAACGCCCGCATCAGCGCACCGGTGTCCATATCCCGCACCGCGATCTGGCGCGCTGCCAGTGCCACAGCAGCACCGGACAATAAAACCGCGACCGCGGCGGCCAGACCGAGAAACCGCCTCGCGTTGAGCAGCGCCGAGCGCACCGCCGGGCTGCCGTCTTCAACGGTCTGAAAGCGCAGATTGGCGTCGTCGCGTGCTTCAATCCAGTCAGCAAACTGGCTGACACCGTCGCCCTCGCCAGCCATCAGCATGCGATAGCGCGCCCGACTGCCCTCGCCCAGCAGACCGCTGGCGGTCAGATCAGGCATCGACATAATCACACGCGGAGCCATTTGAAAGACGCCGCCACTGCGGTCGGGCTCAAAGGCAATGAATCCGCTGACGGTCAGCTCCAAATCACCGAGGAAAAGCGGTGTGCCGACCTCGGCGCCCAGCGTGCCGGCTATGCGCGGATCGATCCAGATTTCGCCCGGTGCCGGCACTGCGGACGCGGCGCGGTCGCTGCCATAGAGCTCATCGCTGATGCGCAACTCCCCGCGCAGCGGATAGGCATCCCCGGCGGCCTTGACGGCGACCAGTGCGGTATCGCCGGCATTGTTCAGCACCACACTGGGAAACTCGACCAACTCGGTGGTGGTTAGCTGTAGCTCGGCGAGTTTGTCGCGCACGTCAGTACCGATCGCGGCCGGAGAACTGACCACGGCGTCTGCCGCCAGCAGTGTCGCTGCCTGCGCAGCCATCGCTCGTTCAACGCGATTTGCAAAAAAGCCCACCGACGTGACGGCAGCTACGGACAAAATCAGTGCGAAAATTAAAACCAGATATTCCGAAAGGCGGAATTCCCGCCGCAGTTGTCGCAGCGCCAGGCTGAACTCGGTCCGCAGCGTGGTTGCGCTGGCCGCCGCTGCCACTGATCGACCGGCACCGGCATTGTTGCCAATACCTTTTACCACTGATTCAGCCGTGCTCATTGAAGCGCCCCGGCCTGTACCGCTTCAGCCGCTCCATGCAGGACACCGGCATCCATGGTCAGTACCCGGTCACAGCGCTCTGCCAGGCGCTGATCGTGAGTGACCAGCACCAGCGCACAGTCGCGCTCGGCACGCATGGAGAACATCAGCTCAACAATCATGTCACCGGACGCACGATCGAGGTTGCCGGTCGGTTCATCGGCAAACAACACCTTGGGCTCCACCACGAACGCTCTGGCCACCGCCACACGTTGTTGCTCGCCGCCGGACAGTTGCGAAGGCAGATGGTGTTGTCGCTCCGCCAGGCCCACTTTTCGCAGTTGCTCGGCAGCACGCTCTCGCGCATCGGTTACGCCGGCAAGTTCCAGTGGCAACATGACGTTTTCTATCGCCGTAAGGCCAGGCAACAACTGGAAAGACTGAAAAACAAAACCGACCTGCCCCGCTCGCACCGCGGCGCGGCCGTCCTCGTCGAGTTCATGAAGTGACTCGCCGAGCAGATCCATTTGCCCTCCACTGGCAGAATCGAGACCTGCCAGCAGTGCCAGCAAGGTGGATTTACCGGAACCCGAGGGACCGACAATGGCGACCACCTCGCCTGCGTTTAACGTAAAGTCGACACCCTGCAGAATTGCGAGGTCACCCTCGGTTGTGGTGACCTGCTTTGACAGATCCCGGGCTTCTATCACGTGCATGGTGCGGGTACCCTGATTTACGATTGAAATCGCGAAAATAGACAACATGAAGTTAAGAATGAGAAAACCAAGCGAAAGTTTCACCCGCACCGTCACGGTGCTGTTCATACTCGTGGTGTCATTACTGACAGCAAACGCACGAGCCGCCGAAACCGATCAGTTGCGCAAGTTACTGGTTATCGGTGACAGCATTAGCGCCGCCTACGGTATTAACGTCAGTGACGGCTGGGTCGCACTGCTTGGCGACAGACTGACCGCGGAGGGCCACCCACTGGAAGTTGTCAACTCCAGTGTGTCTGGTGACACCAGCGCCAATGGCCTGTCCCGACTGCCGACATTACTGGCCGACTACGAACCCGCCATCGTCATCATTGAACTGGGCGGCAACGACGGGTTGCGCGGCCTGTCGATCAAAAACCTGCGCGCCAACCTGCAGTCGATGGCAGAACAATCACAGGCCGCCGGTGCAGAGGTACTGCTGTTGGGTGTGCAAATACCGAGCAACTATGGCGCGGCCTACACCGGTTTATTCAGTAAAACGTTTAGTCAGGTCGCCGAGGACACCGGCTCGTCGCTGGTGCCATCGATAATGAGTGGCATGGAAGGGTCGATTGATTTGTTTCTGGATGACGGCATTCATCCTTCAGCAGAAGCTCAGCCGCTGTTGCTTGACAATGTGTGGTCGGAACTTGAACCCCTGCTTGAGCGTGCGTTTCAGTGACTGTAGCCGGAAACGCAGAGCCTGGGAAAACCACAAACACTTGGCTCGACAGCAACGGGTTAAAGATCGCTGCCTGCTTCAGTCAACCGGTACCGGACCCTACCATTACAGTGGTGTTCTGCGGCGGTTTCAAATCAAACATGCAAGGCACCAAGGCACTGGCACTCGAGCAATGGTGCCAGTGCCATAAGTGGCCCTATGTGCGTTTCGACTACAGCGGGCACGGCCAGTCAGAGGGTGCGTTTACCGATGGGAACATCGACGTTTGGCTGCACGACACACTGACAGTCATTGATGCAATAGACAGCAGCCAGAGCGTGTTACTTATTGGGTCAAGCATGGGTGCATGGATCGCCACACTGGCCGCACTGAAACGACCGGGCCGCATCGCCGGGCTGATTACACTCGCCGCTGCACCAGACTTTACCGAGCAACTGCTAAACCACAGACTCAACCAACAACAGCGCGATGCATTGCAGCGTGGCCAAGCGGTTGCGATGCCATCAGAGTACGATGATGGCAGCCCCTACCCGATCACACAGCAACTGATCGAAAACAGTCACGCTCACTGCCTGCTTGATTCAACACATGCACTCGACATACCGGTCAGGCTGTTGCACGGCACCCATGATGAGGATGTCCCATACGAGACTTCGATTGCTCTACTCAGCGCACTGCAATGCGACGACGCACGACTGATATTGATAAAAAACGCCGATCATCGATTGTCGAGTGCATCCGATATAGCACTGTTGCAAAACACATTGACAGAGATGCTCGACACACTGCAGCGCTAGCTACAAGGGCGCTTGCAGGGTTGTATGTTAAGCGGGCCTGTCGGGCAGTAAAGCCACAAGATCGTGCAGACTGGTGATATTAATATCAGCCGGCTCTTCATCGTCAGGATAGACGAGGATCCCGCGGTTTATCCATGCGGTTTTACAGCCAAGTTGCCTGGCACCGCCGATATCTGTAACAGGGTTGTCGCCAACGTGCAGCACAGCCTCCGGTGCCACACCGAGTTCATCAAACGCCTTTAAGAACATATCAGGTGCCGGCTTTGCCGGTAACTCCAGGGTGGCGTACTGCAAAGAATCAAACAGGTGGCTGGCACCAATGCGTTCGAGGTCAGCATTGCCATTGGTTAGCGCGCCGAGACGAAAGTGCAGCGATAAATCCTGCAGTCCGTCCATCACGTCATCGTAAAACTCAACCGCCTGACGCGCATGCAGAAAGGCTTCCATGGCATGCTCTGCCGCAGATTCGCTAACACCGTACTCAGCCAGCAATCGACGCGTACCCAGCAGCCGCCACTCGGTAACATCGTTCACGAGTTCCGGGTGCTCCTGCAGCAGTGCGCGCCGTTTTTCCCGCAGGCTTGTGGAGTCTTCCTGTTGTGTTACCACCGGGTAATGCGTGTCGAACCAGTCGAAGTAGACCTGTTCGGCGTGTGCAATCACGGTGTCACAGGGCCACAGTGTGTCGTCGAGATCAAACGTAATTGCCGAAATACCCTGTTCAACCAAATTCATTGTTGCTTTTACCTGTTGCCGAACCTTAAGTGTGTGCACCACGACCAGTGGCACCGCACGGGTTGATTAACAAACCTGCAATACTTGAGCAGCGCGAAGCACAGCAGTTTGTCGCAAAATGCTAAATAAAGCGCTGTATTGTCGCGCCGGGAAATTATAAAGCGGAGTGTACCCAACTTGAGCCTGATCTCGATCTTCGTGATCGCCCTAATGCTGTTTGCCATTGCCGTCATCGCATCAGCGGTCACCATTGTCCGTCAGGGCATGGAGTATACCGTCGAGCGTTTTGGCAGATACACCAAGACCCTGCGACCGGGCTTGCATCTGATTGTGCCGTTTTTCGATCAGATCGGACACAAGATGAACATGATGGAACAGGTTCAGGACGTGCCGTCGCAGGACGTCATCACCAAGGATAACGCAGTGGTACAGGTCGACGGCGTAGTGTTTTATCAATTACTCGATGCTGCCAAGGCGGCGTACGAGGTTGATAGACTGGCCCCTGCAATAATCAATCTGGTTATGACCAACATACGCACGGTGATGGGATCGATGGCACTCGATGAACTATTGTCTCATCGCGACCAGATCAACACGCGTCTGCTGACCGTCGTTGACGACGCCACGTCGCCCTGGGGTGTGAAGATAACACGCATCGAAATTAAGGATATTGCCCCGCCGCGTGACCTGGTTGACGCGATGGCCAAGCAAATGAAAGCCGAACGGGAGAAGCGCGCAGCGATACTGAATGCGGCCGGTGAACGCGAAGCAGAAATCCTGATTGCCGAAGGTAAAAAAGAAGCAGCTATCCTGCAGGCCGAGGGACGTAAAGAAGCTGCGTTCCGCGACGCCGATGCACGCGAGCGCGAAGCCGCCGCCGAAGCCAAGGCTACGCAGCTGGTATCGAAAGCAGTCGCCACTGGCAATCAACAGGCGTTAAACTATTTTATCGCGCAAAAATATGTGGAAGCGCTCAAGGACATGGCGCTGTCACCAAACCAAAAAACCATTTACATGCCGCTTGAAGCAAGTAACATCATTGGCTCCCTTGGTGGCATTGCCGAGCTGGCGAAAGACGCATTCGGTGGTGACGCACAGCACCAGGCGCCCAAACCCAAAAAGCCACCATCCGCGTTAAAAGCCGAGAGCGAAGAACAGTAATATTCAACAGGGATTGATATGGAGTTACTTATTGCGGAGTTGACGCCCTGGCACTGGCTGACTCTGGGCATTTTATTATGTGCAGTCGAAGTGTTTGCACCGACTACATTTTTACTTTGGGCTGGTATTGCTGCACTGTGCACAGGTGTCGTGACACTGCTGGTACCGATACTGAACTGGCAATTGCAAATAATTCTGTTTGCTATTCTGGCAGTAACCACCACCCTTGCCGGACGCATGTTCTACCAGCGCGACCGCGAAACACTAGCAGCCCCGATTCTGAATCGTCGCGGAGATTCTCTGGTGGGTAAGACGTTTACGCTATCGGAGCCGATCATTAACGGTGTTGGCAGCACTACACTTGACAGTACACGCTGGCGCATTACCGGACCTGACACTGACGCCGGCAAACAAATGACCGTTACAAAAATAGATGGTGCATCACTGGTGGTGGAACCGATTGACGTTGGCAATTAATACCGTCTGTCCGTGATCAGGCTTTCAGGTAATAGTATCTTTTCGCGGGTAATTTTGTCTTCGCCTTCGACGTGCGCTTTTTCGCCGATTGCCTTGAAGCTGACAGATACATCGCCAGCCCAACAATACCGAGGAAAGACCCCATATAAGGTGCAGTCGCCGTAAACAGAAAGTACGCCGCCACATGCACAAGCACTACGCCCGTTATTGCGACAAGCAGGCGCGTGTGCGGTTTGAACCTGAGCGGCATAAGAAAGAGTCGTTTCCACATGCCGCACAGGCTAAACATTTCAGCTTGTGGTTTCTGTGCGCAGTTTGCCGAATTGCAGAATCCTTTCATGCGCTCCGTAGCATTTGAGCGCGAGAGAACACTCTGGCGACTCCCTCAAGTCTGCGTGTCAGAACCTCCGCTACGCAGACTCCTGGTTGTGCGATATCAGATTGATGACCTGCTTCACACCTGCCATGCGGGACACCAGATACTCGGCCATGTTGGCATCGGCCGCGCGAGGTGCCGTGCCGGCCAGTGTCGCCACGCCGTTTTTAACTGTTATTGACAAATCCGTGTCGGCGTCGGCGTTGGTTACCGGCAAACCACGGTCTGAGAGAAACAACCCGGAGTTGGCGCTGACGCCTGCTGTCACTGGTACGTAGTTTACCGTCATGCTCTTGCTCTCCACTCAACATTCATTGTATTGATCACCGGCCTGTTCGACCGGCGCCTTGTGTGCCTGGCGCACTTACTATTCAGAGAGAAACGATGTAAAGACGTTCGCTGCCAACCGCATTGTTGATAAAAAAGTTAACTACCGTGATTGCGCCCGCCGAACAGATGATCGAGCGACACTTTGCCTGCACCATAGATGAACAGATAGACGAGCAGGAACACCCACAGCGCACGCTGATCAGCTATCGCGGCGTCCGGCAATCGATCAAAGAAAGATCCGATGGTTTTTTCATCAGCACCGTGGGCGGTAATGTCGACATAGGTTTGTACAAACACAAAAATGATCATGCCGACAGCGGCAATGCGGGTGAATAATCCAGCCACAATCAGCACCGGCAAAATAAACTCGCTGTAAGTGCCTGCGTAGACAATCCACTGATAGGGAAACGCCGGTATCTGTGATGCATCGTAGTTAAACTGCTCCACCACCTTTGGCAGAATCTGGAAGTACGCATTGTCCTGTACCTGAAAGAACCCAGCCAGCCCGTCACCTACCTTGGTTTTTGCCGAGTTCAGAAAATACAACAACAGTACTGATGCAAAGGTAAGGCGGGCAAGCAACCCTGGAAACCAGTTCTGTAGTCCGACCTGAATGCCACCAAAGACAGCATTGTGCAAACGTGTTATCGGGTTGGTCATAGAAATCTTCTCGTTGATCTTTACAAATAAGGTTTACGTTTCAGCGCCGAATAATCAGCTGTCGGTGTAACCGCAGAAAGCGCCCAGGTTCATCAAACCCGCGAGGTTGGTCCCTGCATCAAACGTGGCATCCGTCGCAAGAGCCTGCTCAACGGCAGAACCGAGTTCGGCACGTTGCTGCAGAGCCTGCAAAAACACCGCTGCCCCTGGTTCGATCAGGTTCACCTGCACCTGCAACTCGGGACGAGTGATGACGACGGATTGTGATTGCCGCATGTCGACGGGTGCGGCAGTCACGTCCGGTGCTGACACACTGTTGGTCCAGATAGAGCCGACCGGCCATTGCGATTGCACGAGGTACAACGCCGGGTGGCACTGCAATCGGATTTGCATCAGTTGCTGTGGGGGTATCTCTGCCAGTAAGCTAACATCGAGCACCGATGCATCGGCATTGTGGTGAGCCTGCAGGCGCCACCATTCGAGTTCCGCCACATCACGCAAATAGGGAAGTTGAGATGTATTCGGTAGCGTCTCGATAAACTGGCCGAACTCGCGACCATACTCAGCCATAACCGGTTGTGCTGGCGGATGCGCATCGATAAACGCTCGCGCGCACGCCTTAAAGAAATCCTCTCCAACCAGCTGTGCAATTGCGGGGTACGATTGCCGCAGCGCATCGATCAGGCTAGCGACGCGATTGTTGCGATAAACGTTAAAGCGTCGCTGCGCCTCGTTACCGGCCTGCAGCAACGGTCCGCTATCAATAGCAGGGTTCGTTAAAGCGCGCGCGAATTGTTTGTGGAAAGTTTGCACGGCTACGGAGCGACCTTACAGTCCGCATGCTGACGCAGCACGCTATTTGCCCGATCCATTTCATCGATAAACACCGACCATGACGGTACTGCGGTATCCCATTCAATTAAAGCGGGAACGGCGCCCGTGAGCGAAACCGTATGTGCGAACAGCGCCCATACCTCATCGCACACTTCGCGATCATGTGCGTCGATCAACAACGGCTCCGACTCAATCGAATGATCAACTGAATGCCCTGCCAGATGAACTTCGCTAACTGCAGACAACGGCAGTTGCTCTATATACTGTTGCGCTGAGTATCCGCAGTTTTGCGCAGAGATATACACATTATTAACATCGAGCAGCAAACCGCAGCCGGTGCGGCGAATAACGTTATTGATAAACTCTGCCTCTGCCTGAACGGATTCTTCAAGCGCCAGATAGTTTGACGGATTTTCCAGCAACATGGGCCGCTGTAAGCGGGTTTGCACTTCGTCGATATGGTTGCAGACAAGCTCTTCGGTGTCGCGGTTGTAAGGCAGCGGCAGAAGATCACTGAAGAACTGGCTGTCGTGCGTAGACCAGGCCAGATGCTCACTAAAAGACTCGGGCTCGAAGCGCTGCACCAGATTAGCCACACGCTGCAGGTGGCCCTGATCAAGCCCGTCTGCAGAACCGATCGACATACCGACTCCGTGAATGGACAACGGGTAGTGCTGTCGAATTTTTTCAAGGTAGTGCAGTGGCGCACCACCGTCACCCAGATAGTTTTCGGCGTGCACCTCGAACCAGCCCACATTGGGCTGTCCGCTGAGGATGTCGTTATAGTGTTGTGGCTTCAAACACAGCCCCGCCGTTTTCGGCAGGGACTTATCAGCCACCGGTTGCGCAGACGCGCTAATCGCTGCGACGGTAGTGTTCACAATATGCGTCCGCCAACCCGTCTGTATTACGCGTCAGGCAGATCGCGTTCGAGCGCTTCCAAGGATCCAATACGATCTTCGGGCAGCTCAAACTGTGCAATCGTCTCTTCAACACCGTACTTTGCGCAATCGCCAGCTGGCACCAGGGTCCACGCGTTGCCCTGATAGTCGACTGTGGAGGTACCGGCACAGGTAGTACCCGGTCCGGCGGCACAGTCGTTTTGGCCTGCCAGTGAGATGCCATAACACTTCTCTTTCGCGCCGGCCTGAGCGGTCTGAACAACCGTAGCCTGTGACAGAGCCAGTGCAATCGAACCTGCAATCAATGCTGCATTCTTAGTCTTGTTACTCATGGTTTTCTCCGTTTAGTGCGGCCAGCTCCAATGCTGTCCGCTTAACAGTGGTTGATGGATATAGTAGCCAAACGTTACAGCGGACTTTCAGTAGAGTAAGTACCGTCATTTGCCTTCATGGATTTCCAGCTACGATCTGAAGCTTCGACACTTTCGAGTTCGGCCGCCCAGTTTTTCTCAGCTACCTTGAGAAGGCCAGGGATATCCTCTTCGAAAAATCCGACGACAGCAGGGTTGATGTTAACGTAGAGCTTGTCATCGACTATGCGCCACAGATTGGGGTTGGCAGGTACTTTACCGCCCTGAGAGACACCGTAGGCGCAGTGTCCGTCGTACTGTGGTGCGTACTTCTCAGGGTTGGCGACGAACAGGTCACGATTTTCTTCACTTGAGAAAGCCCAGGTCGCACCGTTGAATTCCGCGGTAATATCTTTTTTACCCGGCACTGCTTCCGGTTGCTGTTGTCCAATTTCGACCTGCTTTAGTCCATGGAACGCGACAACATCGTAGCCACTGACTGCGTAACCGGATTCGTCGACGTATTGAGGGCCGGCCCAGGCAAACGTGCTGGCGAGGGTCAGTGCGGTACCGGCGACTAATTTTTTGATCATGATTTGCTCTCCGCAAATAAAGTTCGATGATGTGGCAGTGGTTGCTAGCCCAACATTTGCCATGATTCGAAGCGATCGCTTAGCATTAATGACTCCCGAGCCAGCCCAAAGTTCCAAAATTGCCCTTGAACAAATATGATTTTTTTTATAACGAACGTATAATTGCCGCTGGCTAAAACCGGTAGCCAATCCCCAGTTGCAGTGTCAGCGGCGCATAGTTAAGGCTGGTTACTTCTCCGGACGCCCCCTCCTCCGCAGACAATGTCAGGTCGCGCTGAGCGCTATAGCGCACCTCAGTCGAAACATACCATCGGTCGCTCAACGCACGATCGGCACCCGCCATAAACTGATAACCGATTGATCCGCCGTCTGAAAAAGACGTTTCTCCTGCATCAGACTCGGAGTCGAGATCAATCTCCTGGGACACGGTTAGCCCGCCGCCTACCCACCACTGCCAGTTGCCGCTGCGCACAGGCAGGTCGTAACGGGCATTCAGATAAAAGATGTTCGATGCATAGTTGCCTGACGGCAGTTGCGCGCCACTGGCATCGGTAATCAGTGCATCGTTGCTACGGTATTCCCAGCCAATTTCTGAACTCCAGGGAGACTCGTAGTTGTAACGCACGGCAAGTCCGGCCGCGAAGCCCGTGTCCAGAGCAAGATCAGCGCGACCATCGGCAGCCTCAGCACCGGACAATGTCGGGCTTTGATCAGTCATGGAGCTGGAACCCACTGTTGCGACAACAGACCACCCCGGCTCCGCGGTGGCAATAGACGGCAGCCAAAAGCTCTGAAGTAAAGCTACCGGTACAACTATCAGTGTTGACGTTCTCATGTTAAGTATCCGTGTCGGAATTTGTTGAAGTATGATGTCGAACAGCGGCGCTACCGCTCTGTAGACACCTTTGTTATACGCCGACGGATATGCAACGATGAACACCGGTTACACTAACGGTCAATGCGCGGCATCAACGGTCAAGTCGGCTATCGACACCAGCACAGGCGGTCACCGTTGGTGCAATGAGCCGACCGTTCATGAGACAGCCAGCCTGCAAAGGGAACAGTTAACGCTACACTGCACGAACACAAAATCTTCACGCTTTGTTAACACCGATGACCGCAAACGGCATTTCAATATTCTCTGTTCGCTCGCTTGCACATCTGCTACTGGGTGGCAGTTTGTTGCTGGTGGGCTTACTGGTAGTCGTTAAGCCTGAGGCATCACTCGGACTGGGGCCGGTACAGCGCGCGCTCTACTGGTCTCTGCATGTGGGCTCAGGGCTTGGCGCAATGTTCATCGCCAGCCACCTCATCAGACGCAGTTGGCTCGACCCACTCAGCCTGCTGCCAACGGTGTTGCTGTGTGGAATCATCGGCACACTACTGATTACACCGTTTTATCTACTGATTGATCATTTATGGCCAACTGGCGGAGACGCCGAGATCGATGACTGGCTGGACCGGCTGCATCAGACCGGCCTGGGCGGATCGTTACTGGCTGAATTTCTGGAGGTACTGCCGTGGACCATGACCGCGTGGCTAATGCTGAACCTGCCATTGTTATCCGGGTTGTGGAACACCAGATCGCAAGCGACAGAAGCAGAGTTAAGTCTGGACAACTCGGTTCAGCCACTGATGCCAGACCAGGCCACTGATGCGCAAACGCCGGTCACAGCTCAATTGTCGCTGGTGACGAAAGCCGACAAACAGCCTGCACGAAGCAACGCAGAGGCAAATACAAACACACCAAGCATCAACAACGGGGCAGACAGACCAGTACCCGTTGCGGTGACCCCTGCCACAAGTGCTGTGCAAGCTCAGCCGTCACCGGAACAACCGGACACAACCCGATTTCTGCAGAGCCTGCCAGGGATTTTCGGCAGGGATATCATCGCAATCTCGTCTGACCTGCACTATCTGCACGTGTTTACCCTGATTGGTAAAACCACTGTACTGGGTAATCTGCGAGATGTGGCTGCAGAGTTGGGGAATGCCGGCTTGCAGGTGCATCGGTCACACTGGGTTGCCCATAGCCATGTCGAGCGCATCGTCAATTCAGGCGGCCAGGCAGCCTGTATCATGTCCAATGGCATCCGCGTGCCGGTCAGCAGGCGGCGCTGGAAGACGGTGCGGGACTACTATGGCCAGGGCGTTATTGTGCGTACCCGGTAACGCGTAACTTACACCTAAACCAGTGGCATACCGGTAAAGTACCGATGGCCCCAGAACAACGCGATGTACACCACCAGCACCACCCCGATAAACGCAAGCTCTGCAAGTAATGATGGACGTTGGGTGGCAGACGGTTTGTGGCCACGCATGGTGCCGGAGATAATACTGATAATGCCATATATGAAGAAGGTACCGAACAACACGACATGCGCCCTGTCTCCATTGGCCAGCAGGTGCCCGCCAGACCACACGACAATACCCCAGCTTAACGGGTGGGCCGAGTAATATCGTGCTGAAGAAGGTGCAGAGCCAACGCCGTTTGACGCAAAAAGATAGATCGCAAGCAGCATCAGCAGGTAATTTGCTGTGCGTCCCCACGCCGGCGGATCATAAAACGGTACAAACTCTGCGCCGCGCAAACCAAGAACGATCAGCACCAGCCCGAGTAGTGACAGGACACTAAAGATGCCGCGGTATGGCCCCGGACCAAAGCGGCTGACCATGCCGCTGCGTACTGACGGTACTGCCGGCACCAGATGAATCAACACAAAAACCAGAAGACCGGCGATAAGAAGTGTCATGTTGCGTTCATCCTTTTATGTCGTTCATACAGCGTTTCGATTGCGGGTTATCTCAATAGAAGCAAACCTGCCGGCCGCCTGTCAACGTAATTACCTGCATGGTCTGTGTTACACGCCGGCTAAAAAATTCTTCAGTAGCTGATTAACCTCATCCGGTACCTCCTGCTGCACCCAATGGCCGGCACCCTGCAAAAGATGACAACCCGTCATTGCTGTACAGGCCGATAACTGCATAGCTTCGTATTCACCGGGCTTTTGGTAAATGCCCCAGTCACTGGCACCGGCGATGTACATGGACGGCACATCAATAGTCAGGCCGCTAAACGTCTGCAACTCTGCGATATGTTCACCACTGGTAACACAGCGATACCAGTTTAAACCGCCCTGAAAACCCGTTCTCTCATACTCGTTTACATATACTGCAAGCTCACTGTCCGGCAGCCAGGTGTTAGCGGCGATTGCCTCATTGCCAGGCATTTCAGCCGCGACAGTTTCTGCCATCCCTTCGGACTCGTGCATCATGTAGTAAGCGGGCAGCTCTGCCAGCGAACTTGCTGACCATGAGCCCAGCGGTCGTGGCTGGTTCGCCGTCCAGTCGGCGCTCTTGTGGTGATAGTAGGCACGCAGAAAACTTTGAAGCCCCTGAGGGCTGTGCCACATGTTTTCGTTAGCAGGCTCTGTTGAGTAATACCATTGATAGTGCTTACGCGGAGGTGTCAGTGCAGCGAGCGCGGCATGATCAATACTGGCAACGCTGGTACTTGTAACACCGCGGCCATCTTTTTCGGCTACCACTGGCAGCGCGGGTGTCCCTGCAAATGGCGCACTCATCATCACCACAGACTCGAACAGATCGGGTCGTATCACACCACACCAGGCCGCCACTGACGAGCCGAAGTCGTGACCAACAACAGCCCGCACGCGCGCATGACCAAAGGCAAACGCAACGCCCATAGCATCGCGTACGAGGTTAAACAACCGGAATGATGCGACATCACCCTCAAAGCGGTTGTCGGCTCCTGTGGTCTGACCGTAACCCCGCTGATCGGGTGCGAGTACATGATAGCCAGCCTCCGCCAGCGGCAACATCACTTTACGCCAACTGTAGGCAAGCTCCGGAAACCCGTGCAGCAGTAATACACACGGATGCGAAGGGTTGCCCGCTTCCAGCACGTGACACTGCAACCCATTGCCATTGTCGACCCGGTTAAAGCGGATACGACGGTCAATTGTCTCTGTTGCGAATTGCGGATAGGGCGAATCAGTTTGCATCGGTGCTCTCGGTTATTTCGCTTAATCTACAGCAGCGAAGCATCAGTGTATCAGCCACCGGGGCGGCGCGCGGGCGCAATAAGGCACAGCGGATCGGGTGAGTATTGAAAAAAACTTCCTAAAAAGATTTGACGTTTCTTTTTGTCATGACATATACTAAACGTCATGACATTAAGCGTTGTTCTGGAACGCCGCTGCAGAGACGCAAAGCTCGCGTGGTTTGCACCTATGGGTCAGGACGAATCGTGGCGCAACCCGTCACTGTTCGGAGAAGCGATACTCGCGCCGGTGGTTTTATCGATTAAACCAGAAAGACTTTAGATAAGGAGCTGTGAGCCCCAAAGCAGTACCCACAGCAGTACCGACGGCAACAGGAGCAGTAGAATTCAGGGTGTGGTGCAGCAGTAACGCGGTAAGTAGTACAGCAAGGTAACAAGGTAGTGACCCTTCGTGTTGAAGTGCCAACTCTCGCACCCGGCATTACCCACCGGGTGCGGGCTTTCTGGCACGGTTTACGGTTCAGCCAGCGCCAGCTTTAAACCCAATAAACCAAACGCACCCGCAAATGTACGCCTCAGCCAAAGCATGATTTGTGGTGATTCAATAACATGCTTTCTGGCAGCAGCTGCAAACGCACCATAGAACACAAACACAATAAATGTCATCAGCATAAACACCAGTGCCAGAAAACCCATGGTAACGACAGACCCTTGCTTTGTGGCTGGTACAAACTGTGGCAGGAATGCCAGGAAGAAAAGTGACAGTTTAGGGTTCAGCACATTAAGCAGTGTGCCATCCCTGACAATGCGCCAATAGGACTTGGTGTCCCCGGCAGGCTGCACCCGCATCATGCCGTCATCGCGCAGAATGCTCCAGGCCATGTAGATCAGATAGGCAACCCCAAGATACTTAATAGCTAAAAATGCCAGCGCACTGGTGTGGAATATCGCGGCAAGGCCCAGAATACTGGCAACAGCGGCTGGCACAATACCAAAGGTGCAGCCGAGCGCCGCCGCCAGGCTGGCTCGAAAACCACGCGACAGGCCGATGGCAAGCGTGTAGATGACGCCCGTACCGGGTAGCAATACCACCACCAGCGATGTAAGAAGAAATTCGAAAGACATGCGAGCACAATCCGTTTGGCTGATCTGTCAGACTATTGCAAACGGATGTCAGTCGCCACAACATTTATTCTGTGAGCAAGCCGACGTCGGCAGCACGTATGGGCAATACGCTATGCTCTGATACAACACACGCACTAACCTACTCGACCGGATGCATATTATGGCTGGCACCACCGTTTCACTTGACGACATTGAATCAACCACACAAAAAGCGCTGGTAAAACACGGGGCACTGCCCTGGATTGCAAGCTCTGTGGCAAGCGCGGTGCGTGAAGCAGAGGCGACAGGCAACCTCATCTGCGGGCTCTATTATCTGGAAAGCTATTGTCGGCAATTGCAAAGTGGCCGCGTAAAGGGCGATGTTGAACCCGACGTCACACAACCCAGGTCAGCCAGCGTCAAGGTGGATGCAAAGCTTGGCTTTGCACAGGCAGCATTCGAACGCGGACTGCCGATGGCAGTCGATGTTGCAAAGCAGGCGGGCACCTGTGCGCTGGCAATTTGCCATTCGCATACCTGCACCTCACTTGGGTACTTTACCGCGCAAATTGCCAATGCTGGTCTAATTGGCATAGGCTTCACCAATGCCTCCGCGGTTGTTTCACCGCCAGGCGGCAATCAGGCCGTGCTGGGCACCAACCCGATAGCGATGTCGATTCCCGCAGAGAACGGTGGCATTGCATTTCAGTTTGATCAGAGCACCAGCGCGGTAGCACTGGGCAAAATCACCATGGCCGCCGCCGCTGGTGAAAAAATCCCACTGGGTTGGGCTGTCGATAGCGATGGCAACCCGACGGATGACCCGCAAGTGGCGATTGCCGGCAGCCTTGTTTCAACCGGTGGTTACAAAGGTTATGGCTTCGGATTGATGGTAGAAGTACTGGCAGCAGCTGTGACCGGCAGCGTTAACTCACTGGATGTGAAAGGCCTGAAAGTGCCTGACGGTCCACCGCACGATTTGGGGCAGTTTTATTTTCTCGTCGACCCAACGACCTTTGCGGGTGACCAGTTCTGGCAGCGAATAGCCAGACTGACCGATGCGGTGGAACAGCAACCGGGTGCAAGGCTTCCCGGCTCCAGACGCGAGTTTCCGGAGCGGGTTACCATCGATGCCGAGCTATGGGCACAAACCTGTGCACTGGCTGACTAACCACTACCGACGAAAAACTAAGCCAGCATCTCGGCAAATGCTTTTTCGAGTTGCGCCATAACAACGGCATTTCGACCAGGAGATGCCGCGCAGTGCCCCCACTCAGAGTCAATGACCTCGAGCTCCGCGTTCGGCATTGCACTGACTTCTTCTTCGCTATCCTCCGGCGGAAAGTACAAATCGGTGCGGCACGGCATGACCCGTGTACGCGCCTGTATCGCACTCATGGCACG
The DNA here is from genome assembly GCA_964389335.1 of uncultured Granulosicoccaceae bacterium. Classification (GTDB taxonomy): domain Bacteria; phylum Pseudomonadota; class Gammaproteobacteria; order Granulosicoccales; family Granulosicoccaceae. The sequence goes on from CAYMFQ010000032.1 coordinate 39,481, forward strand.
TTTAAAATCACCGTCAAAGGCGGTGTGCGCAGCAATATCTGCATGCTGCCACGTTGCGAGCTTGGCCAATAGATTGTTCGCATCCCATGCGAGGTGATCCTGCTCCCAGTCACGCAACAGCGCTTCGATGCTGTCAAAACCCAATACGCGATAGAGACCATGACGAAAAAACGCCTGTGAGTACGCCCAGCCACAGTACACCCTTCCAAACGCCTTTAATCCGGCCTCGGGTGGTGCCGAATATCGCCCCTCGTCAAAGGTCGGGTCTGCACATAACGCAGCCTTAGCCCCTTCAAGAAAAACGTGATTGTGCGGTGAGCACCGCGCGGCCCCACAAAACGGCAGCAATGCCTCTACCATGGCAGGGTAAAAAGCCGCGAAATGATACGCCTGTATCGCCCCCATGGACCAGCCAGCAACCAGCTTTAGGTGCTTAACCCCCAGATGTTCAAGCAGACGATGCTGCAGCGAAACGTTATCGTAGATTGTGATCAGCGGAAACTGACCCGCCGCCTGGGAAGCCTCTGCATTACTCGGTGACGTTGACAACCCGTTGCCAAACATATTCGTCGCCACGACAAAATACCGATCCGTATCGATGGATCGGCCCGGCCCAAAGTAAGCCTCAGAACGGAAATGAGTACCCGTATAGAAACTGGGTATTAACACGGCGTTATCAGCCGCCGCGTTTAACTTGCCGTAAGTTTGATAAGCCAGTTGCGCTCGCTTCAACACCACGTTGCTTTGAAGCGTGACATCACCACACTCGAAAACGCGGTAGTCGGGCATTAGTAAAACTTCAGGTAGCGATCACGTTCCCAGTCAGACACATGGTTCATGTAGCTCTCCCATTCCTCACGCTTGAACTGCACATAGGTATTAGCCATTAAATCACCGAACACCTCACGCGCCAGCGGATCGGCCTCGAACGCATCAACGGCTTCTGCGAGTGTTCTTGGCAGGTAGCTTACACCGAGGCTTGCCAACTCTTCAGCACTCTTCAGGTACATGTTGTCTGTATGTGGCGCACCCGGATCAATTTTTTCGCGAATACCTTCAAGCCCTGCCGCCAGCACCAGAGCACCACCGAGATAAGGATTGTTCGAAATGTCTGCCGCTCGTAATTCCACACGTCCGCCACCCAGCGGAACCCGCACAGCGTTAGTACGATTATTGTTGCCGAAGCAGGCAAACACCGGCGCCCAGGTGAACCCGGACATGCTGCCTTCTTTGATGAGCCGCTTGTAGCTGTTAATTGTCGGGGTGATGACCGCACACAGTGCCGGCAGATGCTTCAGAATACCGCCAATGAAATAATAACCCTCACGCCCCAGGTCACAACCGCGCTCATCATTGTCAGACGCGAACAGATTTTCACCGGTATTTATATCCGCCAGGGACATATTGTA
>CAYMFQ010000033.1:0-12913 GCA_964389335.1 uncultured Granulosicoccaceae bacterium
GAAACGCCGGTATTAAATTACTTTGTGGCGTTCTTAATCTTCTTCAGTACGGTGAGTCGCGCTGATGCCTCGGCAAGCTCTGCGGCTGCCGCTGCATAGTCAGGCGTGCCCTGCTTTTCCTTTACCAGCTCTTCAGCGCGAGCTCGCGCTTCTTCAGCTTCGGATTCGTCAAGGTCACCGCCGCGTATTGCGGTATCAGCCAGCACAGTAACGACGTGCGGCTGTACTTCAACCATACCGCCGGAAACGTAGATATGCTGCTCTTCTCCGTTGGCATGGATCGCAATGTCACCCGGCTTTATCGGTGAGATAAATGCCGCGTGACCCGGGGCGATACCAACATCACCGGCCGCTGCAGACACGATAAGCATTGTCGCTTCGCCAGAGAAAACCTCTTCTTCAGCGCTGACAATGTCCACCTGCATGGTGTTAGCCATAGATTTACTCCAGACCTGTTAGTTGCCGGCGCCGTCTTAAGAGATCGACTTGGCTTTTTCGACCGCTTCTTCGATGCTGCCGACCATGTAGAACGCCTGCTCCGGCAGGTGATCGTATTCGCCGTCAACAATGCCACGGAAACCTGCGATGGTGTCCTTCAGCGAGCAGTACTTACCCGGAGAGCCGGTGAAGACTTCCGCTACGAAGAACGGCTGAGACAGAAACTGCTGCACTTTACGAGCACGGGCAACAACGAGTTTGTCTTCTTCAGACAATTCGTCCATGCCGAGAATCGCAATGATGTCTTTCAGTTCCTTATAACGCTGCAGCGTGTTCTGAACGTCACGTGCGGTGTCGTAGTGCTCGGCACCGATAACCAGTGGGTCGAGCTGACGGCTGGTAGAGTCAAGCGGGTCAACCGCCGGATAAATACCCAATTCCGCGATGTTACGTGAAAGTACTACTGTCGCATCAAGGTGAGCAAACGTGGTAGCAGGTGAGGGGTCAGTCAAGTCATCCGCCGGTACGTATACCGCCTGGATTGAGGTGATTGAACCGGTCTTTGTAGAGGTGATCCGTTCCTGCAGTACACCCATTTCCTCAGCCAGTGTCGGCTGATAACCTACCGCTGAAGGCATACGACCCAGCAGTGCTGATACCTCGGTACCGGCCAGTGTGTAACGATAAATGTTGTCGATAAACATCAGAACGTCACGGCCTTCGTCACGGAAGAACTCAGCCATGGTCAAACCGGTCAGTGCAACACGCAGTCTGTTGCCTGGCGGTTCGTTCATCTGGCCGTATACCAGTGATACTTTGTCGAGTACGTTTGACTCTTTCATTTCGTGGTAGAAGTCGTTCCCTTCACGAGTACGCTCACCCACGCCCGCAAATACCGAGTAACCGGAGTGCTCGATCGCGATGTTTCGAATCAGCTCCATCATGTTTACGGTCTTGCCTACACCCGCACCACCGAACAGTCCAACCTTACCGCCTTTGGCGAACGGGCAAAGCAAGTCGATTACCTTGATACCGGTTTCGAGCAGTTCTGTAGAACCTGCCTGTTCTGCGTATGTGGGAGCCGCACGGTGAATGGGCGAGCGCTCTTGTGTACCGATGGGGCCGGCTTCGTCGATCGGGTTGCCCAGTACATCCATGATGCGACCCAGTGTGGCTTCACCAACCGGTACAGAGATAGGTGCGCCGGTGTTGCCGACTTCGATACCACGACGCAGACCCTCGGAGGAACCCATCGCGATGGTACGTACAACACCATCACCAAGCTGACCCTGCACTTCAAGTGTGGTCTCGGTTCCGTCGATTGTCAGCGCGTCGTAAATCTTGGGCACTGAGTCACGTGGAAATTCTACGTCCACTACCGCGCCGATAATTTCGACTATTGATCCAGAACTCATGTGTGTTCCTCGTTAATAATTCTATTTAGTGCTTAAAAGTATTCTGTGTCACGCACGGCTAGCTGCCATGAGGCAGCTGCTGCAACGGGTTAAACCGCTGCGGCACCACCAACGATCTCGGAAATTTCCTGAGTGATCGCGGCCTGTCGCGCTTTGTTATAGACCAGCTGCAGGTTGTCGATGATGTCACCGGCGTTATCGGTCGCGCTTTTCATTGCAACCATACGTGCAGCCATCTCACATGCGGTGTTTTCAACCACCGCCTGATAGACAATTGACTCGATGTAACGCTTCATCAGTTCATCGAGTACTTCTTTGGAATCAGGCTCATAGAGGTAATCCCAGTGATGGGACAAACGCTCATCGGTATCCGGAACGGTGGGTACCAGTTGTTCAACCTTCGGCGACTGCGTCATGGTATTTACAAAGTCGTTCTCTACCAGGTACAACCGGTCGAGACGACCTTCGTCATACGCGTCGAGCATAACCTTGATTGGACCGGTGATATCAGCAAGCTTCGGCGCATCACCAAGGTCTGACACTTCAGCAACCACATTGCTGCCGAGGCGCCTGAAAAAGCTCTGCGCCTTTTTGCCGATGGTGCAAACATCTATCTCGACACCGGCTTCTGAGTACTCACGCATCGACGCAACTGCCTGTTTAAATGCGTTGATGTTCAGACCACCGCAAAGGCCGCGATCCGTAGACACAACAATGTAACCGACACGAGAAACCTCGGGTTTCTCGATCAGGTACGGGTGCTTGTACTCAACGTTACCGGCGGCAAGGTGACCGACCACGCTGCGGATTTTGAGCGCGTAGGGCCGTGCAGCCTCCATGCGATCCTGCGCTTTGCGCATTTTACTCGCAGCGACCATCTCCATCGCTTTGGTGATCTTCTGAGTGTTTTGAATACTCTTGATCTTGGTGCGTATTTCTTTAGCGCCAGCCATGTCTTTCTCTCAGAGTACTAGTAGACGCCGTTGGCGACGAAGTCATCGATAGCAGACTTAATACCGGCTTCGATGTCGTCGTTGTAGTCGCCAGCCTCGTTGATCTTGTCAAGTATGGCCTGGTGTCCGGAACGAACATGCGCATGCAGCCCTTCTTCGAAAGGCACCACCTGGCTGACTTCGAGATTATCGAGATAGCCTTCGTTCGCCGCGTACAGTGAGATAGCCATCTCACCAACATTCAGTGGCGAGTACTGCTTCTGCTTCATCAGTTCTGTAACGCGCTGACCACGCTCAAGCTGCTTACGAGTCGCTTCGTCAAGGTCCGATGCAAACTGTGCGAATGCCGCCAGTTCACGATACTGCGCCAGTGCCAGTCGAATACCACCACCGAGTTTCTTAATGATCTTGGTCTGTGCTGCACCACCTACGCGCGATACTGACAGACCCGCGTTGATCGCAGGGCGGATACCGGCGTTGAAGAGATCACTCTCAAGGAAGATCTGGCCGTCGGTGATAGAGATCACGTTGGTTGGTACGAATGCCGATACGTCACCAGCCTGTGTTTCAATGATAGGCAGTGCCGTCAAAGAACCGGTTTTGCCTTTTACACGGCCTCCGGTTTCTTTCTCAACGTACTCTTCGCTGACACGTGCAGCGCGCTCAAGCAGTCGTGAGTGCAGGTAGAAAACGTCACCCGGATACGCTTCACGACCCGGCGGACGACGCAGCAGCAGTGATACCTGACGATAGCCCCAGGCCTGCTTGGTTAAGTCATCATAAACGATCAGTGCGTCTTCACCGATATCGCGGAAGTACTCACCCATGGAGCAACCGGAGTAAGGTGCGATAAAGTTCATCGCCGCTGACTCGGAAGCACCGGCGGCAACGACGATGGTGTTGTCGAGTGCACCGTGCTCTTCAAGCTTGGTTACCACGTTGGCGATAGTTGACTGCTTCTGACCAACCGCTACGTAGATACACTTAATACCGGTGTCTTTCTGGTTGATGATCGCATCGATCGCAACCGCAGTTTTACCCGTCTGTCTGTCACCGATAATCAATTCACGCTGACCACGGCCGATTGGCACCATCGAGTCGATAGATTTCAGACCGGTTTGTACCGGCTGATCGACTGACTTACGCCAGATAACGCCCGGTGCTACCTTCTCAATCGGAGAGGTGTGCTCGGTATTGATAGGGCCTTTGCCATCGATTGGCTCACCCAGTGCGTTGACCACGCGGCCCAGCATTTGCTCGCCAACTGGTACTTCGAGAATCTTACCGGTACAGCGAACCTTGTCGCCTTCCGAGATGTGACCGTATGAACCCAGAATTACCGCACCAACTGAGTCGCGCTCGAGGTTCAGCGCCAGACCATAAGTATCGCCGGGGAATTCGATCATCTCACCCGACATTACGTCGGTCAGACCGTGTATGCGTACGATACCGTCACTGAGACTGACGATGGTGCCTTCGGTGCGTGCCTCTGAAGAGGCCTCGAAGTTACCAATCCGCTCCTTGATCAGCTCGCTGATTTCAGATGGGTTGAGTTGCATTAGTGTCGTCCTCTAGATAATTCTGTTCTGGCTGTTGACGGGCGCGTGCTGATCAGGCGCTCAGGTTACTGCCAAGCTGTGACAGCTTGCCTTTAACCGAACCGTCAATAACCACATCGCCCGCCCGAATGATGGCGCCGCCAATAAGCGACTCATCAATGGTGTTGACGATATTGATTTTCTTGTTGAACTTGCGCTCCAGTGACTGCGCAAGTTTGTCTCGATAGGTATCATCGAGTGCCTGGGCCGAGATCACGGTGGCTTCCAGCGTGCCCTCGTCCTCAGACCGATATTCGTCGTAAAGGGTTGCGATAGAACTCATCAACCCGAGGCGACCGTTTTCAGCCAGCAGGCGAACAGTATTAACCGCTTCGCCGTCGAGCCGGTCACCGGCAATCTTTTCAATCATCGCAGCGCGATCACTCGCAGTGCTATTGGGCTGGTCGAGCACTGAAGCAACGCTCTCGTCCGCTACCACGGCGGACAAGAACTTCAGTCGATCAGACCAGACATCAAAGTTAGCGCCCTTTTTTGCGAGCTCAAAAATGGCCTTGGCGTAAGGCCGTGCTGCAGTGACATTCTCTGACATGAGTGGCGTCCTAAATCTTGGCGATTAAATCGTCAAGGATGCTTGCGTGTGCATTGGCATCGACTTCACGCTTGAGGATCTTCTCAGCGCCGGCTACTGCTACCGCAGATACCTGCTGACGCAGACTCTCTTTAGCGCTGACGACTTCCTGCTCGAGCTCAGCCTGAGCACTGGCTTTCAGACGATCGCTTTCGCTGGTCGCCGTTCTCTTGGCGTCCTCGACGATGTCGTTACCGCGCTTTTGCGCCTGCGACACGATTTCAGCAGCCTGGTTGCGTGCTTCAGCGAGAATATTCTCCGCTTCAGCTTTCGCTTCTTCTTCTGCCTGTGCGCTTTTTTCAGCGGCTGCCAGCCCTTCGGCTATGGCTGCCTGACGCTCGCGCATGGCGGCTATCAACGGCGGCCAGACGAACTTCATGCAAAACCACACGAATCCGGCGAACGCGATAGCCTGTCCGATAAGGGTAAGATTAATATTCACCCGGTTATCTCCTGCGGTTCGGGAAAGTTAAACGAACGAACGGTTCGAGTTATCCCGCCACCTGAGCGACAAAGGGGTTCGCAAAAGTGAAGAACAGAGCGATACCAACACCGATCATGGTTACCGCGTCGAGCAGGCCCGCAACGATAAACATTTTAACCTGTAACATCGGGACCATTTCAGGCTGGCGCGCAGCACCTTCCAGAAAACGACCGCCGAGCAGTCCAAAACCAATTGCGGTGCCGAGTGCACCCATACCGATCAACAGTGCAACCGCGATCGCTGTCATACCAACTACGAAACCTGTGCCCATCTTAGCTCCTGATGTGTTGTAGGTCGAAAGAGAAAAAAACGCTTAAAAACTAGTGATGTTCGTGCGCCATTGTCAGGTAGACAATGGTCAGCATCATGAAAATAAATGCCTGCAGAACAATAACAAGTATGTGGAAAATAGCCCATGGAATCGAGAGTGCCCACTGCAGATAGAAAGGCAGCAGCGCAATCAGGATAAAGATCAGTTCACCCGCGTAGAGGTTGCCGAACAATCGCAACGCCAGTGAGATGGGCTTGGCTATCAGCCCAACACCTTCAAGCAGCAGGTTAACAGGAACAAACGCATACTTGATGAACTTGTTGTCGCTGGAGAAGGGTTGCAGTGTCAGTTCTGCGAGAAAACCCTTGGCCCCTTTGACCTTGAGACTGTAGTAAATGATCAGTGCAAAGACCGACAGAGACATACCGAGTGTCACGTTCACATCGGTGGTCGGTACAACCTTCATGTATTCAATACCAAGCACGCGCTTGGCGAATTCCGGGATAAAGTCTACCGGCACCAGATCCATGAGGTTCATGAGGAAAACCCATACGGCAATGGTAAGTGCCAGTGGTGCTATGAGTTTGTTTTCGCCGTGAAATGTGTCTTTGACACTGCCGTCGACGAAGTCGACCAGCATTTCACAGAAGTTCTGAATACCGCTCGGTACACCGGCATGCGCGCGTTTGGCGCCCAGCCAGAACACAAAGCAGAAGATGCAGCCAAGGAATATCGACCAGAACATCGAGTCGAGGTGTATCGCCCAAAACCCCATCGCCTGCGCTTCTTCAGCACCATGAGCAATACCCCAGCCTTTCTCAGGGTGGTTGCCGAAAGTGAGGTTTTGCAGGTGATGCTGAATATATTCGGAGGCGGTTACAGTACCTGATTCAGGGTTAGCCATAGGTTTTTTTAAACAATACTTGGAATTCTTTTAGCGGTTCGACAGCAGCGGGGTCAGCCAGACTGCCATTTGAACCATGATGAACCCGCCGAACAGTGCAGCCACGTTAAGCGTTTTCAGATATTTGAACACCACCGCAAAGATTAGCGCGGTCATTATGAGCTTGACTGCTTCACCTGCGTAAAACGACCGCACTATCATTTGGGCAGACCTCGCACCCGTGTACTTGAATGTTCGATAGGCGAAATACAAATTGGGAATCAAGCTGGCGAGTCCACCCGCCGCTGCCGACAATGCAGCGTTCATTCCAAAAGGCAACATTACCAGTGGGAATACCGCTGCAACCAGCAGTTGGATCAATAACAGACGCCGAATAACGGCCATGTGCGGCGAGCGATTTGCCATCCAGCACACTCCATTACTGTATAGACTATAAGATGCGATCCGTCGCGGAAAAATACAAGCCCTGCAATCGACGCGCGGCAGTATAAATTCGCGTCACACACGGGTCAAGTGATCTGCCTAAACCGATGCAGAAAAAGCACCGCAGTGATGCGTAGTCACCCTGCTAAAATCGAGCCCAACCATACGCCATTATTTACTGGATGTGTGACAATATTCCGTCCAGTTCATCAAGTGAGTTGTAACCGATGGTGACACTGCCTTTGCTATTGGCACCGTGGTTGATACTAACCTTTGCGCCAAGCTTGTCTGACAGTTCGCTCTCCAGCGCTTTGATATGACTGTTCTGCCGCGTACTGGCGCCGCTGACCTTCTTTTTAGCCGCTGACTTGTTCTGCACACCTTCGCGTACGAGCTTCTCTGTGGCCCTTACGCTCAAACCCTCAGCGTATATCTTCATCGCCAGCATATGCTGGTCAGCGGCATCGAGTGACAGCAGCGCACGCGCATGACCCATTTCCAGCTTGCCCTCTGCCAGCAGTTTTGCCACGCGCTCATCGAGCTCGAGCAGTCGCATCAGGTTGGTGACAGCCGCACGAGAACGACCGACGGCGTCAGCCACTGCCTGGTGTGTCATTTCGAATTCTTCTCGCAGACGCTGCAGCGCACGCGCCTCTTCCAGCGGGTTCAGGTCTTCGCGCTGGATGTTCTCGATTAGAGTGACAGCCGCGACGGCGCTGTCGTCCATCTCCCGCACAATGGCGGGTATCGCCTCGAGCCCTGCAAGTTTGGCTGCGCGCCAGCGCCGTTCACCGGCAATCAGTTCATAGCCACCACCACGTTTGCGCAGCAACACCGGTTGAATCAGGCCCTGTGTGGAAATTGAGTCAGCCAGCTCCTGTAATGCGGTTTCGTCAAAATGAACGCGCGGCTGGTAGATGCCGCGTGTGATCGATTCTATCGGCACATTGCTGACACTGTCGGCGTCCGACGCTGTTTCAGTGCCAGCCGCAGGAGTTTCCGTCGCCACCGGAGCGGCCATGTCGACGCCCTCAAGCAGCGCGCCAAGCCCGCGGCCGAGACCGCTTTTTTTTAATCTCGACAATTTATTTCAATCCTGCAATTTACACACTGGGGACCATCTCTTCGTGCGGCCCGTCGCTGTGGCCATCGGCGTGCTCCCTGGTTGTGCGCTCGGTGTCTGCCCGATCGGACTCACCTCGCTGCAGAGCGGCCTGACGGCTGACTTCGCGCCGTATGATCTCGCCTGCCAGTGCCAGATAGGCGATCGACCCGCGCGACGATTTGTCATAGTAGACAATTGGCTGACCGAAGCTCGGTGCTTCGGCAAGGCGTGTATTGCGCGGGATGATGGTTCGATACACCTTCGACTCGAAGTGCTCGATCAACTGATTGGATACTTCGTGACCAAGTTTCAAACGGCCATCGAACATGGTGCGCAGTATGCCCTCGATGCCGAGTTTCGGGTTAACCGTTGCCTGTACCTGTTTGATCGTGCGCAGCAATGAGGATAACCCTTCCAGCGCATAGTACTCGCATTGCATCGGAATCAGCACACCGTGAGCGGCGACAAATGCATTAAGCGTCAGCACATTGAGCGAAGGTGGACAATCGATGTAGATATATTCGTATTGATCGGCCACCTCGGCCAGCGCCAGTGCCAGTCGACGCTCGCGACCGCGTTGCGGCATGAGTTGTACTTCAGCGGCGGTCAGATCCGCGTTACTTGGCAGTACATCGTATTTAACGTGCTCCGGTGAACAAATGGCGTCCTGGCAGTTGCAGCCACCGAGTAGTACATCGCAAACACTGAGCTCGAGCGCTTCTTTATCGACACCGGATCCGGTAGTGGCATTGCCCTGCGGATCCATATCGATCAGCAACACGCGACGCTGGGTTTCACCGAGGGCCGCCGACAGATTTATTGCAGTGGTGGTTTTGCCAACGCCACCTTTTTGATTTGCTATTGCTATTACTTTGGCCATGGGTATCCCGGTTTGGCGGCCAAACAAATTCGTCAGGTTACGCCACACGCGCCAGCCAGGCCGCGCAGCCCGCTAGCGCTTTTGCAATATTACTATGTTGCGTTGTCCGTTTTCACCGGGTACGAACAATTTCTCCGATCTTGTGACGCTAAATACACTGCCATCGTTTGTCGTTACGGTACTGGAAAACCCGGTATTTTCCGCCTCGACAGGCTTCCCGATCATCGCCAGAATTTGACCGTGTGGCGCCAGCAGGTGCGAGGTCAGTGCACAGAGTTTATCGATTGATGAAAACGCCCTTGCCACAATCATATCGAAACCCTGCGGCTCACACCCGGGTTCATCAGGGTTGCTTCCGTTCGACGCATCGGCGCTTGCCAGCGCCTCGACCCGCGTATGCAACACGTTGACATTTGACAGTTCGAGTTGCCCGGCTGCAAACAGCATAAAGCGAGTTTTTTTTAAAACGCTATCAAGCAGCGTTACATTCAGGTGAGGTTTGATGATAGCCAGCGGAATTCCCGGCAAACCCGCGCCTGAGCCCACATCAAGCAAAGAGTTACCCTGCAGATAACCCGCGATCGACAATGAGTCGAGCAGATGGCGGGTAACCATTTGCTGCGGATTTCGAATCGCCGTGAGATTGTGGGTTTTGTTCCATTTGTGCAGCATCTCGATGTAGCAGACCAGCCGCTGCTGGTCTGCTTCCGCTACCTTGAGCTGCATCTGCTCAAGACCTTCCGCCAGTTGCCGCAGCAACTCGGCGTCAACGGATAAGCTCATTGCGATAGCTGACCAACAGCGTTAAACAGGTTGTAGGCGATGGTACACACTACAGTGCACCAGCCGCCTGTCGGAGTTCCTGTTTTTTCAGGCTGACCAGAATCAAAGATACCGCAGCCGGTGTTACACCGGGAATACGTGACGCCTGCCCTATGGTGGCAGGGCGCTGTTCGGTCAGTTTTTGCTGCACCTCGGCGGACAGCCCGGACACAGATTGATAATCCAGTGAATTCGGTATGGTGGTGTCGTTGTGGCGGCGCTGCTTTTCCACTTCGTTGCGCTGACGATCAATATAGCCCTGGTATCGCACCTGTATTTCCAGCTGCTCGAGCACCGCCGGCTCAGTGCATTCCACACGTTCCGGAAACATCGACTGCAATACCTGACACGACAGTTCCGGTCGACGCAGCAATTCGATGGCAGGCTGATCTTTTTGCACAGGCACATCAAAGCGTTTTGCTATTGCAGCAGCTTCTTCGCTGTCCGCTCGGACAAACCAGCCGGCGAGTGATTCACGCGTCGCCTCAATGGCCTCACGCTTTTTGTTGAAATGTGACCAGCGCTGCTCCGATACCAGACCCAACTCGCGGCCGCGCTCGGTCAGGCGCAGATCCGCATTGTCTTCACGCAACATCAATCGATACTCCGCCCGACTCGTGAACATGCGATACGGCTCTGCGGTACCTCGGGTGATCAGATCGTCGATCAGCACGCCAATATACGCTTCATCGCGCCGCGGCGACCATGACTCAAGCTGCTGCACCTGACGCGCCGCATTGACACCTGCAATCAGCCCCTGTGCGGCGGCCTCTTCGTAACCGGTGGTACCGTTAATCTGGCCGGCAAAATACAGATGCTCTATGAAACGAGTTTCAAGCGATGGTTTCAGATCACGCGGATCAAAGAAGTCGTATTCAATGGCGTAGCCCGCGCGCGTAATGTGCGCCTGCTCAAAACCCCTGATGCTGCGTACATAGTCTGTCTGAACCTCAAACGGCAGGCTGGTGGAAATGCCGTTGGGGTAGACCTCATGGGTATTCAGACCTTCAGGTTCAATAAAAATCTGGTGTGACGTGCGGTCGGCGAAGCGCACCACTTTGTCTTCAATTGACGGACAATAGCGCGGCCCTACCCCTTCAATGTTGCCTGAATACATGGCCGAGCGTTGCAGATTACTGCGAATGATGTCGTGCGTTTTTTCGTTGGTGTGAGTGATATGACACACCGTCTGCGGCGGATGGTCATCGGTCGAACCGAGATACGAAAACACCGGTCGCGGCGAATCACCGGGCTGCTCTTCCAGTTCGCGGTAATCGATGCTGCGGCTGTCGATACGCGGTGGGGTACCGGTCTTTAGTCGCGCCACACGAAACGGTAATTCCCGCAGGCGCGAAGCCAGCGCAATCGATGGTGCGTCTCCGGCGCGTCCACCCGAGCGCTGCACATCGCCGATATGAATTTTGCCGCCGAGGAAGGTGCCGACCGTCAACACCACGGAAGAAGCCGTAAACTGTAAGCCTGATTCGGTTACCACACCGCAGCAGCGATCACCGTCCATCAGCAGATCATCGACACCCTGCTGAAACAGTCGCAGGCCAGGCTGGTTTTCTACCGCGTGGCGAATTGCGGCGCGATAGAGCTGTCGATCAGCCTGTGCGCGCGTTGCACGCACCGCTGGTCCTTTGCGCTGATTCAGTGTGCGAATATGTATTCCGGCGGCATCTGCCGCACGCGCCATAACACCACCAAGTGCATCTATCTCTTTAACCAGATGACCTTTTCCAATTCCGCCAATGGCAGGATTGCAGCTCATCTGACCGATGGTTTCTATATTGTGCGTCAGCAACAGTGTGCTGGCGCCCGCACGACTGGCCGCCAGCGCCGCCTCGGTACCGGCATGACCGCCACCGACAACGATGACGTCGTAGTTGTTATCTTTTTGCATATCTGCCGACCTGGTGCTGTTTGCCAGTGTGTTTACCAAGCGTTAAATTTCAAATATGGCAGCAATCCCCGCCACCACAGTGAAACCGCCATTGTAACGTTAATTGCGTGTGTTCTTTGCCAACTACTTGCCAATACAAAAGCGACCAAAAATCTCGCCGAGCAGATCATCGCTGCTGAATTCACCGGTGATCAGATTTAACTGATCCTGCGCCATGCGCAATTCTTCAGCGGCGAGCTCGCCTGCACCGTTACCGACAATGTGGTCTCGGGCCAGTTCGGCGTGGGCCAGTGCCGCCTGCAGCGCATCGATATGGCGTCGCCGTGCCATAAACGCACCTTCCGGCGTGGAGACAAAACCCGCCACCTGCTTGATGTGCGCACGTAAGGCATCGAGCCCCTGACCGGTTTTGGCAGACACATACAAACCGTCACGATCAGTGGAAGTTTCTGCAAGGTCAAGCTTGTTGTAGACCCATGTCACCGGGATGGACGATAACAGGTCATGCAGCAACCCTGCATCGGGACCCTCGCCTGCCTGGCGAACAGCAAGCACATGATCGGCACTGTCGATCTGACGGCGGGCACGGCGAATGCCTTCGAGTTCCACCTTGTCCTCGGTATCGCGCAAACCCGCAGTATCGACAATATGCACGGGCAATCCGTCAATCACAATGACCTCTCGCAGCAGGTCGCGTGTGGTGCCGGGGATATCGGTTACGATAGCACTGTCTTCACCGGTCAGCGCATTGAGCAGACTCGACTTGCCGACGTTCGGCTCCCCGACAATAACGACGGTAATGCCATCACGCATCAAACGGCCTTCAGTGGCACGCGCCAGCAATTGCTCAATCGATTTGCCAAGGCCGGACAATCGATCTGTCAGTGCCTGATCAGCCAGAAAGTCGATTTCTTCTTCGGAAAAATCAAGTGCCGCCTCGATGTAGACACGCGCATCGATTAACTGATCGCGAATGGTCGACACACCTTCTGAAAAAGCGCCGCGCAGCGACTCGACAGCCGCACGTGCTGCCTCTCGGCTATTGCTTTCAATCAGGTCGGCAACGGCCTCAGCCTGCGCCAGATCCATTTTATTGTTGAGGAATGCGCGTTCGGTAAATTCGCC
>CAYMFQ010000033.1:13013-36302 GCA_964389335.1 uncultured Granulosicoccaceae bacterium
GTGATGTAGTACTGCTGTGCAATCGACAGAGTGTTGTTGACCACCCAGTAAAGCACCAGACCCGCCGGAAAGAATGCGAAAAAGACGGTAAAGATCAGTGGCATAAACATAAACACCTTAGCCTGAATCGGATCAACCGGCGCCGGATTAAGCTTCTGCTGGATAAACATGGTTACCCCCATGATCACCGGCAGTACGTAGAATTTATCCATTAATGATAAATCTTCAATCCATAATATCCACGGCGCCTGGCGCAGCTCCACACTTTCGAGCAGCACCCAGTACAGCGAGATAAACACCGGTATCTGCACCAGGATTGGCAAACAGCCACCCAGCGGATTGACCTTTTCCTTTTTATACAGGTCCATCGTCGCCTGACCCATTTTGGCGCGATCATCACCGTAACGCTCTTTCAGCGAAGCGAGCTGCGGCTGCAATTTGCGCATACGTGCCATGGATCGATAGCTGGCCTCTGACAACTTGTAGAAAATCAGCTTGATACACATGGTTACGCCGACAATCGCCCAGCCCCAGTTGCCGACCAGCGCGTGAATTTTCTGCAGTAACCAGAAAATCGGCTTGGCAATGACTGACAAAAAGCCATAGTCGACAGTCAGGTCCAGATGTGGCGCAACCTTCGCCATGCGGTCCTGTATTTTTGGACCGACAAACAAACCGGTTGAAAGCTCACCGCTGCTGCCGTCGGCAATCCGCAAGGCTTCCGACTGCATACCGATGATGTAGCGCTGCGGGCTGCTGAGAGCCTTGGTGTAAAAGGTGTTATTTTCTTCCGGCTGCGGAATCCACGCACCGAGAAAATAGTGTTCAATGATGGCGGTCCAGCCACCGACCGTGGTCAGGGTGTTGGCAGCATCATCGAAGTCATCAAAGCTGATTTTGGAGTAACGATCTTCAGCAGTACTGTAAACACCGCCGATAAAGGTGTAGATAAAGCTCTGTGTCTCGTCGTCGGTGACTGGCTTGCGGCGCAACTGCCTGTACTGATTGACGGCAAACTCAGCGCCGCTGTTATTGTTGATCGTGTAATCCACCTCGACAAAATATCGATCACGCGAAAAGGTGTAAGTTTTGGTTACCTCGACGCCTGACTCCGATACCCATGTCAGGGGAACGCGAATCTGATCACTGCCATCTGCCAGGGTGTATTCCGTCTGCTCCGCCTTGAACACTGAGTGATGCGTTGGCACATCGGCGCTGGTTGACTGCAATCCTGATTGTGCAATGAAGAAGTTCCCTTCCTGATTGCTCATCAACTCGAACGGGTCTTCCGGGGTTTGTATTGATGTGGGGTATTGCAGCAATTCGACACGATTGATATCACCGCCTTTGGTGCCGATTGACACGCGCAACGTGTCAGTTTCAACCATAATTTGAGTGCCCGCTTCAGCAACAGATTCGTTATCAGTTGGAAGTGCCGACGTCTGAGCGGTAGTCGACGAGCTGGCCTCGGTAGTTGCGGGCGTTGGCAGATCGTTGTTCGCAGCCGGGGTTTCGCTCTGATCGATAACTCCGGTATTGACTGACGGCTGGGTGGCATCGGCTACCGGCGCCGGCTGTGGCCGCGGACCGTAGTCGATTTGCCAGGATGTCCAGATCTGCAGCAACAAAAAGCCGAGCGCTGCCCAAAGAAGTAATCGCTGGTTGTCCATTATCAGACTCTGCTACCGTCGTTTTTATTAGAATTACTGTGATAAGTCACTAACGTTACCCGGCCTCGTTTAATCTGGATTGCCGATTGTGCGGGTTGCCTGCATCGGTACTCATACTGTTGATGGTGACGTTGCGGTTCACATCCGTTGCGAGCGAACCGTCATCATCAATTCCGCCTCGATCATCGCAGCACTGCGTTTCACACGCCGCCTCATTACAACCACCGGCAACCCCGGGCACCGGATCGTAACCCGAACCGCCCCACGGGTGGCAGCGGCAGAGTCTTTTGGCACCCAGCCACAAACCCCGTCCGACACCGAATCGGTCTACCGCTTCAAGCGCGTATTGCGAACATGTCGGATAATAGCGACAACGCGGTGGCAGCAGGATACTGATAAAGCGCTGGTAGAACACGATAACAGCGGCAACTAGGCGGCGCATTGTTTCGCGATCCGTGACCATTGTTTGTTGAGGCTTCGCGTCAGATCCGAAGATGATGCGGTGGTGCACTGCCCTTTTGGCATGACCACAATATCAACACAGGGCAATTTGCTCAGGCGAAATGATTCCCGCACCAGCCGTTTCAAGCGGCTCCGATCAACAGAACGCCGGACTCGCTTCTTCGCAACCGCCATCCCGAGTCGCGCAGTGTCTGCATCGTTGGTGCGATACAGAATCGTCCAGTACCGATCGCCTACCCGACTGTTGGACTCAAAAACTCGTTTGAACTGCACCGCTTCGGTCAGGCGCTTCGACCGGGCAAAATTGTTTGCGTGGGGTTGCATGTTCATATCGTGCGACAGATTTACAGGGAGCAACGACATGACACCTGCAAGCAGACACTGTTAACCAGCTATTGGCCCTGCAGGGAAAAGACCTGCCGGCAGCTTCGCTTTTTACCACCCGCTTAGACGCAAAAAAACCAGGAACCGGGATCCGGGTCCGGATGTCGCAACAGCTTCTTTCGCTGGTAGTCAGACCGTAACAGCAGCCGGTATGGCGCTAGGCTGAAAGTCGACGGCGACCTTTTGCTCTTCTGGCTCGGATGACAGCACGACCGCCACGAGTGGCCATGCGTGCTCTGAAACCGTGTGTACGCTTGCGCCGCAGGTTGCTGGGCTGAAAAGTTTGTTTCATTGGATTGTATACCGGGTTTGATTGGGGATAGCCACACAGTGCTATCGTTCGGCAAGGTTAACTGGCGGATTATCGCGATAACTACCCGTCTGTGTCAATAATTACACTTACCGATTTCGATAAATCACTTGTGGATAACTTTCCCGAACAGTAATAGACTATTTTCGAAGGTTGTGGGCTACGAGCGAAAAGCTCGTCTCGATAATACGCGCCAAATATCTGACCAATAACAGATAACCGCTGCGCCCACACCAATACCGCTTATTGAATTAACCCTTCATAACTACAAGCACCGCTATTAAATAACCGGGGAGTGTCACTCGTTGTCGGTCTGGAATCGCTGTCTGTCGCATCTATCAAACGAACTCACGCACGAAGAGATGAACACATGGGTTTTGTGTTTACAACCGCTTGAAACCAATGAAGGTATCAGACTGTTAGCGCCAAACAGGTTTGTGCATGACTGGGTCAAAAATCACTACGCCGAGCGCATTACCAGCATTGCCCGGCAGCTTGCGGAGCGCGACAGTTACAATGTCCTGCTCGACATCGGCAATGGTGAGACACCCGCACCTGCCAAACCACTCGAGATGCCCGATTCAGCCGCTGACGATGTACACGGATCTACACAAAACGGCAGCGAGACAGGTGGCTACCAGCGTGCAGCTGTGGACGCTAACCCGCTCGATATCGACACCAGCGAGCGTGCGCCGGCAAACAGAGGCGTAGCAGGTTTTACACCGACAAGAAACCACGAGCCGTTCAAGACCGCACTAAACCCGCAGTTTACTTTTGACACCTATGTAGAGGGTAAATCGAATCAACTCGGTCGTGCCGCCGCGGTTCAGATCGGACAGAATCCTGGCACATCCTACAACCCCCTCTTTATCTATGGTGGTGTGGGCCTGGGCAAAACACATTTGATGCAGGCTGTCGGTAATCTGATGGTCAGTCAGGGCAAAAAGCGTGTGCAGTACCTGCACTCAGAACGTTACGTGCGCGAGATGGTTAAATCGCTTCAAAATTACACCATCAACGAATTTAAAAAACACTACCGTTCTCTCGATGCCCTGCTCATCGACGATATTCAGTTTTTCGCCAACAAAGAGCGTACGCAGGAAGAATTTTTCCACACGTTTAACGCACTTATCGAAGAAGGCCAGCAGATAATCCTGACCAGCGATCGTTATCCAAAGGAAATCAACGGCGTTGAAGAGCGGCTGAAATCACGCTTTGGATGGGGGCTGACCGTGGCCATTGAACCCCCGGAACTCGAAACTCGTGTGGCGATTCTCAATAACAAAGCAGAACAGTCGGGCTACCCGCTGCCGGAGGATGTCAGTTTCTTTATTGCTCAGCGGATCGTTTCAAACGTGCGTGAACTGGAAGGCGCGCTGCGTCGCGTTATCGCTAATTCACAGTTCACCGGCAAACCAATCACTATAGAGTTCGCCAAAGAAGCCCTGCGCGATTTGCTGGCGGTTCAGGAAAAGCTGATCACGATTGAAAATATCCAGAAAACTGTCTGTGAATATTACAAGGTCAGAAGCTCTGAGTTGCTGTCCAAGAAGCGCAGTCGCTCAATTGCACGTCCGCGTCAGGTCGCCATGCATCTGTCTAAGACATTGACACGGCACAGCCTGCCCGAGATCGGAGATGCGTTTGGCGGACGTGACCACACAACTGTGTTGCACGCACATCGCAAAATCAAAGAACTGGAGCAATCAGACAGCCGCATGGAAGAAGACCTTAAGATGTTGATGCGATTGCTGTCACGCTGAATGAAACTACCGGTGGGACTCGCTATACAATAAGCTGTCGATTACACTGTGGATAATTTGTTAACAACGGGTTTGCGTAAATAATCGCTCCGTTGCAGCCTCGGTGATCCATCAGTTATCCACAGCTTAGACACGCTGTCCGAATGGCTGTTTTCTTGTTTAACTTATTGATTAATATACGAATTTAAAAAGCAAAGTCGCTTACACACAGCACTTATTAATACAGTCTTTATAGATAAAACCACTATTTATTAAACGATGAAATTCTCGATATCCAAACTGGAAATTTTCCCACCTTTGCAGCAGGTCGTGGGTGTGGTTGAGAGAAAGCAAACACATGAGGTTATGAATAACCTGCTGTTCGAGATAGAACCAGACTATCTGCAACTGACCGGTACTGACAATGAAGTGGAGCTGCGGACCCGCATCCCGATGATAAGCAGCGAGTCCGGTAAGACCACGATACCTGCCAGGAAGCTGTTTGATATCTGTCGGTCACTGCATGACGACGCTCGCCTTGATTTCGAAGTTGATGGTGATCGAGCGCGAATTAAGTGTGGCAAGAGCCGTTTTACACTCGCCACCCTGCCCGTCGAAGAATTTCCGATCATTGACGAATTAACGGATGCAGTAGAAGTCAGTATTCCGCAGAACCAGCTCGAACTAGCTATTAAGCGAACTTCTTTCGCGATGGCGCAGCAGGATGTCCGGTATTACCTCAATGGCCTGTTATTACAGATAAACGAAGGTGAGCTTTGTTGTGTGAGCACCGACGGACACCGCCTGGCGCTTCACCGTACGCCCGCAGACGTCGAAACATCTGAACCGGTTTCTTCAATTATTCCTCGCAAAGCAATTAATGAACTCGGTCGATTGATCGGCAGTGATGATTCCAGAATCAATCTGCGGCTAACCAGTAACCACTTGCAGGTGTCACTGGGTTCTCTGCAAATGACCAGCAAACTGATCGATGGAAAATTTCCCGATTTTGAAAGTGTTATCCCTCTCGATAGTACTAACGTAGCCAATGTGGATCGCGAACAGCTAAAACAGGCGTTATCCAGAAGTGCCATCCTTGCTAACGAAACCTACAAAGGTGTCCGTTTGACTCTGGAAAAATCAGTGCTTGGCATTCAAACCAATAACCCACGACATGAAGAAGCCGAAGACGAGCTCGAGATTGACTATCAGGGTGAGCCAATTGAAATCGGCTTTAACGTGGTTTATCTGCTCGATGCGCTGAATGCCATTGACTCAGAGACAGCAGAGCTCAACCTGCGCGACAATACCAGCAGCATGGTCATCCACCCCGGCGATAGCAAACAAAGCACATACGTGGTGATGCCCATGAAACTCTAGAGGTGAAACTTTCATCTCTGGTAGTTCGAGGTGTTCGCAACCTCGAAGATGTATCAATTGACCCGGGCGATCGGGTTAACCTGCTTTACGGCGACAATGGCGCAGGCAAAACCAGCCTGCTTGAATCCATATTTATTCTTGCCCATGGCCGCAGTTTCAGGGCTGGAAAGATCAACACCATCGTCAACAATGAGTTGAGTGATCTTTCTGTTTCAGCCCTCGTTGATAATGATCAACTCAAGCTAACTCGTCGCCTCGGCATCATGCGCGGGCGCAACGTCACTCAGGCTCGTATCGATGGGCGTCCGGTTAGCCGCATGTCTGAACTGGCAGCTGCCCTGCCCTGCGTTGTGATTTCCGCCCGTAATCACGAGCTCATCGAAGGCGGTCCCACTGAGCGACGGAGCTTTCTTGATTGGCTATTGTTTCACGTGGATCAATCGTTTCTGGGCCTGAGCCGACGCTACAAAACCGCTATGCAGCAACGTAACGCTTCGCTTAGATCAGGCGCTCCAGTGAGTTTGATACAAAACTGGGATATCGAACTGGCTGATGCCGGAGAACAGCTTTCTGAGCGTCGCGAAAAGATAGTGGCTCAGTTCTCGGCTAAATACTCCGCCTTAATCGAATCTTTCCAAAGTGATCTAACGCCTGAATTCAGCTATCGCAAAGGTTGGTCAGATTCTCAAAGCCTGGCAGATGCCCTTGTTACCAACCTGGCTACGTGTCAGAGAAATGGACTCACTAGTGTTGGACCCCACCGGGCGGACCTTCGTGTCTCACTCGGAAAAAATGAAGCACGTTACGTAAATTCCAGAGGTCAGCAAAAACTGTTGGCGATAATTATGAAGCTGGTGCAAGTGGAGTTATTCGCCGAATACAATAAACAATCTCCCATTATTTTGATCGACGATCCTCCCTCCGAACTCGATCAGGATACGCGTGCCCTGGTGTTTAAATATCTGGAACACTCAACTGCACAGGTGTTTGTTACAAGCGTGAATAATGTTTCAGATGATTTACGTGACAGTGCCAATCTGTTCCACGTGAAACGAGGAAAAATTGAAAAAGTGGTATAATGGGTAGTCAAGTAAAAGTGGAATACCCATGGCCGAAGACGATATTACCGACGACAACGAAGGTAGCGAAAATAATAGCGCCGACAGTTCCTATGGCGCCGATAATATTAAGGTTCTAAAGGGCCTTGATGCAGTACGTAAACGGCCAGGCATGTATATCGGCGATACCGATGACGGCACCGGTCTGCACCATATGGTGTTTGAGGTCGTGGATAACTCGATCGACGAAGCACTTGCCGGGCATTGCAGCAAGATAACCGTCACTGTTCACGACGATAATTCTGTCACTGTGTCTGACGACGGACGTGGCATTCCCGTGGATATGCACGAGGAAGGCAAGTCCGCGGCTGAAGTCATTATGACCGTGCTTCATGCTGGTGGTAAATTCGACGACAATTCCTACAAGGTATCTGGGGGTCTGCACGGTGTCGGTGTATCTGTGGTCAATGCACTGTCTGAAACTCTACAACTGACCATTTGTCGCGACGGAAAAATTCACCAGCAAAACTACGTCGATAGTGAGCCTGTCAGCCAGCTTGAGGTGATCGGAGACACGGAAAAAACCGGCTCAACAATCCACTTTAAGCCCAGTAGCAGTATTTTTACACTGACTGAGTTTTCCTACGACATATTGGCCAAGCGTCTGCGTGAACTGTCTTTCCTAAACAGTGGCGTGCGTATAGAACTCACCGATGAACGCAACGATAAAGCGGATGTTTTCGAGTACGAAGGCGGAATTGCTGCATTTGTTGAGCACCTGAATCGAAACAAAACAACCATTCATAAAACCGTCATTCACCTGAATCAGCAAAAGCCCGAGGCGGAAGTTGAGGTGGCGCTGCAATGGAATGACAGTTATCAGGAAAATATTTACTGTTTCACCAACAATATCCCACAGAAGGATGGCGGTACGCATATGGCCGGATTTCGTGCAGCGCTAACGCGCACGCTGAACGGGTATATGGAATCCAACGGCATTAGCGCCAAAGCGAAAGTGGACACCACTGGCGATGATGCAAGGGAAGGGTTAACAGCAGTACTTTCTGTAAAAGTACCGGATCCGAAGTTCTCCTCTCAGACCAAAGACAAATTAGTCTCGTCTGAGGTAAAGGGTGCAGTTGAGTCATCAATGAACGAAAAGCTAGCCGAATTTCTAAACGAAAATCCGGCAGACGCAAAGGAAATTACGGCCAAAATTGTTGAAGCAGCGATGGCTCGTGAGGCAGCCAGAAAGGCGAGGGAGATAACGCGTCGTAAAGGCGCGCTTGATATTGCTGGATTACCAGGCAAATTGGCTGATTGTCAGGAAAAAGATCCTGCAAAATCAGAGATTTACCTTGTGGAAGGAGATTCTGCCGGCGGTTCTGCAAAGCAGGGTAGAGATCGACGCACACAGGCAATTTTGCCGCTTAAGGGTAAGATTTTGAACGTCGAGCGTTCGCGCTTCGACAAAATGCTCTCATCACAGGAGGTGGGTACTCTCATCACTGCCCTCGGTTGTGGCATTGGGCGTGAGGAATTTGATCCGGACAAACTGCGTTACCACCGTATCGTGATTATGACTGACGCCGACGTTGACGGCTCTCATATCCGCACTCTGCTGCTGACATTCTTCTACCGGCAAATGCCCGAGTTGATCGAACGTGGTCATATCTACATTGCCCAGCCTCCGTTATACAAGGTCAAAAAAGGCAAGCAGGAAAGATATGTGAAGGACGAAGTCGAACTTAATGCGTATCTTTTGGAGTTAGCCTTGAACGACGCGTCGCTGGTAACTTCTGATGGTAAGACCATTGACGCCAACGAACTCGAAACACTGGCTGAGCAATATAACCAGTCTTTAAGTGCTATTGACGTCCTGTCCAGACGCATTGATCGCAATGTGCTCGATCAGTTACTCGATATCGGCGTGCTGTCGGAGCATGATCTGGCGGACGAATCGAAAGTTACCGCCTGGTCTGAAGAGCTCCACGCAGCGCTGATGCGAAATTCTGATGACGGCAACTTTTATCAACATCGGGTTATCCAGACCGAAGACGGCCGTTACGGTGTCGAGCTGGAGCGTTGGTTACATGGCAACCAGCATAAAGTCAGGCTGGACCCATCTCTGTTCTCAACGGCTGAGTATCGAACCATTGGCAAGCTGGCAGATCAGTTGAAGGGGTTGGTAGGCGAGGGTGCCGTGGTTAAACGAGGTGAAAAAGAACAATCGGTCAATAACTTCACCGAGGTTATGGAATGGTTAATGAAAGAATCCAAACGTGGCCAGGCTATTCAGCGCTACAAGGGCCTTGGTGAAATGAATCCTGATCAGCTGTGGGAAACCACAATGAATCAGGAAGCCCGACGCATGTTGCAGGTCCGCATTGAAGATGCAATGGCCGCCGATGAAGTATTCACTACGCTGATGGGCGATCAGGTTGAACCGAGACGGGATTTTATCGAGCGCAACGCGCTGTCTGTGTCAAACCTGGACGTATAGCATCTTGTAGATACTGTATGTAAATACAGTCATACGATCTGGACCATCTGGCGTAGAACAGACTCGGCGATGTCAATATAGGCATTGCCAACCAGAAAGCCGGCGCTGTAGTTACGGTGCCGGCGTTTTGTTTGTTGTTCTTGTTTTCACTGAAGGCCAATGTTGCAGGTCAGCCGTACTGATTGTCGATCGACATACCGATCACAGAGTTTCCCTTTTTGCCCGGATGCTGACACACATTGGCACCCGGTCCAACCTCAAATGCAGCACTGCTGATTATTTGAATCGGCAAAAGAACGATGGTGTGTGTATGCAAGACATTCTGGATTTGCCCCGATTCTCCGATCGAGATCTGTCCACTGTGGAGCAGGAACTCGACGTGCTGTTGCAGGAAAGCACTGACCGGGTAGCAGAGCTCGCAAAAATACCTGAACCGACCTGGGACAATTTCATTTACGAGCTGGACCTGGTTGGTGATCGGATTGACCGTTTCTTCTCCCCAATCAGACATCTGAATTCCGTGATGAACGGCGATCAGGTTCGCACTGTCTACAACGCCTGTCTGCCAAAGCTCAGCGCGTGGTACACAGATCTGGGGCAGAACAGAGCGCTCTACGACAAGGTAGTTCAGTTGCATGAGGGCCAGTCCTTTAACAGGCTCGATGTTGGTCAGAAAAAAAGCATCGAAGATCAGCTGCGCGGGTTTAAGTTGGGTGGCGTGGCACTCGAGGGGTCTGAGAAAGAACGCTACAAGGAAATAGCACTGGAACTGAGTAACCTTGGCACTCGTTTTCAGGAGAATATCCTAGATTCGACACGTGCCTGGCACAAGACAGTGGCAAGTGCGTCCGCGTTGTCCGGATTCCCGTCGAGTTCACTCGAAGGCGCACGCCAGGCGGCACAGGAACACGATGAAGACGGCTACCGCCTGACGCTAGATTATCCCTGCTTTCACGCGGTAATGACGTTTGCCGATGATCGTGAACTTCGCAGGCAGGTGTACACCGCCTACATGACTCGTGCATCAGACCAGAGCGCCGCACCGACCAGTGACGACACCAGCGCTGGCTGGGACAATGCCGAGCTGATAGAAAAAATTATTGCGCTGCGTACCGAAAAAGCGCAGCTGCTTGAATTTGATAACTACGCGGACTACTCAGTTGCCAGCAAGATGGTAGAGAGTCCTGACCAGGTGCTCGATTTTATCGATAAGCTGGCGCAAAAATCCCGTCCGTCGGCGCAGGCTGACTATCAGCGCCTGTGTGAATTTGCACGAGACGAACACCAGATTGACCCGCTGCAGGCGTGGGATGTTGCCTACTACTCGAACAAGCTGAAGAAAAAGTTGTTTGATTTTTCCGAAGAAGATCTGAAACCGTACTTTCCGGCCAATGTTGCAATTGACGGCTTGTTTGAAGTGACGGGGCGATTGTTCGGGCTCAGCATTACGCCAATTAAAGATGCAGATGTATGGCACGAAGATGTTACCGCCTATCAGATAGTTGATGACACCGGTGCACTGCGCGGTGCCTTTTATATGGATAACTATGCCCGACCTGAGAAGCGTGGTGGTGCATGGATGGACGTTTGTGTTGGCCGTATGAAAAAGAAGCACGGCACACAACTGCCGATTGCGTACCTGACCTGCAACCTGACTCCACCGGTTGGCGATGAGCCGGCATTACTGACACACAACGAACTCACCACGTTGTTCCATGAATTTGGCCATGGTTTGCACCATATGCTGACCATGGTTGATCACGCGAGTGTCGCTGGCATAAGCGGCGTTGAGTGGGATGCCGTGGAACTACCCAGCCAGTTTCTGGAAAACTGGTGCTGGGAGCGAGAGTCGCTCGATCTGGTCAGTGCCCATTATCAGACTGGAGAAAAATTACCGCAGGTGCTGCTTGAAAAGGCGAGGGCTGCAAAGAACTTTCAATCCGGCATGGCAACTGTCAGACAACTGGAGTTTGCGCTGTTTGATATGCGCCTGCACCAATCTACCGATAAGCCGGACGCCAGCCAGGTACACGCTCTGTTAAACGAAGTCCGTGCAGATGTCTCAGTGTATCCGGTCCCGGAGTTTGTGAGATTTCAAAACAGCTTTGCGCATATTTTTGCCGGTGGCTATGCGGCCGGGTACTTCAGTTATAAATGGGCAGAGGTGTTGTCGTCCGATGCCTTTTCGCGTTTTGAGGAAGAGGGCATCTTCAATCAGCAAACCGGGCGGGATTTCCTGCATGCGATTCTGGAAAAAGGCGGAACTCGCAAAGCGCTGGAGCTGTTTGTGAAATTTCGCGGTCGTGAGCCGGAAATAGACGCATTGCTGCGCCACAACGGCCTCGCTGCCTGAACAAATTTCCATTGCATCGCTGAGTAAATGCCTATGGCGGTAAAGTACCGCGATCTGCGTGAGTTTTTGGCCTCGCTGGAGACACGCGGAGAATTGAAACGCGTCTCGGCGAGCGTGGATCCAAAACTTGAAATGACCGAGATTTGCGACCGGGTGCTGCGTGCCGGTGGTCCGGCTGTACTGTTTGAAAACCCGGTCGGCAGCAGCGTACCCGCGTTATGCAATTTGTTTGGCACCGCCGAACGCGTTGCACTGGGCATGGGTGAGGAGACCGTTGAATCGTTGCGAGAGGTAGGAAAGCTACTCGCATTCCTGAAGGAACCGGATCCGCCCAAAGGCTTTCGCGATGCCTGGCAGAGCCTGCCAATATTCAAAAAAGTTCTGGATATGGCGCCTAAAACAGTGTCGACAGCTGCCTGTCAGCACCAGATATTAAAGGGCAGCGATATCGATCTCTCGCGTTATCCGGTGCAACACTGCTGGCCTGGTGATGCCGCGCCATTGATTACCTGGGGACTGGTCGTCACCCGTGGTCCTAACAAAAAGCGACAAAACATGGGGATCTATCGGCAACAGGTGGTGGGCCGGGACCGTGTGATCATGCGCTGGTTATCGCACCGCGGCGGTGCACTCGATCTGCTGGAGTGGCAACGCGCACATCCAGATGAGCCTTTCCCGGTGTCAGTTGTGCTCGGCGCTGATCCGGCAACGATTCTGGGTGCTGTCACACCGGTGCCGGATACTCTGTCGGAGCACGCGTTTGCGGGTTTGCTGCGCGGCAGTCGAACAGAGCTGGTGCGCTGTAAAACCAATGATTTGCTGGTGCCTGCCTCAGCCGAAATAGTGCTTGAGGGTGTGATTAAACCGGGTGATATGGCGCCTGAGGGTCCGTTTGGTGATCACACCGGTTACTACAATGAAGTAGATAACTTTCCGGTTTTCTCTATTGAGTGTATTACCGAGCGCGAATCCCCGATTTACCACTCTACCTACACCGGCCGACCGCCGGATGAGCCAGCGATTCTTGGCGTCGCGTTAAACGAGGTGTTCGTTCCGATTCTGCAAAAGCAGTTTCCGGAAATTACCGACTTCTATCTGCCGCCTGAAGGGTGTTCCTATCGGCTGGCCGTGGTGTCTATGAACAAACAATACCCCGGACATGCGAAGCGTGTGATGCTGGGGATCTGGTCTTTCCTGCGGCAATTTATGTACACCAAAATGGTGATAGTGGTTGATGATGACGTTGATGTGCGGCAATGGGAAGATGTTATCTGGGCGATGACAACACGCATGGACCCGCAGCGTGATACCACGGTACTGGAAAATACACCCATCGATTATCTGGACTTTGCATCACCGGTATCCGGGCTAGGATCGAAGATGGGATTTGATGCAACCAATAAGTGGCCGGGTGAAACGCAGCGCGAGTGGGGCACCCCAATCGTAATGTCCGACGAGGTAAAACAGCGCGTTGATGAGATGTGGGATTCGCTGGGTCTTTAATACAAACTTTCACTGCGCAAAAAAAACCGGCCATAAAAGCCGGTTTTTTTGTCTTACCGCTACTTACCGCTGCAAACTAAATATTTGCTGCCGGTATGTTTGGAAAGATCAATTCAACACGTCGGTTCTGCAAACGGCCCAGCGGGTTGTCGTTACCAGCAATGGGACGTGACTCGCCAAACCCGTTAGCGTTAATACGCGACTCTTCAACGCCCCTTAACACCAGTTGCGATTTAATCGCAGTGGCGCGATCCATGGACAGGTCGTGATTTTCCTCACTGCTCGCTTCATCGTCAGTATGTGCCTCGATATCAAGGTTCAGTGACGGATAGCGCTGCAGGAATCCCGCAACATTGTCCAGATGTCGATTAGCGCGCTTGGTCCAAAGTCTGGCTGAGCGCCCTTCAAAATATCGATCACCCAGCGTTAGTGCCATGCCACGATCACTGGTGCGTGCGTTCATGGCTAGTAGTTCGCGGTTCAGTTGCTTTGCGGATGGCAGTGGTCGCGCCTCTGGTTGTGCCGGAATTGCCGCCGCGATCACAGGCTCGCTGATGATCTGCTCGGTGGTTTGCACGATGCTCTGATCTGTGTTCTGGAGCGTGACCTGTTCAGTTACCTGCTCAAGTGCTGCGAGCCGGATTTCCTGGTCAGCAGCAGGTTCAGCTGTAGGCTCGGCGCTTTGCAGAGCGTCTGACTGTGATGCGAGCTGCTGTGTCATTTCCTGCTCCAGCCCGGCCGGATCGGCAGTGACTTGATCGGCACTGACCTGGCCCAGTGGTGCAAACGCAGCAGACTGATCTGCCTGCATAGTGCCACCGGCTGACTGTGCTGCTTCCAGCTGCATCTGCAGCGAGGCAATTTGCTGAGACATTGCCGCCAGCTGACTGGCAATATCGTCGCTGTGCACATAGGGGGTTGCGGCTGCCATAATCGGTTCGAAGGTCGTTTCAAAAACCGGAGGTGGCGGCGGAGATGCAGCAGCTATCGTTTGCTCGTCAAGCAGAGGCTGCTGACCCATGGCGGTTTGCAACGCATGATTGGCAGACAGTGCGCGAGCGCGCTGCTGCGCCGTCAGCGCCTTGAGTTCAGCCAGACGCGCTTCCTGCACAACGACTCTTGCCGGTTTGTATTCATCATAGGCAGTTTGAGCAGTTTGCAGTTGACGCTGCGCTACCGCCAGTTCATCGCTCGCCAGTGCGGCGACCAACGGATCCTGTGCGATATCTTCATAAGTTTTGGTTGCAGCCTCGAGTTCCGGGCTCCACACCTTTGTACCGGCGCATCCATTCAGCACCGTTGCACCCAACACTACCAGCGCCAGAGTCGATGTGTTGAGTCGTTGTCTACTAATCATTTTTCGATCCACTGTTAGTCAGTTGCAGCCTGTATCAGTTGCTCTCAAGAGTTGCCAATGCGTTTTCCGCATGTTCCGCTTCGCTTATTGCAGCAGCCAGGTCTGCCTGGGCAGTTGCTATCTGCAGCAATTTTTGGGCGCGGTTTGGTCGATTGTTCTGAATCAGAACTTTTGCTTTTTGCAGATGGCTGTCAGCTGCTTCGATTTCCCTGGGTGCATAGGTGTCAGCACCGGCAATACGCGCTGCACGAATGGCAGAAGATGCATGATCGAGACTGGCACCGGTCTGAGGAGTGGCACAGGCGCCGAGCATTGTGCACAACGCAATGGCGAGGCCGGTAGAGAACTGTTTGATGTTAGACATGGATATCCTTTGAGCCGCTGTGTGCAGTGTGTTTTTGCAGTGATGCTGCAGGTCAATAGTTCGGGTTTTGCCTCCAAAACCTGTTCCAAAATGTGATGCAGCGACAAAGATTGGCGACTTAATGTGACAACGCGCACATTGCGTGCGATGAACCACGGGTTGTTAGTAAGGATTGTTATCGCGGCTGAAGGATTTCGAACCGAAGAGAATGCATGGTTTGTATGCTGACGTCATGCGCTCGACGTCAGCGATCGATTGGCGCTTTATATTGACGTTGCCAATGCAGCCAGTTGTCTGATCTGGCCCTGGTCGCCCGGCGGTGCGGCCACCGCAGTGGTTTTAAAACCGTAAGTGCGAGCGCGCTTTGCACAGCGCTCGCTGTTAACAACAAGTGGACAGCTAAAGAGTGCCTGATACAAATCTGATGGCAGCATTGCGATGAGATTGTCCAGCCCGAGATCGCTGCTGACGGATATCAAACCCGGTCGTTGTTGATGCCACAAGGTGCGGGCTTCGGTATGACTAATTACCGGTCTTTTTCGTTCATAGACGGCTTCGTAGTGCACCTGCGCGCCCAGTGAATGCAGTTTGTCGTACAGCAGATCACGACCACTGTCGCCACGGATAATGGCCACTTTTATGTCCGGTTTTACATAGGGCTTCAGAATCTGCAGCAACGTTTCAGAGTTGGCGTTCCGGGTCGGCGCGATGATCTGGTCGAAGCCGTATTGCCTGAGTGCCTGCTCAGTCGCTGTGCCGATGGCCGCAATCAGTGGGGGCGGATATACGTCAGCGGCTGGAGTTGAATTTGCCAGTGCCCCGTGTACGGCATTAACGCTGGTAAACACAGCGAGCTCTGCGTTGATTACGATGGGTGTTTGGCGTGTAAATACTATCTCGATAGTGGGCAGGTGAACTGCTGTGCCACCCATCGATTCAATAGCCCGGATAAACGCCTCGGCCTGATGAGCAGGCCGCGTAACCAGTACGCGCAAATTGTGCAGCGCACCGTCTGCCATGCAATGCTACTGCAGGCTCGCAATGATCTTTGCGGCACCGGCATCGATTAGTTGCTGCGCCGCACGCGTGCCGATATCACGAGCATCCTGCTGGTGACCTGACTGTGTGGTTCGCAGCACACTGCTGCCATCGGGTTCACCAACCAGTGCCTGCAGCTCGATCTGATCACCCTGCAACTGTGTGTAGCCCGCGATTGGTGTCTGGCAGCTGCCGCCAAGTGCAGCGTTTAAAGCGCGCTCACAGCGCACCTGTACTGCCGTTTTTTCATCGTGCAGGTTGGCCAGTATGCGATTGACGTCGACGTCGTCGGTACGGCATTCAATGCCGATGGCACCCTGAGCACAGGCAGGCAGCATGGTGTCGGTATCGAACTCTGCGGCGATACGATCCTGCAACCCGAGTCTGATAAGACCGGCGCTGGCGAGTATGATTGCATCGAACTCGCCGGCATCCAGCTTGCCGAGGCGGGTGCCGACGTTGCCGCGCAGATCGAGGATTTGAAACGCCGGATAGCGCTCCAGAATCTGGCAGCGCCGACGCAGGCTACAGGTGCCGACACGCGCGTTTGCAGGCAGTTGCTGTAAGGAACTGTACTGATTCGATACCAGCGCGTCATGGGGATTACCGCGCGCCAGAATCACTTCAACGTGTAAACCCGGTGCATTATCAGCCGGTACATCTTTCATCGAATGCACGGCGAGATCGGCCTTGTCTTCAAGAATGCCGCGCTGCAACTCCTTGATGAACAATCCCTTGCCGCCTATTTTCGCAAGCGGTTTGTCGAGTATCTGATCGCCTCGAGTGGTCATCGGCACCAGTGTTGACTCGACCGCGTGCTGGGCCAGCAGTCGTTGCACCTCCTGCGCCTGCCACAGAGCCAACGGGCTCTGGCGTGTAGCGATTCGCAGTGGTGAAGCCATCGGGATTACCTGTTTTTGTTTAAATAAAAAGCACAGACACCGCGGCGTGTTGCCCGCATAATTTGCGTCTGTCAAACCGTACATGATGTATAAATACACCATAGCGGAACTAGCAGTATGGTAGCAGAATGGTTCGCTGCCAGGTGTCTGCGAGGTACAAGCCCGGTGGCGAGAGCGTGACCGGTTGTGCCGCGGATATGCAAAACCAATACAACGATTAATAAGCCAGAGCATTTACTATGAGTAATAAACTGTGGGGCGGTCGATTCACAGAGAGCACCGATCAGTTTGTGCAAACGTTCACCGCATCTGTCAGCTTTGATCAGCGCATGGCTCAGCAGGATATCGAGTGTTCGCGCGCGCACGCACGTATGCTCGGTACTGTCGGTGTACTAAGCGCGGACGATGTAGACAAAATCCTGCAGGGGCTGAGTGAAATCAGCGCGGAAATTGAAGCGGGTGAGTTTGACTGGTCGGTTGAGCTCGAAGATGTGCACATGAATATCGAGGCACGGCTAACAGCCAAAATTGGCGATGCCGGCAAGCGTTTGCACACCGGGCGCTCCAGAAACGATCAGGTTGCGACAGATATCCGCTTGTACGTGAAGGCTGCGATTGACGCCATTATCGCGCAGGCTCAAAGGCTGCAGTACGGCATGCTCGATCTGGCAGAGCGCAATGCCGATGTAATCATGCCGGGTTTTACGCATCTGCAATCCGCACAGCCGGTGACGTTCGGCCATCACGTAATGGCCTGGTACGAGATGATCAGTCGGGATGTGGATCGTCTGGCTGACTGCAAACGTCGACTGAATGTATCGCCGCTTGGCGCCGCGGCACTGGCGGGTACCTCGTATCCGATCGATCGCGAGCAAACCTGTCAGTTACTCGGCTTTGATCGAGTGGCACAGAACTCCCTCGACGCTGTTAGTGATCGGGACTTTGGTATTGAGTTTTGCGCCGCCGCAGCGATTGCGATGACGCACCTGTCACGCATGTCCGAAGAGTTGGTGCTGTGGTCATCGTCGCAGTTTGATTTCATTGATCTGCCGGACAGGTTCTGCACTGGCTCCAGCATCATGCCGCAGAAGAAAAACCCTGATGTACCGGAGCTGGTGCGGGGAAAAACCGGTCGCGTTAACGGTCACCTGATCAGCCTGCTAACGCTGATGAAGTCACAGCCGCTGGCCTACAATAAAGACAATCAGGAAGACAAGGAACCGCTGTTTGATACGGTAGACACACTGCATGACTGTCTCTGTGCGTTTGCCGACATGGTGCCCGCTATCGGTGCGAAACGAGAGCGTATGTATAACGCCGCACGTCAGGGATTTTCCACCGCAACCGATTTAGCAGACTATCTTGTTAGACGCGGACTGGCGTTTCGCGACAGTCACGAAGTTGTGGGCAATGCGGTTCGCTTTGCAGTGGAGCAGGGCAAAGACTTAAGCGAACTGACACTTGCAGAGCTGCAAAATTTCAGCACTGCCATCGAACAGGATGTCTTTGATGTGCTGACGCTGGAAGGTTCCGTCAATAGCCGTAATCACATTGGTGGCACAGCACCGGAGCAGGTACGTGCCGCAGTGACACGGGCGCGTGCATCATTGGCCTGATTCAGCACCACACCGTTGCGCTCTGACCTCGGCTAGTCAGGAGAGACCTGATCTGTGTCAGATGGAGCATCAGAACCACCGGTCTGTGCAGCCTGAGGTTGCACCTGACTGCGCTCCTGCCACTGTATGCGGTTAAGTCCATTGAGCGCGGCGACACGATAGGCCTCGGCCATGGTTGGATAGTTAAACGTGTTTTCGGTGAAGTAGGTGACGCGATTGCCGTTACCGGGCTGGCGCATAATTGCCTGGCCAATATGCACAATCTCTGAAGCCTGGTAACCGAAGCAGTGAATGCCAAGGATTTCCAGCGTTTCTGTGTGAAACAGAATTTTTATCATGCCGGTAGTCTGACCGGTAATCTGCGCACGAGCGATTGATCGAAACAGTGCGCGTCCCACTTCATAGGGCACTTTTTTATCGGTGAGCTCGGCTTCCGTGTAGCCGATGGAGCTGATTTCCGGGTCGGTATAGATACCGGTTGGAATGTCGCTGATGAGGGTGTCGTCGCAGTGGCCTTCGCCAATAACGGCACCGGCAAAGCGCCCCTGATCGTAGGCGGCGCTGGCCAGACCCGGTGACCCGACTACGTCGCCAACGGCATAGATGTGCGGCACCGCAGAGCGATAGGCATCGTCGACTTCAATTTGTTTGCGGCTGTTGACCTGCAGGCCGGCCTTGTCGAGCTGCAGGCTGTCGGTGGCGCCGGAGCGCCCGTTTGCCCACAGCAGCACATCACCTTTAAAGCGTTTGCCACTTTTTAGTGACAGTACAACACTGTCTGACGAGGCTTCGACACCGGCGTAGGTTTCGTTATTTCTGACGGTGACGCCAATCTCGCGAAAGTGGTAACCGAGTGCATCGGTTATTTCGCCGTCAAGAAACGACAGCAGCCGATCGCGGGTATTAACCAGATCAACTTTTACACCCAGAGCGCCGAAGATAGACGCGTATTCGCAGCCAATAACGCCGGCGCCATAGATCACCACTGAGCGCGGTACAAAGTCGATATTCAGTATTGAATCACTGTCGCACACGCGTTCGCTACCGAAGTCGACGTCGTCAGGCTGATAGGGGATTGAACCGGTTGCAATGATAAAATTGTCGGCGCTGCAGAGGTCTTCGCTGCCGTTGCTATAGGTAATGCGAATCGTATTCGGGTCAATAAAACATGCATGGCCGCGCAACAGATCGACACGGTTGCGAAAGTAAAACTCTTCACGCATGTTGACCTGTTTGTCGATCACCGATTGCGCAGACTTAACCAGCTCCTGCCAGGTAATGTCCACATGTCCCACCAGCCTGCGAAAGATAGGGTCTGAGCGGAAGCGGCTGACTTGCTGTACCGAGTGACGCAAAGTCTTGGACGGGATCGTGCCCCAGTGTGTACAGCCGCCGCCGACATCACGAAAATTCTCAGCAATAGCGACCCGTTGTCCGCATTTGGCGAGCTTCATTGAGGCGCCTTCGCCTGCGGGTCCGGAACCAATTACTATTGAATCGTATTTTTTAATAGCCATTAACTAATCAGGGAAGGTGTTGTTATTGCTGCAGAAGCCGGGGTTCACAGACGCGCATGTCACTAATTGCTGCAACGTTGCATTTACCGGATAGAATATACGCATGAACTATGCAGATCTTGGTTATTTCAGATTGGCTGCTATCGCACCACCGGTGCGTATCGGCAACCCCCGAGCCAACGCCGAAGCGATTCTCACTGAGTTGCGCAACCCGCAGGTGCAATCTGCGGCGCTGGTGGCGTTTCCCGAAATGTGTATCAGTGGCTACACCTGTGAGGACTTGTTTTTTAACCATGGTCTGATAGAGGCCTGTGACGAGGCGGTGCAGGATGTTGCTGCTGCCAGCGCTGATCAGATAGTGATCGTCGGTGCGCCTTTTCGCATGCCTGACGGACGATTGCTGAATGCCGCTTTAGTTTGCCAGAGCGGGCAGGTGATTGGGGTGGTGCCAAAGATCTCCAACC
Organism: uncultured Granulosicoccaceae bacterium; assembly: GCA_964389335.1. GTDB lineage: Bacteria > Pseudomonadota > Gammaproteobacteria > Granulosicoccales > Granulosicoccaceae. The sequence continues at coordinate 33,637 of CAYMFQ010000033.1, forward strand.
CGAACTATGGCGAATTCTACGACAAACGCTGGTTTGTGTCTGGCGATGGTATTGATCAGTTGGTTGATCATCCGATATTCGGCACTGTGCGAGTAGCTTCGAAACAGTTGTTTGCACTTGGTAACAGTCACTTCGCCGTCGAGATATGTGAAGACCTGTGGCATCCATTGCCGCCATACGGCAACCATGTGCTGGCCGGTGCTGAACTGATTGTTAATTTGTCGGCCAGTAATGAGCTGGTCGGCAAGGCCGACTATCGTCGCGATCTGGTGCGCATGGCCAGCGCACAGGGTGTTTGCGGTTACTTGTATGCGAGTTGCGGCCCGCTTGAATCAACGCGCGATGTTGTTTATGGCGGCCATCAAATGTACGCCGAGAACGGTGTGCTGATTGAAGAATCAGACCGTTTTGGCCTCGACACCTGCCGGCTGTTTGCAGAGATGGACTGGCAAAAGCTAAGACTTGATAGAACACGCAATAACACCTTTGCCGCAGCCACCAGACCCACGGACTATCATCGTGCAGGTGCTGTTTGTCGCTATTCACTCGATCAGATAACACGTCGTTACCCACCGCACCCGTTTGTGCCCAATGACGAGGCCGAGCTAACCGCTCGCGCCAGTGAAATATTGAAAATACAGTCGACCGGACTGGCGCGACGCATACTCGCCTCTCATGCGAAGACTCTGGTGCTGGGTCTGTCGGGCGGGCTCGATTCAACCCTTGCGCTGCTGGTGTGTCTTGACTCACTGGAAACGTTAAAGCGCCCCATTTCAGATTTGGTGGCGGTAACCATGCCGGGTCCGGGCACCAGCGAACACACCCTGGAGACCGCACGTCAGCTGGCCAGAGAATGCGGTGCTGTGCTGCGTGAAATTCGTATCGATGCAGCAGTACAGCAACATTTGCAGGATCTATCACATGAAGGGGGTCACGATGTGGTATTCGAGAACGCTCAGGCTCGTGAACGCACGCAGGTGTTATTTGATCTGGCCAACCAGACCGGTGGCATTGTGGTCGGTACCGGTGACCTGTCGGAACTGGCGCTTGGCTGGTGCACTTACAATGCAGACCACATGTCGAGTTATAACGTCAATGTCAGTGTGCCCAAAACGCTGGTTAAATATCTGTGTCGCTGGTACGCACAGCACCGCGCATCAAACGAATTTTCCGACGCTCTGAAGCGTGTTCTTGATACACCAATTTCGCCTGAGTTAATACCTTCAGATTCAGATGCCATTGCACAGGAGACCGAGTCCATAATCGGCCCTTATGAATTGCATGACTTTTTTATTTACCACTTTATCCGCAATGGATTCAGCGCCGAAAAGATCTTTGTGCTCGCAACCGAGACCTTTGCCGACAGTTACGACAAAGAGACCGTAAAAAAGTGGCTGAGTGTATTTTTCAGGCGTTTTTATACGCAACAGTTTAAACGCAGCACACTGCCTGCCGGGCCTAAGATAGGTAATGTCAGTCTGTCTCCACGTGGTGACTGGCGCATGCCTGATGAAGCAGATGCCAGTGCCATTTTGCAGAAAATAGAGTCGCTTTAACGCCATGGCCATATCGATTAACAGTCAGTTTGACGGTGGCAACATAGAGTGTTTGAGTTGTGCCAGTGCCGATGATATTCACCTGCAGATCAAAAAAGATCAGGGTGGAGAGTTTTTTCAGTGGTTTTACTTTCGCCTGACCGGTGAGGCAAACGCTCACTACACGCTACATATCGACAACGCCGGTGCGTCCTCGTATCCGAAGGGCTGGCACGACTATCGGGTGGTGGCGTCGTTTGATCGTCAACACTGGTTTCGCTGCGATACTCAGTATCACAACGGTGTGTTGTCGTTTGCCGTCACTGCTGAAAGTAACAACATCTGGTTTGCCTACTTTACGCCCTATTCAATGCAGCGGCACGATGACCTGATTGGTTCGCTGTCTGTTTGCGATGGTGTGCAAACTGAAGTGTTGGGCAGGACTGTCGAAGGTCGCAATATGGACCTGGTTGTGATTGGTAACCCGTCTGCGTCCAAAAAAATATGGTCCATTGCACGCCAGCATCCCGGTGAGACCATGGCGCAATGGTGGATGGAGGGGTTTCTCAAAAAACTGGTCGACCCGCATGATCCCGTGTCGCGTGCTCTCCTGCAGCGCTGTTGTTTTTACGTGGTACCAAACATGAATCCGGATGGCAGTGCGCATGGTTATCTGCGCACTAATGCCGCAGGGGCTAATCTCAATCGTGAGTGGAGCAATCCGTCGATGGACACCTCACCTGAGGTGGCTGTGGTACGTGCACGTATGGAGCAAACCGGCGTTGATTTTTGTCTGGATGTACATGGTGATGAAGCGCTGCCGTATAACTTTATCGCAGGCACTGAAGGTATCGCGTCGTGGAGCCCGCAGCGTCTGGAGCTGCAAAACCGCTTTAAAGATGGTTTATCGCGTTTAAACCCGGATTTTCAGACGGTGCATGGTTATCCGGTAGCTGCTGCGGGCACTGCTAATTACGGCATATGCAGCAGCTATATTGCCGAGCGTTTTGGATGTCCGGCCATGACGCTTGAAATGCCGTTTAAGGATACCGTGGATAACCCCGATCGTCAGTATGGCTGGTCGGCACAGCGTTCAATAAAACTCGGTGAATCGTGTCTGGCAGCGATCCA
>CAYMFQ010000033.1:36402-40709 GCA_964389335.1 uncultured Granulosicoccaceae bacterium
CAGCGCCAAAAGGTCGATAATTAATCTGCAGGTGTTCAGACACAGTGAGTTTCTTTAACAGTGGTTTGGATGCGGGCGTATAGGCACTTCGATAGTCGCCATTCAATGCCCAGTGGTAGGACTCTTCTGGTGTGGTATCAAAGTTCAGCGTCAGCATAGTATCTTCTGTACCAAGCACCTCATACGCATTAAAGCTTACTGTGGCGTGGCCACTATCGCAGTTCAGTGACAGGGTCGGTCGGTAATAACCCTCGCTGGTTGCCTGGTAGTTATTGCTTTGCAGTCGCGCCTGGAAATGTCGGCTATTTTCTTCGTCATCGTATAGCCAGACACCGATATTGGATAGGCTAGGTAATGCTGAAGCTGCGGCGATTTCCGGAGCGTCTGTCGTTTGGCCGTCGAGTTGTGTATCAATCTGACGCTTTGCGTTGGGCATGGCGATGTATGCGGTTATCACAACACACAGTGTCGCCAGTCCATAAGTCGCTCCGCTGCGCAGACGACGTTTGAACTTCGCGATTGCAAGTGGCCGCGTATAGTCGCGTTTAAAGCGTGTGGTACCAATGACACGACAGCTAACACGACCGATATAAGTGGAAAGCGCAAAGTCTCTGTCTTTGATGTGGCGGTTGTGGGCGCGGACCAGCACCCAGCCACACAACACAGAGAGCAGAAATGAGCCGATCAACACATACAGTGACTGGCTTGATACGACAAGCACACCGATCAGTGTAATCAGTATGAGTAGCAGTGCTACATTGACCGAGGAGTAGAACAGACCCGCAGGTCCGAGCACTATTGCTAACAGCGCCTGTTTTGCTTGTGACTTTTTCACACCACAACCCCGCTTTGGCCCGCGCAGGGTTTCGGCAGGCAGACGCTGGCCTTTAGGCTATAGCTGAAATTATTTATAAGAACGCGGATGGGTTTACAGCTGTGGTAGCGGTGTGCTCAGGTGCGTGCAATATCTTCAAGCTTTGCGCTGGTCAGTTCCACCAGATCGTGAGGGTTAATTTCAATCTCCAGGCCGCGCCTGCCTCCGCTGATGTGGATTGTTTCAAATTCCAGCGCACTGCGATCCAGCATGGTAGGCAATTGCTTGCGCTGGCCGAGCGGACTGATACCACCAACTACATATCCGGTTGTACGCTCTGCCAGTGTGGTTGTCGCCATTGCGGCTTTTCTGCCGCCATGCGCCAATGCCAGTTTTTTCAAATCCAGCTGATGGGCTACTGCAACAATGGCCACGACAGGCTGTCGTTCGTTACCATCCACCACTGCCAGCAGAGTCTTAAATACGCGATGTGGGTCCTGTCCCAGTGCACTGGCAGCAGCTTCGCCATAGCCTCCGGCTTCGCTGTCGCTGACGTACTCGAGCAGTTGATAGTCTATTTTCTGTCTATCCAGTAATTTGATTGCCGGTGTCATCGAGTGACCTATGCTGATATTTGCACACGCTGTATTGTGCCGTTAATCATGGAGTTGCCATTCGCAATTGAAGTTGATTGTTGGCTACCTGTGCAATGTATCAGAATTATCAGCATTTCACGGGTACACGCCTTTGCTACTTCATTAGGCGTTATCATACTCGCCACATCTCATTCTACCTTGCGTATCTTTCCTATAATCAACAAGAAAACAAGCTGAATACATGCGAATAATGAAAGCTGTGCCTGACTTGATAAGCAACAGCTTTAGGTTTGTTCGGTTCCTGTTGTATGTGCTGACATCGCTGCTGCCGATCAATATCCTGCACGCAACTACAACCGATTCAGGCGCTCTCGAAAATAACCTCGACAGACAGATTCGTGTAACCAACGGTGTTGGCACCGAGCCCGGCGAGTTTCCGTTTCTGACCGCCGTGTTATCAGGCAGAGAAGTCACGCTGGAGTTTGACGATGGGCCGTCCGTGGCACGTTTTTTCAGCGGTGGAGTAATTGCTGAGTTTGAGGGGGAGTTAGCAGATTGCGGGTTTGCGCTGAATGTGTGCCTCGATGTCGAAGACAAAGTATGTTCGATCATCATGGATTTTCCAGTGGCGGATCATCAACCGCTGACCCCGGCGCAGCAGTTGCAAAACTGCCGGCGTGGTGGTGGTGTGGCAGCGGTGTTTCGACCTAACTTGCGCGATTATGTGGAACGTCTGGATCTGTTCGACGGCAATCCGCAACTGCCGGCTGTATACGTTTACGACGATGAAGGTTTTCAACATGTGTTGCTGGCGCTGTCGCAGGGGCAGAAGCGCGTTGCGGCTAAATACACAGTGCCGAATACCGCGCTTTGTGGTGGTTCATATCTCGGTGGTCGTTGGGTACTTACTGCAGCGCACTGTGTCGTAAGGCAGCTCAACGATGGATCCTATCGCGTGGTCAACACCGAGGAGTTGCTGGTCAATGTCGGTGCCTATGATCTTGCCGCTGAAAAGCTGTTTGTGCAGGGCGTCGACGAGATTCTGCTCAACGGTTATCGCCGTGCCAATGGCTGGGACGAAAACGACTATGCGCTGTTGTATCTCGATGCAGCACCACAGCGCGGACAGGCTGTGAGTCTGGCTACCGAACAATCTGTTGCCAGTCAGGTGGCATCAGCCGAACGTGCAGTGGTGGCTGGCTGGGGCGCTACCGAGGTCCGTGAGCCACTGGCGCCGGCAACCACTGGCGCCAGTGTTACAACCACACCACTGGCAGCGATGCTGCAGCTGGAATCGGTTCCAAACTGCCGCGCGCAGTGGCGCGACTATCTGCTGTTGAGCGGGACCGATACCCCGCTTCCTGATATTCGGGATATCCACGTGTGTGCGACGTCAGACGTGCAGCAGGATACCTGTCAGGGTGACAGTGGCGGTCCGTTGCTTATCAATGTTGACGGACAATTACAGGTGGCGGGAATCACCAGTTATGGCCTGGGATGCGGCAGCTCCAGTGGCATCCCGGGCGTGTACGCCCGCGCACCCGCGTTTCGTGATTGGGTGTTGTCGAGGACCGGGTTAAGTCTGAACCCGAGCCTGAACCAGAGCAGTGTGCGCGTGTTATCAAATGATCTGCAGGTGTCGTCTTCAGGTGGTGGCGGCAGTTTTTCCATGTTGATGTTGTGGTTTGCGTTGCCTTTACTGGTGCTGCGCCGGAACGGCGTGTTTCAGTTTGTGAGTGAGGTTATACGACGTCGATATCGTGGTGCATTGTTATGCATCGGACTGGCTGTGCTTTCTGGATGTGCGGCCGAGGAAGTCGACGCACCTGTGGTATTGTCAGATGCCACTGTCAGATCAGTTGATGCCGAGCCAATGGATGCCCACTATGCCGATGGGCTGATCAATGCAACAGTGGTCAGTACCGGTTGTACCATGCCGCAGCATTTCGTTGTGCAACTCAGCAATGATGCTTCTGACGCTTCAGACCCGGATCGGTGCGACGTGGTGATCAGTCGCAGTCAGCCGGACTTATGCAAGCGGGCAGCGCAGGCTCAGGTAATCAATATCAACTGGCAGCCGCCTGCCGACTGTGTCAGTTTACATATTACCAATCCACCGCTTACCCGTGATTAGGCAGTCTGCGCGGTATGGGACCGGCTAGTGCAGTGCGGGCGGTTCTGGTGTGCAGGTCTGAAACTACGTTTTCGGTTTGTGATCCTTAATCCACTCGGCCAGATCTACCAGTTCTTCCATCGACAAAGAATGTGGCATCGCATAGGTGTGCCACTGTACCTGATAACCCTGTTGCAACAGTACATCGTGGCTGGCTTGTGCAAAGCGCAGTTCGATGACTTCATCGTGTTGACCGTGCGCCATAAAAATCGGCGTATCCTGATTAGCCTTGTGACGGGTGTCGGCGACCGTATCTGCCAGTGGCAGATACGTCGACAACGCAATAACTCCGGCAATCTTATGTGGCAGCCGCAGCATGGTGTGCAGCACCACTGCGCCACCCTGTGAAAACCCGGCCAGCATAATTTGTTCGGTGCGCATGCCGCGCTCAACTTCTCGTGCAATTAATTGCTCCACGCGCTCTGCCGACGCTTGTATACCGTCTGCGTCCTGCCCTCGCGATTCGAAGTCCAGTGACGTTATGTCATACCAAGATCGCATGGTCATGCCGCCGTTGATGGTGACCGGTTGCAGCGGCGCGTGTGGAAAGATATACCGGCAATTGGTGACACCGAGCTTTTCCAACTCGGGCACCACCGGGGCGAAATCGTTGCCGTCCGCACCCAGGCCGTGCAGCCAGATTACAGACAGTTCGGGTTGCCCCGCTCCCGTTGTCATTTCCACGCCGTCGAAAGTTGCTGTCATATTGCACACTCGCTTTAGT
>CAYMFQ010000034.1:0-39907 GCA_964389335.1 uncultured Granulosicoccaceae bacterium
TTTTCGTCAAGATGCTGTGAGCATTCCTGGCGCGCATCGAACTCATCGAGGTAACCATTTGCCACTGCAACATCAACCCATGCCGTGCATTGCACAAAGTCCTGCTCGGTGCCAAAGCCGTCGTGGTACAAAGTCGCGAGTGTGTACTGTGCGTGCGGATGGCCACGTTCGGCGGCCAGTTTGTACCACTTAAACGCCTCGCGGTAGTTTTGCGGGATGCGATTACCCTCGTGATAGAGTGATCCGAGCAGCGTCTGTGCCTCTGCGTGGCCGAGTCTGGCAGCACGTGTGTACCAGCTAACCGCGCGGTTATAGTCGCGTTCAACGCCCAGTGCCTCACTGTAGAGGTAACCCAGTTTTTGTTGTGCATCTGCGTTGCCAAGCGTTGCAGATTCAAGCCACCATTCACGTGCCATTGTGTAGTCTTTCGCCACCCCCGAACCGCGAAAATGCATCAGGCCCAGCTGATACTGAGCTGTGCTGTCGCCCTGTGCAGCGGCACGCTGATACCAGTAATAGGCCTCAGACATATTTTGATCAACAGCCAGTGCATCATCACCCTGGCGGTAGGCGGTTGCCAGTTGGACCTGTGCTTCAATGTCGCCGTTGTTGGCAAGTGTCAGTAATTCTTCAGAAGTCAGTTGCGGTTGAGCTGGCAGTATCGGGCTAAGCTCGGGTGTGGCTGCCGCGACTGTGGGAATGCTCGCGACGTCGGGATCGGGTTCAGGTCTGATGTCGGCAACGATTAGCTCGTTACTCACCGCAGAGGTGTTTCCTGGAGTGTTCAGCAACTCACTGTCACTTAACCCGCTTTGACTGGCTGGTGCCTGCATAGCTTCAGGAGTGGCAGGGCCAGATGCGACAGTGTCGGCTGCTGTTGGTGGAATCAGGCGTGTCGGTTTCGGCAATGGCTTTGACGGTGGCAGAAGCCGACCCGTATTTGTACCGGCGACAGCATCGGTGCTGTTCTGGGTTTCTGCAGGCCCTGCGCAACCCGTCAATACAATTGCTGCAAGACCCGTGGTGATAATTATGCGTCGGGAATGTCGCGGTACTGATAAAGCCTGCAACTTGTCCGACAGCTGGCGGCGAAGACGGGTGTCAGCAGATGTTCCGTTTTTCCAAAGGCGGTTAAGAAAAGTTTGCCAGTGTTGGTTCATGGGGATAGTTCGCTTTCTAATCCTGTTACTACCGCGGTGGTTCTGTTTCGACAGACAACGATTTATCACATCCGCAGCGGAGTCTGAAGCAGACCGCGTTACTGTGTAGTCAGCCGTGTCTGTTTGTACGCACTTCATGCAATACCGGCGTCCAGGCTTGCGGCCATGGTCATTCCCAGCTCCTCGCACTGTTCGATAAATGCGGTGTTGTAACTGCCGTGGCACAGCAATGGCTCACAGATGGCACGCCACCTGAGTCCGGTTACGATACGCTCCACTGCGGTTATGGTACCAGTGCCGTCGAGGCCAGCGCGCACGTATAGCGCATAGGGGGTGCCCTGTTTCTCCTCCAGCACCGGGTAATAGATCCGATCAAAGAAATCTTTCAATGCGCCGCTCATGTAGCCGAAGTTTTCCGTGGTGCCGAGAATGATACCGTCGGCTGCCATTACATCGTCGGTGTCGGCCTGAAGTGGGGGAATGTGTGTGACATCGACCGATTCTATATCCGGGTGTTGTGCGCCGCGCACAACTGCGTCCGCCAGAGCGCGCGTATTGTCTGAAGGCACATGCGCCACAACGAGCAGTTGCTTAGCCATACGCTGAGCAGTACGCCGCTGTGAGGGGCCCTGCAATGCAGTTTGGCGCGGGCATTATTCTTCTTTCATCCCGCCAAACACCTCGACTATGCGTGGAAACAGCGTCGAGAACTCCAGTGCCATCAGAGTAACGTTGGTGTCGAATATGGCGCGTTGATCAAGATCTTCCACATCTGAACCATCGTCCGGGTTGGTGTCGAGAAACTTTATTTTGCTGAACGCAAATTCGTCGTCAAGCACAAACGAGATGGTCTGGTTTGATTCGAGTGCGATTTTCTTCACCATTTTACCGGTGGTCGACAGGTTGCGAATCTCATCGCTGCCGAGATCCTGTTTGCTGCAGCGAACGATACCGGCAATATTGTCTTCGTCCTGCAATACACACTCGTCACCCATGGCGAGGTCAGACGGTAATTTTCTTGTGCCCTTAAGCCAGCGTGTAAACAGTGCTGCCTGGCCGGTTTCGGTTTGTACCGGTTTTATGGGCAGGTCACCGATGCATTCACGCAGCAGAGAAGTACACTGATCAAGTTTCTTGGGCGAGGTATTGTCCAGCACCAGCAGGTTCTGCTTTGGCATAAACAACACCTGATCATAGGTAGAACGCGTGAAAGCCTGTGGCGTCAGTTCCATCACCACATTGTCTCGAATATCGAGCTTTTCCTTGCCGCGAATTTTGCGCTCGAGCTTTTCTTCCATATCGGCGATACGCTCTGCCATATGCTCAGCGATCACACTGGCGGGCAAAATGCGCTCCTCGCGGCGCGCTTTTACCAGCATAAAGCCACTGGTTGTGTGCACCAGTTGTTCGCTGTCTGAACCCATCGGTGGTACCCAGCCATAGCTGTTCAACTGTCGCCGGTTAACCGGCTGAAAAGCCTTCTCCTGCAGCATCTCCTCCAGTTGCTCGGCGTCGGATTCGAAGGGGGTTTGGAAACTGAAGAGACTGGCGGATTTGAACCACATAAAGTAACCGTTGATCAGGCAATCGTGAGCGGGGCCGAGTATTGTATCGGATTGCACGCATGCATGGCTCTTTTCGGTCTCCCATATGGTTTGCTTTTGGCGCACGGCTGTCTCACCATGACGCGCTGAAGTCTGCCCTTGCCAACTATGGATGAAGCGATGCCAAAAGCCGCACTAATCACTCATCAGGATTGCACGTTGCACGAGATATCCGCCGGTCATCCTGAACAGCCCGCACGAATAGGCGCGGTGCTGTCAGAGGTAGTCGGGCAGGGATTGTTTGAGATGCTGCATCAGTTCGAGGCCACCGAGGCCGCTCGCGACTATCTGGTATCGGCGCACAGCGAAACCTACGTCGACCAGCTGTTCGCGGTTGCGCCTGACAGTGGCAGTGTGCAGCTTGATGCAGACACGGCGATGAACGCGCACTCGCTGCGTGCGGCACGGCTTGGTGTTGGCGCCGGTCTGCAGGCGGTTGATCTGGTGGTCGATGGAGATTTCGATACGGCGTTTTGTTGTGTACGCCCGCCTGGGCATCATGCCGAGCGCAGCGAGGCTATGGGGTTTTGTTTTTTTGGCAGTGTCGCCATCGCGGCACTTTATGCACTGCAGAAGCCCGGCATCAATCGCACTGCGATTATCGATTTTGATGTGCACCACGGTAATGGTACCGAGGACTTGATTGGCGATCACGCGGATATCTTTTTTTGCTCAACCTTTCAGTATCCGCTGTACCCCGGCAAGTACGGCAAAAACGTACCCGGCCGCAAGATCAATCTGCCGCTTGCCGCCGGTAGCAACGGTGACGAGCTGAAGCGCGTTATGAACGAACACTGTCTGCCGGCATTACGGTCTTTTGCACCGGATCTGATTCTTATATCAGCCGGTTTCGATGCGCACCGCGACGATCCGCTCGCCAGTCTGGAATTTGTCGAGGATGATTTCGCGTGGGTAACGCGTGAGCTGGTCGATGTGGCTAAAGACACGGCCAACGGCCGTGTGGTATCGATGCTGGAGGGTGGCTATGATCTGCCTGCGCTGGGCAAAAGTGCCGCAGCGCATATACGGGAGCTATTGAAGTAGTCGGCTGATCCGGTTACTCAGCCGCCGGTCACTGAGGGGCGAACTGCGCTTCAAAAGCGTCGCTGAACTTGTCGACGTCAGCTGCTGGCAGCACATTGATGCCGGCGGCTGCCTTGCGACCACCGCCGGTGGCAAACTGGCGACACAACTCATCGGCACCTTCACGTCGATTGACCGGTGCACGTACGCTGACCTGAAAGGTATCCTCTGAAATGGCGCTTAGCAGGGCATGGGCGCGATCCGGGTTTTCCCGTGCCAGCAGATTGCCGTACACACCACCGACGCGTCGCGACCATTTTTCCTCCGGAAATACAAACATGGCACAGTGGTCCGTGGCGAGTTGTGCCGACACTGCGCGCGCGTTGTCCATATCGCCCTGATAACCGTTATCAAGTGCAGTGAAGGTGTCGTCCTCGTTGATGAAATCCAGAGGGTTCGCGTAGGGCAGCAGCTTGCGGAACAGGTCATCCGGGGCGAAAAACAGATCATCAACGGTGGCGCCGTAACCGTTGTAGTTAAGCAGCGTGCCGAGGGTTTCAAGTTTGTCTAGCTCATCGTCCGACAGATTCAGGTCACTGGCTGCGGCGCGTGCCGCATTGTGCAGATTGTCGCCATACGCAGCGGTTACGGCCCATGCCGGATAGGCTTGTTCCAGATACTGGTTGACCAGCAAACCGGTGCAAATTTCTGCCTGTGTATCGATACCGGCTGTGAGGTTTGGATGATCGGGTATGTCACCGGGAAAGTGATGGTCGAAATACAGCACGCTGGCGCCACTGGCGAGGGTGGACTCAAGCGCTGCCTTGTTTTTGTCCATCGAAATATCCAGCACCGTGACTCGGTCAGATGATGGGTCGGCTGACAGCTTTAAGCGTTCAAGCAGACCAATGTCGCGCTTGACGCCGGTAATCAGCTCCGCGTCTCGTGGTTCAGCAAGGCGCAGTTGCAGCAGTGCACAGATGCCATCGGCATCCCCGTTAAATACGTCGTAGTCCGCCATAGTCGCTAATTATCCAGTCGTTGAGTTGCTCGACAGTTTTCGTCGAATGTCGTTAATCAGTTGTGGCCCGCTGTAAATCAGACCTGTGTAGATTTGAAGCAAGTCAGCGCCGGCGTCCCTGTGGGCCGCAGCATCGGTCGCGGTCATGATGCCACCGCAGCCAATAATCGGCACTTCGCCGTGCAACCGCTGCGCCAGAACCCTAATCACCTCCTGTGCGCGGTGGGTCAGAGGCTGGCCACTGAGACCACCTGCTTCGTCGGCGTGAGGAGAGTTCTGCACTGCCTGTCGCGAGGACGTGGTGTTACCTGCAATGACACCATCAATGCCGTGCCGTTTAACTGTGTCGGCAAACAGCGTGATGTCGGCGTCAGCCATGTCCGGTGCAATTTTAACTGCCAGTGGCACATAGCGTCCGTGCTGCTGACACAATTCTCGCTGTGCGTTCTTCAGTGTCGAGAGCAATAGTTCGAGCGATTCACCCAGTTGCAGATCGCGCAGGCCCGGGGTATTCGGGGACGAGATATTTACGGTGATATAGTCAGCATGCTCATAGACACGCTGCATGCAGTGCAGATAATCTTCGTGTGCGGAGGCTAACGGCGTGGTCAGGTTTTTACCGATATTCACGCCGAGAATGCCGTCGTAGCGCCGATTCGAGATTTGTCTGACCAGATGCTCGACGCCTTTGTTGTTAAACCCCATGCGATTGATCAGCGCCTGTTCGTCAGTGAGTCTGAACATACGAGGCTTGTCATTGCCCGGCTGTGGTCGCGGAGTGATCGTTCCCACCTCGATAAAACCGAACCCCAGTGCGGCAAGCGACTCAATATGGTCAGCATTTTTATCGAGGCCCGCAGCCAAACCGATTGCGTTTGGAAAAGTCAGGCCCATAACGTTAACCGACGGGTCGTTTATTGAGTTGTCGCCGCATCGCCGCAGTAATCCCTTCGGGGTACACTGCATAGCGGTGAGTGCCAGTCGATGAGAGGCCTCCGGCGGCAGCCGGAACAATATTGGTTTTGCCAGTGAGTAGATCAAAATAGTCGAACTGAAAAATGAATGTTTATCCCGACAAACTTAAGCAAACGTTACAGCGCAAGTTGATGCCGGCGTATTTCTTCAGTGGTGATGAACCACTGCAAATGATGGAAGCTGCGGATCTGGTGCGCAGCCACTGCCGTGAGGCGGGCTATACCGAAAGTGAGCGTTTCCACGTCGACAACGCTCGTTCCTTTGACTGGCAAGCCTTCCTGATGTCGGGCAATAGTATGTCACTGTTTGGCGACAGGAAAGTGGTGAACCTGTATTTGCCATCCGGCAAACCCGGAACTGAGGGCGCCAGCACCCTGAAAAAGTGGTGCGAGGCACCGCCGTCGGATGCGGTGCTGATAATTATCTCTGGTAAACCCGAGGGTAGATTTCAGAATAGCGCGTGGTTTAAAGCGATAGATAAAATTGGTGTGACCATGCAGGTCTGGCCGCTGTCTGCGCAGAAAATGCACGGCTGGGTTCAGCAGCGTATGACCGCCAGTGAACTACACGCCGATAACGACGCGGTTAATCTGCTGGTAGATCGGGTCGAAGGCAATCTCCTGGCAGCGCGTCAGGAAATAGAAAAGCTGGCTATTTTGCACAGGGGGCAGCGTGTTACCGCAAAAGACGTGGTTGCCAGTGTTACCGACAGTTCGCGTTACACCATACTCGATTTAATTGAAGCTTCACTGTCCAGTGATACCGCACGATCACTGAAAGTGCTTGATGGCCTTAAAGCGGCCGGTGACTCACCGGTACTGGTGTGCTGGCACCTCGCCAGTGAGGTGCGCAAGATTATTAATGTACTGGCGCGCATGGATGCCGGTGAAAACCCATCGCAGGCGATGTTCAAGTCAGGTGTTTGGAAAAATCGTCAGCCACTGGTCAGTCAGGTGATACGTCAGCGGCCTCGTCTGTTCTGGCTGCGGGCGGCGTCTGACTGCAGCTATCTGGACCGATTATCCAAAGGCATGGCAAGTGGTGATCTTTGGACCGAGATCAGCGCTTTCGTTACTCGATTAAGTGGTACCCGATGGCCGCTGTTGCGCAGTGCTGATGTCGCCTAGTGAGTTGCCGGGTGGTTTTCGCCGACCTGCGACTGACGTTTGCCGGAATCGCGCCGTGTAAAACCGTCAGCTGCCCAGATCTGCTGCACGGACCTCATGCTGAGTTCACGCAAACCCGGGGTTCGTATACACTGCCTTGAAGGTCGGGGTGCGGCTGTTATCGACGCGCACTAAAACCCACCGGCCAACGAATAAACATGGATTGATCGATGAACACCGATGTTGACCTAAACAGAAACCTGACCGAGTACATGCATGGTGTTGGTCAGCGCGCCCGTGAAGCGAGCCGTATCATGGCGCGCGCAGACAGTGAAACCAAGGCACTGGCGCTGAATGCGATAGCAGCGGCGATCAGAGATACCGCCGGTGAACTGCAACAACAAAATGCGCTGGATATGGAAGCCGGTCGGGAATCGCGTTTATCTGACGCACTGCTTGATCGGCTTGAACTGACACCGGCAAGAATCACCGGTATGGCCGATGGCCTGGAGCAGATCGCCGCACAGGTTGACCCGGTAGGCTCTATTAACGATATGAAGTACCGTCCATCCGGGCTGCAGATTGGCAAAATGCGGGTACCGCTTGGGGTGATCGGTATCATTTATGAGTCGCGCCCGAACGTCACTGCTGACGCCGCCGCGATCTGTCTCAAAGCAGGCAATGCCGCCATCCTGCGCGGTGGTTCCGAAGCGCTGCATTCCAATCGAGCCATTGCCGCCTGCATCGCTGGTGGGCTTGCAACGGCCGGTTTGCCGGATACCGCAGTACAGGTAGTTGATACCACTGATCGACAAGCGGTCGTTGAGTTGATACAGATGCGTGAATTCGTTGATGTAGTTGTGCCGCGTGGTGGCAAAGGGTTGGTCGAGCGCATTGCGAACGACGCCAGAGTGCCTGTCATCAAACACCTCGAAGGCCTTTGTCACATATATATCGATGACTTCGCGGATCTCGATAAAGCCGTTGCCGTTGCAGTCAACGCGAAAACCTATCGTTATGGCATTTGTGGCGCTATGGAAACGCTGCTTGTATCAGCCGCTGTGGCATCAAAGGTGCTGCCCGCCATATCCGCACAGTTACGCGAAAAAGAAGTAGAGATCAGAGCCTGTGACAAATCGCGGCAGATTCTACCCGATGCGGTTGCCGCCACTGACGAAGACTGGGCGACAGAGTATCTGGCGCCGGTGTTATCGATAAAGACGGTCGATGATATCGACGCAGCGATGGCACATATCGAACGCTATGGTTCGGGTCACACCGATGCGATAATCACCGACAATCTGACGCGCGCTCGTCGTTTTATGCGCGAAGTTGATTCCAGCTCGGTGATGGTCAATGCGGCAACCTGTTTTGCCGATGGATTTGAGTACGGGCTGGGAGCAGAAATAGGCATCAGCACCGATCGACTGCACGTGCGTGGACCGGTGGGTGTCGAGGGGCTGACTACAGAGAAGTTTATCGTCATCGGTGATGGAACCACCCGTTGAGTCAATCAGCGCAAGAGTTTCGATTAGGCGTCTATGGTGGATCGTTTGATCCGATTCACCTCGGGCACCTGCGCAGTGCGCTGGAAGTAATGCAGTTGAAAAATCTGCATCAATTGAGGTTTTTGCCGTCTGGCAATCCACCTCATCGCGCTCCCGCAAAAGCCGCTGACACACATCGCATACGCATGCTGCAGCTGGCCGTGCAGGGCGATGAGCGCATCAATATCGACACCCGTGAGCTTGAGCGCGAAGACACCAGCTACAGTATCGATACCCTGCAATCTGTGCAGGCCGACTATCCGCACGCCGACCTGACATTGATAATCGGCATGGATCAGTTCAGTGCGTTCGACACCTGGCATCGCTGGCAGGAGCTGCTGCAGAGCGTTGAGCTGGTGGTGATGGAGCGGCCTGGGGAAACCATGTCAGACAGCGCCCGGGATATGATCGACAGTCCGTTGCAGCAGCGCATTTCAGTGGTCCGTGTCACGCAAATGGACATATCTTCGAGCCGTATCAGGCAGGATTTGCAGGCCGGGTTAGATATTCGGTTCCTGGTTCCGTATGCTGTACGAAACTATATCCGTACGGAAAATCTCTATCTCAACTCTGTCGAGTGAATGGCTCGCGACTGAGACCTTTGTCAGATCTGACAATGAGCATCCGTGGCCTATTCCGGGAACCCAATAAAACCCCGTATTTATGAACGCTAACGAACTACAGCAACTCGCATTTAACGCACTCGACGACATGAAGGGCGCTGACATCGTGGTACTTGATGTCGCTGAGCGCACATCAGTCACCGACTGGATGATCGTGGTGACCGGCACCTCGCAGCGGCATGTGAAATCACTTGCCAACGAGGTGATCGAAAAATCGAAAGAAGCCGGCGTACGCCCGTTTGGCACCGAAGGCGAAACCGACGGCAACTGGATTCTGGTCGATTTGGGCGATGTCGTGGTACATGTAATGACGCGTGAGTCTCGCGACTTTTATGCGCTCGAGAAGCTTTGGGGCATGGTCGCTTCTGACAGCGGTAGTTCTGCCGAAGCAGATGCCACGGAGACTGACGACGCATCAATCCCTGATCAGCAGCAAGCGCATTAGCTGCGCACGTGCACCGCTGACTAATTGGCATGGAAATTCACCTGCTCGCCATTGGCACGCGCATGCCGGCGTGGATTAACGATGGCTTTGCCGATTACGCAAAGCGCTTCTCCGGCGACTGCAAACTGGTTTTGCGCGAAATTCCTACCCCGCGCAAGAGTCGATCAGAAGATGCGCAACGGGTGAAGCAGCTTGAAGGTAAACAACTGTTGGCAGCTGTACCTGCCGATGCCTACCTGGTTGCACTCGATTTACAGGGTCGCCAGCACAACACTGAAAATGTTGCGCAGAAGCTCGAAAACTGGTTTCAGCAGTATCGGCAGGTGGCGCTAATGGTTGGCGGTGCCGACGGTCTGTCAGATGAGTGTCTGGCAGCGTCCAGGGAAAGCTGGTCGCTGTCGAATTTAACGTTCCCTCATGCGCTGGTGCGGGTTATCGTCGCCGAGCAGATTTACCGAGCTTATTCACTACTCAAAAACCATCCTTACCACAGAGCGTGATTGTGAACGATTCTGAACACAGTCCCGATCTGATACTGGCGTCGTCTTCACCGCGGCGTCGTGAGCTGATTGAACAACTGGGTCTGAGGCCGCTGGTGATGGCGGCGGACATCGATGAGACACCGCGTGTTGCAGAGGACCCTAGAGACTATGTGCTGCGGTTATCCCACGGTAAGGCGCAAAAGATAGCGGCGCAGCAGGATGCGGTGGCCATTGTGCTGGGGGCCGATACTATAATTGACCATGGCGGACAGGTGCTGGGCAAGCCGGAGAATCAACAACAATGCATCGACATGCTAAGTCAGCTGGCTGCGACCACGCATCAGGTGTTGACCGGCGTGACGGTGATCCGCGGCGATCAGGTGGAGTCGACGGTTATCGCGACCGAGGTCGGTATGCGTGAAATCAGTGTCGATGAAATACGGGCCTATTGGCAAACCGGGGAGCCGCAGGGTAAGGCCGGTAGCTATGCGATACAGGGAAGGGGAGCCAGATTTGTTACTGCCATTAACGGGTCTTACAGTAACGTGGTGGGCCTGCCATTGTTCGAAACCGCCGATATGCTGAGTCGTTTCGGGATCGAGTTTGATCGTGTGTAGTGTGGCAGCACACACCCTTAGGAGCCAGCGCGGCAGAATCTCCGCTACTGCGAGTGCGGTGGATTGCAGCGGGCTACCATCGCGCAGGCTGCCAGTTTTTGTTGAACACGTTGGATGCGTTTGAACAGAGCAAACATACCCGGATGTCAGAAGAAATACTGATTAACATAACTCCGCAGGAGACCCGCGTCGCAACCGTTGAAAACGGTATGTTGACCGAGGTTTGCGTGGAGCGTCGCAGCAAGACCACCCTGGTTGGCAACATATTCATGGGCAAGGTTGTGCGCGTGCTGCCTGGCATGGAAGCGGCGTTTGTCGATGTGGGGCTGGAGCGTGCTGCGTTTCTGCATGCGTCGGATATTGCCGGCGCCATCAAGATCTCCGAGTCCGGGGAACGCACCCAGAAACATATTCGCGAACTATTGCGCGAGGATCAGAACCTGTTAGTACAGGTGGTCAAGAATCCGCTCGGCAGCAAAGGCGCGAGACTGACTTCCAATCTGACCGCACCCTCGCGCTATCTGGTCTACATGCCGGGTGATCCAACCATTGGTGTGTCGGCCAAAATCGAGGATGAGCAGGAACGTGAACGACTAAAGGAAATCGTCCGCGAGATTCAGGCAGAACATCAGGACGGGGACAATGGCTACATTATCCGTACTGCCGCCGAGGGTGTCGGTGCCGAGGCAATCAGAGAGGATGTAAAGTTCCTGAAAAAATTGTGGCGGTCAATCGAATTGGCCATTAAAGATGCCCGGCCCGGCAGTCGTGTATTTGCTGACCTGCCACTAGTGCACAGAACACTGCGCGACATGGTCGGTCTGACGGTAGAGCGGGTGCGTATCGACTCCCGCGAGTCGTACCAGGCGGCATGTAACTTTGCGGAAAAATACCTGCCCGAGATAAAGTCAAAAATAGAGCACTACCCTGGCGAGCGCCCGATTTTCGATATATACGGTGTCGAGGATGAAATCCAGAAAGCGCTGGACCGACGTGTTCAGCTTAAGTCCGGCGGGCATCTGGTGTTCGATCAGACTGAGTCCATGACTACGGTTGATGTCAATACCGGCGCGTTTGTGGGGCATCGCAATCTAGAAGAGACAATTTTTAAAACAAATCTCGAGGCGGCGCAGGCAATATGCAGACAACTACGGCTGAGAAACCTCGGCGGCATCATTATCATCGATTTTATTGATATGAGCGTCGACGAGCACAAGCGTCAGGTGATGCGAGCGATGGAAAAGGCGCTCGACCGTGACCACGCCAAGACTCAGGTATGCGAGGTTTCATCACTGGGCCTGGTGGAGATGACGCGCAAACGTACCCGGGAAAGCCTTGAACAAACGTTGTGCTCCGAGTGTCCAACCTGTTCCGGTAGAGGGTTTCTCCGCACCGCAGAAACAGTGGGTTACGAGATTTCCCGGGAGATAATTCGGCAGGTCAGACAATTCGATGTCAAGTCGTTAACAGTAGTGGCGGCGCCGGAAGTCATCGAGCTGTTTGACGAGCAATCTGACTACTTTGCGGAGCTTGAGAGCTTTGTTGAGGTGCCGATACGGCTGCAGGCGGAATCGATGTACTTCCGTGATCAGTACGACGTTGTCATTGTGTAGCAAACACCGGCTGCAGATATCGGTATGCTAGCGCGTCGCGCAGCCAGCCGGGTGCCTTGAAGCATATTTTCGCGTGTCAGCCGCAGACGTTTTTCCCTGCAAACCGCAACTCCGGCGCCTTTGTGAACAATCATCGCAGACCAACTGCCGTGACCGCAGATATTTGTCCAGACAGCGTACAGCACGGTTTTGGCAACATAGCTGTTAATGAGTAATTAGCCTGAATTTCGATCAAGCCGCATGGGTTTAGCAATAAAGCAATAGATGATAGGACGTGCCCTTACAAAAACCGGAAGGTGTCTGCTGTACATGCTGGCCGCGTTGCTCATCATCGTGGCAATGCTGGCGGCGTTTGTGCGTATCGCCGTGCTGTATGGCGATGAGTACCGCGATCAGCTGGCATCGATTGTTGGTGGCTATATTGGCAGCCCGGTAGAGATCAGTGAGATTGATCTGCTATGGAATCGCTTTGATGCCAGCGCCAGTCTCAGCGATGTGCGCATTCTGACTGAGGATCGCAGCGAGACCGTGCTGGTTTTGCCATCCATTGAAGTGCAGCTGAATGTGCGCGATATGCTGACTCAGCGCAATTTGTCGGTTAAAAGCGTTCGGTTGCGCGGTTTGTCGCTGGTGGCGTCGTATGAAGGGCGCGGGCAGCTGAGCGTGCAGGGGTATCAGATTTCGTCTGCGACCAGCATGGAGAAACAGGTGGTAGCTCCAGGTACCGCAACCGCTTCGGATGCGCCTGATCTTTCCACCGCCACACTGGCCGATGGGCGCGGCGCCAGCGCGCTGACCTGGCTGTTTAATGCAGAACGTATCGCCATCCTCGACAGTGCGCTAACGATTACCGACAAGCGTCGCAAGAGTGGTGAGGGCGAAGTATACAAAGTTGAAGACGTCAACATTCGAGCCTTTAACGAAGCCGACCTGCATCAGATTCGCATCAGTCGCAATATCGAGGGTGGTCTCGAAAAGACCATTGCATCGTTTGACTTTACCGGCAGCGCGAGCGACATCAACGGCTGGAAAGGCAAGTTTTCTATAGACACCGATCGTTTTGAACTGGCGACAATCGCCGAGGCGTCACCCTGGTCTAAAAACGATCTGGAAGGGTTGGCAAAAGTGCAGCTGTGGGGCAGCTGGCATGGAACCCGGGTCAACGACGTGCGCCTGGTGCTGTCCGGCGAAGGGGTTCGTGTGACCGCCACCGATGCAGGTCAGACACAGGTTGTGACAACCATCGATGCAGTCGATGTCGATCTGGACTGGAAACGTGCCAGAGATGGCTGGGATGCAGTCTTTAATCAGTTTTCACTGCAGAATATTGCCGCTAATCGCAGCGCATCCGGCAACCATGGCAATGGTAAGGCTGCTGCATCAGATACAACCAGCAGCGATGCAGGCTTTGCCACCGTTGATTTGTCGGGGCTCGATCTTCATTCCGGCCGACGCGAATCCGGCAACCGCGAGTGGCGCGCTGCCGGGCCGGATTTGTCGCTGGCTCAGCTGCGCTCGCTATTCCCGTTGCTTGAAGCCGTGTTTCCGGTTGATGTGGGTATCGAGGCGCTGGAGTCCGGCATTATCAAAGACTGGGTAATTGCCGCAGAGCGTGGTGAGTCGCGAGCACCGCGCCTGTATGCAGTAAAAGCTCACGTTGACAAACTGGTCAGCACAGCGAGCGATCAGCTGCCTGGTATCAGTAACCTCTCTGCTGATATCTACTTTCGCGACGGCAGAGGCAATGTAGTTTTTGAACGGCAAACGGTGAATGCGGACTTGCCTGCACTTTACAACCAGCCACTGCCGGCGCTAGAGATTGAAGGCCTGGTACAGTTTGAAAAAAGCGCGGAACAGCTTGGCATCTACAGTCAAAGCCTGAAAATCGGTACGCTGGATGTGGGTACCGACAGCGCCTTTACTATACAAATAAATGCTGATGGCACTAAACCCATTCAGCTAAACACTAATGTTAATTACGCGAATCTGGCCAGAATTTCCGACTACTATCCGGAAAAGGTTATTCGTCCGAAACTACTCGGCTGGCTTAAGCGCGCGATTATTGCCGGCGATGTGGTTCGCGGCAGTGTTTCAGTGGACGCTGATCTGCAGAAATTCGCCCCTCACCTCGGGCACGGCACTCTGTTCGCGGAAGCAGATGTTGTCAACAGTACGGTGGAGTTTCGCACCGACTGGCCGGCTGCGACTGCTATGGATGGCAACGTTACCTTTGATGGCACCACAGTCAGTGGTCGTGCTTATCGGGGCTCGATGCGTGAGGCGCAGTTCAGCGATGCTCGCCTGCAAATCGCCGATGTTCGCAAGCCGTATGCGCACCTCACCACCAATGCCATCGGGCCGCTTAACGACATGCTCGACTTTCTGCAAACCGGTCCGCTGGCTCAGCGTTTAAGCGGAGTGCTGAACGGCGCGACAGGCGAGGGAGTTTCCCGATTATCACTCGATGTTGATGTGCCGCTGAATAAGTTTGCGGCAAAGCCACTGCGTGTTGACGGCACGGTGCATTTGAAGAATGCGCAGGTCGATTCGAGCAGGCTGGGGCTGAATTTCGAGTCGGTCAGCGGAGAAGTCAACTTTAATCAGTCCGGCGTTGACATCGATGATCTGTGGGTGCGTTACCTCGGTGTTCCCGTGCGTGTAAAAGCTGAGCAGACTCGCCGTGGCAAGGGCCTGCTTAACCGCATCACAGCAACCGGGCCGGTGGCGGCGTCGAGTGTTATGCGTTCTTACGGAATACCGCTGGCTGATTCCTTTGAAGGTTTGTCTGACTGGGATATCACGCTCGACATCTATCGTCGCACATTGACGTCAAAGGCAGAGGTGTCCTTTACCGCGGTCAGCGATTTGTCCGGAACAGCGGTAAAGCTGCCAACACCGCTGCGTAAACCTTCTGACACTCTTTTGCAGGCCAAGCTAACGCGCGATTTCTCGTCGCGTGAGCGAGACTGGTGGCTAACGATACCGGGGCTGGTGCAAAGCCGCATTCGCACTGATGAAAACGAGAAACTCGAGAGCATGGCCATCTCACTCGGAAAATCGGGCAATACCGTGTTGCCGTGGCAGGGGATTGCGCTGCACGGTGAGGTGGGTCGTCTCGATGCGATGGGCTGGGTGGAGTTCGCCCTCGATCTGCAGGAGTCTCAGGGCGGCAAAAAAGAAAGCGGTGAGTTTCCTTTGTTTGCAAAGCTTGGCGTGCGCGATTTACTGGTCGGCAGCGAAGACCTGGGCGAGGCGGTTTACATTGCCTACCGTGATGGCAACCAGCAGATACATCGGCTGGAAAGCCGTTATGCCAACGGCGAGCTGGTGCTGGGCGAGTCAAACGATGGCGCTCTGGTGTTTCGACTCGACAGCCTCGACCGCACGTTTCTGGCTGCGATTGGCTCGGATGAAGCAGAAGGCGGTGAATCAGATCCGCTTGACCCGCGTGAGCTGCCCCCGTTTGATATCTCGATCAAGCAGCTTAAATGGGATAACTGGCGCCTGGCGCGTGTAGGTGTGCGCACCGAGCCGACTGAACATGGCATGGCAATAAAGGCAGTGTCGGCCAGACAGCAATCGATGCGCCTGAGTGGCGCCGGACTCTGGCAGGTTGATCCTGCCAATCCCACACGTCACTCTTCATCGCTGGATTTGACTGCCACTTTTGACGACATTGGTCTGGCTGTCAATGCACTGGGGGGCGGACAGTCTTTCGGCGGTGGCGAGGGTGAGGTTGCCGTGGCACTCGAATGGCAGCAGCCTGCATACCAGCCGGATCTGGAGATGCTGAACGGGCAGCTGCTGATGACATGGCGCAATGGCCGTATTCTCACCGTAGAACCTGGTGCCGGCAGGTTGTTGGGACTGTTTGCGTTGCAGTCACTGCCGCGTCGCCTGACGCTCGATTTTCGCGATATCGTTGACAGCGGTCTTGAGTATTCGAATCTGAGTGGCCGTTTTTCGATAGCCAATGGTCGGGCCTCGACGCAGGGGCTGGTGCTGACCGGACCGGTGGCGGAAGTGCTGATACAGGGCGAGACTGATTTTGTCGATGAACAATATGATCAGACCATCGATGTGTTGCCGCGCGTCAGTGGCGCTTTACCGCTGCTGGGTGTGCTGTCAGGCGGGCCGGCGGTCGGTGTAACTGCAATGGTGGCCGACAGCATCCTCAAGGGTCTCGGCGTCAATCTGGATGAAATTGGACGGCGGCGCTACAACCTCATTGGCCCCTGGGACAACCCGGACTGGGAGCAGGTGAATCTGCATACCGAGCTGGTGCAGTAGACGTCAGGATCGACCCGCGGCCAGCGCCTCAAGCAGTGACTGTTTGAGCTTTTTAACAGCGCGGCTGCTGGCCGCGGATTCAGCTTCATTATCGGAGCTGGCGGTGTCCGGTGTTGCCTTGTGAATTCGACTGACGAGCTGTCGAATGAGCTGTAGGTTCGCCAGTGGGTACAGTGATCGCAGGTCATCCATGGTGCCGGATAAGTCCATCAGCAGGCGGTCGCGCATTTCCTCATCCGGTTTCCCGCTATTGTCGGTATCCGATGCTCTGGTCGGTGGCGGTGCCTCGTGCAATTGCAAAAGCCGCTCATAGTCCGAGTGACCCCGCAGCAGTTTGCCGACGTAATGCAACTGACGCTTCTTTGCGCCATTGCTGCGGATATCGTCTGCCAGCCTCAGGGCCTCGGCGATTTCATCAGGTAACTCAAATTTGGCGCGTCTGCGCGATGGCATTGCCTGCAGGGCTTTGGCCAGCTCTACGGCTTTCAGCGCATCTCGCTTTCGCTGGGATTTGCTGGGTGCATCGTCGGGCACTGATGCGGTATCAGGGTTTTCCTGCTCACTATTCATTTCAATATTGAAACATTGCGGGGTTTAAGTTTCCATATTTTAACGTGGGAGGTTGACACCATAGTTTGTCGAAAGTTAATGTTGGGCGGAATGAACGAATTGTGGAATTTTCACACAAAGTAGGGAATTTACAACAACACAGCCAAATTGTTTGTATAATTGCAACAAATGATCGATGCGGAAGTCTAGGCAACTGCAAAATCGGCATTGATGTATTTACCCCTGGAATTGCGCAAAGGAGTGCGTTGCAGAAAACCCAAATGGATGAAGCGACGTGAAAATTATAAGAAAATTTGCCATATCGCATGCAGCCGAAAACGGTGTGCGACCAATCGCACAGAGCGGCAGCGCCGCAGTTGCGGCTGGCCCGCGTACGTCGTCTGAGCATCGCGAATCACAATGTGGCGCGGCGGTCGCAACCATTAGTTTTCCAGCGCGGTTCACAGCTAACCTGGGTATACCCGCTGCAGTCATTATTTCTCTGTCGCTCGCATCCCACAGCTACGCCGGCGACGACATGTTTGGCGTGGATTACGCGCTGTCCGACGACAGCTACAAGCTGACGCTGCCTGGCACTGCGTTCAAGGCCGAGTCTGACAACGAGACCCCTGTTGGCGTCTTCAGGGAAACTCGCGCGGAAATGCTGTTCAAGCTATCGTTTGATTCAAATCTTGATCCAGGCACCGAACTCACCGGCAAACCGGAAGAGCCAGGCTGGAGTGGCGGGCTGTCGATGGAGCGCGTTGATTTCATACCTGTTGACGAAATCAAAATGCAGGATGTCAGCAGCGGCTTTTCTTACTCGGCCAGTCTCGACATCGAGAAGAGAACCGACGTCTCTGACGAATCGCAAATTGTCAGCAGCCGCCAACTGGGGGTTCACTATGGACGCCTCGGTTCGGTTAACTACAGTGGTGTGGATCTCGGCTTTCGGCAGTTCAACGATGGCGATCCTGCTGATTACTCGAACTCGAATGACAAGGATCTGTGGTCGCTTGGTGTCACCACCGGCAGACGCTTTGCGTTTAGCGGTCTGGAGGAAGACGATCCGTTGTGGACCGTCTCATTACGTGGTCAGTTCAGCCTGACTGAAGACAGAGACGATAAAATGCGTGTCGACAATCAGTTGTGGTACGTATCTCCGGGGCTGCACTGGCAGCATGAAAGTTTCGAACTGAGTGCTGATCTGCTGATGCCATTCATGAGCAGCGAAACCGAAGAAGATCCTGACTACAGCATCAGAGCCAAGATACAAAAGCGCTTTTGATTCGGGGCGGCTAGAACGTAACCAAATCCCAGCCCTTTGGATGCAGTGAACCGTCGCTCAGCAGAATTCGAGTGCCCGCGTTGTTGTTACTGTAGAGTCTGACCAGGTTATCGTTTGTCAGTTTGCCGAACGATGTTCTGAAAATTACGTCTTTCGAACTCAGGTCTGACAGCGGACCAAGCAGTGCTTTATCGGTGCCGATGGTAATCTGTTTGTACCGACCTTTCCCTTCAAACTGATCAATCCACTCCAATACCTGCCTCGACTTTGCTTTCATCGAGTATGACGTGTCGACCACCAGCAATACTTCTTTTTTATTGCCAGCGAAGTAGAAATGGCTACCAACCCAGACGATGAAATGCAGTGCAAGTAAAGGTGTAAGTATTTTTAGCCATTTCATTACGTCTACATTTCCGAATTAAGCAGATTGCCGATTCGATACGAAGCAGACTCGGCACTGGACTCAATATACGCACCTTCAGCCAGGCCTGCCATCGCCTTTAAATGATCAGAGGACAGTTCGTAGGCAATCGCATGAATGGGTATGCCGGTCCATTCCATCAGCGTGGCAATGCTCTGGTATTCAAGGCCTTTGTTGGTTTCGCCATCTGACAATACAAAAACCACGAGTTTGTGGTCGCTGTGGTCGCGGCTGTATGCGAGAAGTTCTTTGGCTGCTACCAGTACCGCATTGTTGGTTGCCGTATTGCCGCCGGCACTCAAGTCTTCGACCGCACCGATAAACAACGCCTTTTGTTGGATATTAAATGGCCTGATGTTCAGATCGACGTTCACACTTTCGTTATAGGAAACTAATCCGATAGCATTTGTCGAGCTGATTAAATCAGATGATTCAATCAACGCTTTCTTTAGATTTTTAAGCCGCATGCCGTCCATAGAACCGGAAACATCTGCAACGAACACAGCGGCAATTGGCTTACCGCCTGACTTTTTCTCTTTCCAGATTTTTTGCGCACCCAGTATGGTGGCACCATTTTCAATGCGGTAGCCGCTTTCATAGTCGGGCAGGCCGCCAAAGCCAAACTCACTTGCGGCGCGCTGGTTCTGTTCAATAAATTCCACAAACAATGCGAGTACTTCGCGCTCGTCCGCGTCGGCTTCTTCAGTGGCGTAGAGTGGGCTGTCGTGCCGCACACCAAAGGGTACAAACTCATAGTCACCCATGCCGGTGACATTAACCCATGACTGATTTTCCATCACCAGTGCATCGAGTACGCCACTGTCAACTGCGGCATCGCGCATCTGCAGCGTGGTCTGTGCGACAAATGGAATGCCGGCCTGAAACGCCTCGAAAGCGCTCGACACATCCGGTGCCAGAAACTGCGTTTCATCCTGTTGTGAAAAGGCATCGAGTACGGTCAACAGAAAGTTAAGCCCGGTGCTTGACTGATAAGGGTTGGTGTAACCCATCGCAAATGAGCCACCGGTGACCGCGGTTAATAGTTTTTGCACGTCGAGTTTGCCGTCAGTGGTAATCAACGATTTCTTGGACGACCGAACGATCACACCCGCAGTGTTTGGCGCAGTGACTTCAGCCATCGTGGTCAGCGGAATACCCTGTGCCTGCAGCATATCGCCCCACAGGTGGTTGCTGGGTGAAAATGCATCGGGCAGGTGACGGCGTGCCAGAATAAACTGCGCCCCCAGACCTGATGCAATTTTGCGAATGCCAATTTGTGCGCGCTTGCCATTGGATATCTCATAGCCCTGCTGATTGAACTGTCGCGCCAGTTCAAGATAAAAGCCATCACGCCCCTGACCGGCTTTTTCTGAAGAGGTGAATATCTCCACCGCTTCGACATTGCCGCTGTCGCGTGCATCGAGGGTCATCGGGTATTCACCGATGCCTGGCAGCATCGACAGCAAATTAGTTTTACTCAGCTGTATATTCGCGCGGCGGGTATTTTCACGGCGGCTTGGTTTGACGGTGTCTGACACCAGTTTTTCAAGCTGCTCGACGGCCTCGTCCCGGCTTTCTATTTCGCCCGGTCCGCACGCGCTCAGCAGCAGCGCAGCGAGGGCGAAAACGGTTATCGATAGTTTGATGTGCCGCGGCTTGTCTGTTGGCATCTCGAACGTCTCCATCAATCTGTTTTTATATACACAACGCGCTTGTGGGGCCTCATAAAAATAACAACTCAGGCGCTCTGTTGTTTTGCAATGTCCGCGAGGTCGCGCAACCGTGCCAGTGTCTCGGTGCGTTCAAATGCACCTATTTCTTCAATGTTTGCTACCTCTACCGAGGTCTCGGACAGCGCTTTGAATAGCTTCTGGTTGTCTGCAATCAATTCGCCAAGACGCTGTTGCTGTGCTGACAATTGCGCGTTGTCGGATTCGTGTCGCTGCAGACTTGCGATGCTGTGGCCAATGCCAGCCATATCAGACAGGTTTTGCAAAGTCTGATTTTGTACGCGCCTGGCGGCGTCAAGGTAAGTGGTGGAGCTGAGCTGCTTGCCATGAAAGCGATTGGAGATTACTTCGTGAAAATCATTCAGCAGGTGCTGCAGTGTGCTTGCCTGCGCCGACCCTTCATCGATATTGAGTCGTTTTAGATCTCCTTCCAGTTTTGCCAGTCTGGCCAGCATCTCGTCGTGTTCGGTCTGCTCCTGCGTTAGCAGCGCGCGAACCGTATCGATATCCTGGAAACCGAGCCACTGGTAGCACAGCGGAATGGTCGCCAATGCAACGACTGCGAACGCCGCATATGCCAGCGACACCGGCCAGCTTGTCTGAAACCACCAGGTGTAGGTGGCAATTAACACTAGCGACAACGCCGCCGCGCAACCCAGTGCAGCTTTCACTGTATTACCTTCTGTAATAACTCGCTCATAAAGTGGAATATATTGCTATGCCGTTGTTTTTCAATAATTAAGCGGATATCGCAACGGCACTCCGTGGCGCAGCACCGCATTACCTTGACAGACAATTTCACCGCGCAGGCAGGCGGCGATAACCGCGGGATACAGTCGATGCTCTTTGCTCAGAACGCGCTCAGCCAGTACATCGGCACTGTCGCCGGCAATAACCGGAACCACGCTTCTGGCGATCAGCGGGCCACCATCGAGCGTTGCAGACACAAAGTGCACACTGCAGCCGTGCCAGCGATCACCAGATGAAAGCGCCCGCTCATGCGTGTGCAGTCCTTTGTGGCGCGGCAGTAGCGACGGATGAATATTAAGCAGTCGCCCCTGATAGCGATCCGTAAATTCAGCGGACAGCACGCGCATGAATCCGGCCAGCGCAACAAGCGTCGGGCTGTCTTCGTCGATGGCCGCGGCCAGTGCGTTATCAAACGATTGACGATCCGGGTGGTCGTCAGCTTCTACCACTGTCGTGGCAATGCCGTGTTGCTGTGCGTACTCAAGACCGCCAGCATCGGGATTGTCCGATACGACTCGAGTAACCTGTGCGTGTATACGATCATCCACACAGGCTCGATGAATCGCCTGCATGTTGGAGCCCCGGCCGGATATCAAAACGGTTATGGTTTTTTCGCTATCTACGGGATGCATAACACTGCCGTGTTGATTCAGGTGCTATTGACAGTAACTGACTGCCGCGGCGTCAGCCGGGCTGGCAGCCGGTTCAATTGTGCCGATTTGCTGTGCGGTTTCGCCATGGGCCCGGAGCAGTTCAATGCATCGGTCGACCTGTGCTTCAGGCACGATCGCAACCATGCCGATTCCGCAGTTGAAGGTGCGCAGCATTTCGTCGTCGGCTATGGCACCGTGCTGCTGAAGCCAGTCAAAAATTGGCAGACGCTGCCAGCTGCTCACGCTAATTGAGGCATTGACTCCGTCGGGCAGGGACCGGGGTATATTCTCGGTGATGCCGCCGCCGGTAATATGCGCCAGCGCCGCGACATCGCATTCCTTCAGCAAGTCCAGTAGAGGTTTTACATAGATGCGTGTCGGTGCCATCAGGCTGTCGTGCAAAGCTTGCTCGCTACTAAAGCCCGGCTCGGGTGTAACGGCCTGATCCAGAACCTTGCGCACCAGCGAGTACCCGTTGGAGTGACAACCTGATGAACTGATCCCAACAATTGCGTCGCCGGGTTTTACGTTATTGCGATCGAGAATGCGCTGCTTTTCAACCACCCCGACTGAAAAACCGGCCAGATCGTATTCGTCGGTGTCATACAGGCCCGGCATCTCGGCTGTCTCACCGCCGATCAGCGCAGCGCCGGCCTGCACGCAACCATCAGCGATACCGGCAATGATCTGCTGCGACTTTTCCAGCGTCAGACGCCCGGTGGCATAGTAGTCGAGGAAAAACAGCGGCTCGGCGCCGCATACCACGATATCGTTGACGCACATTGCCACCAGATCGATGCCAATGGTTCGGTGGTTGTCGAATCGATTCGCCAGCATCAGCTTTGTGCCTACGCCATCAGTGCCAGAGACGAGCACGGGTTGCCGGTAGCGGTCCACGGGCAATTCGAACAGGCCGCCAAAGCCGCCGACAGACCCCAGCACACCTTCGCGCTGAGTGCGGCGTATGTCCGGCTTGATGCGTTCGACGAGTTGATTGCCCGCGTCGATATCAACGCCGGCATCGCGATAGGTTAGACCCTGCCTGGTGGTCATTGAGATCTCGTATTAACGTTGAGCGGGGAGTTTACCCTGTTGCGAATGACTGGGTTACAATTCCGTGGTCAAACAAAGAAATTCTCAATGACTAATTCCAAGCGCGCTGCGACAGACAACCGAGTTGCCAGACAAATACGGGTGATGCCCATTGCCGTGGCAGTGGTGCTGATGTTGTGCACCTTTGTTATCCCTGTTCAAAGCCGGGCTCAGAACCAGACTGACGACACTCGCGTTGAAGTGCTGGTGGCGGACCAGTCGGAAAAACAGCGCAGCAGTGCCTATTGGCTGGCGCTTGACCGCGTGCTGCGGCGCAATATGCCCGATGCCGTTACGGACCCCGATCAGCGCGCGAAGGTATTACGAGAGGCCTCTCGCTATGTGCAGAGCTTTCGTTATCGCCGCTATGACGCCGCGGCAGACGGCAGCCGTCTGGCGACCCGCGCGGTACGCGAGGGCGCAGAGCCGGACAGCGTCATTGTAGTCACCTTTCCCAACGGCCTCGAGGGCATTCTGCGCGAGCAGACAGCGCCAGTCGCCGTCGTTGAGACAGAGGAAGTTCTCAGTGAGCCGACAGATGAGATACTGGCGCTGGTGGCGGTCGATCAGGAATCGACACAGTTTCTGATCGGCGGTAACCGCGGTAAAAAGTTTCAGTCGCGCATGATTCAGCTTGGTGCCAGCAACTCGCTGGCGTTTCAGTTTCCAGCGCTTGACCGCTCCGATAACGAGCTGATAACAGCGGCTGATGTGCTGTTTGATCAGACCGATAAAATGAACAGCATCATGCCGCGCTACGAGACCAATCGTCGTTTGAGCGTATCGCTGTTTCGGTTGTCAGAGCAGGTGTGGCAGACAGAGTGGCGGTATGTCGTCGGTGGTCAGATTGTGCAAACGCTCAACCTGTCCACCCGCACGCTGGATGAAGCGCTTGTCACAGCACTGTCAGAGCTGGGCGGCACAGGCGGTGGCTATAGAGCCGATAGTTACCTGGCACCGACCGGTGCGTTTCAGCGTGACGGTGTCGAACTGCGAGTCGAAAACATCAATTCCATTGGTGCCTACCAGCGTATCTATTCTGCGTTGAAGCAAGTTGAACCCACTCTGGTTACCGAGGCGCTTGAAGCCGACGCAGTGGTATTCAGAGCACCGCAGGCGACGTTGTCTAACCTGCAACAGTCACTGGCGCGCGTGCCCGACCTCGGTGAACTCGCTCTCGGTCCGGTTGGCACGGCGCTGGTCGCGCGTTACGTTGGGCGCTAAAACATGGGTCTAGCAGCAGTTTTTGACATACGGGCCCGGGTAACCCCGCGTTGAGCCATCCCCAGCAGCCACTGCCTTTTGCGTTTGACACGGCGCCGGCGTTCGACAATTTCCATATCGGTGCAAATCAGCTGGCATTTGAACTGCTTTCCGGGCTGCACAATGACGCTCGCACGCGGCAACTGTATCTGTGGGGAGGACGACAGTCGGGCAAAACTCATTTGTTAATGGCAACGCATCAGCAATGGCTGGGATTACAGCGGCAGTCGTTTTATATCGCACTCGGTTCTTCGCATTATTCGGCAGCATTGCTGGACGGTCTGGAAGGCTACGATCTGGTTGTGCTCGACGACATCGACGCAGTGGCTCGACAAGCTGACTGGGAACTGGCGCTGTTTAACCTGATCAACGGTTGCCGGGAGCGTGGTTGTAAGCTGGTGCTGGGCGCCAGCAGCGCACCGGACGGCGACTGGGCACTGGCCGACTTGTGCTCGCGACTGAGTTGGGGACCGGTACTTAAGCTTAAAGCGCTGACCGAGGCTGAAATTCGCAATGCGATGCAGCGCTCCGCCAGTGACCGGGGTTTGCAACTGGATGCCGACGCCGCCGAGTTTTTAATGCGCCGCTACAGTCGCGAGGTCAACAGCCTGCTCAAGGCTATCGCCATTCTCGACAGCGAATCGCTCGCGGCGGGCCGGGCGCGTATCACCATTCCGTTTCTCAAGCGCTGTTTGTCGTTTGGCTAGGCGTATAAGCCGTTAGTACTGCGTGGCTTATGGGCTTGATGCTGCACCGGGGCTGTTTGGGTGGTATCTGGCGTAAAACATACAGCCAAGAAACCAGATCAGCGTCAAAGCCACCAGCACTGTGCCGAGCCAGTTCATGTTGGCGCGATGCACGATCGCATCGACACCAAAGGCAAAGTAAGGCAGTGCCAGAAAGCTCGCCCACGCATGCGTGTAGCGACGTCCATGCAGTAACCCTCTTAGCGGTACCAGCAATGGCAGCAGTGCAATAGCCAGCACAACGCTGCGAGGGATGGTGTCCGGTGCCAGCCAGATAATCCAGATCATCAGAAACGCCAGCGTTCCGAAGTAGCCGATCAACGCAGTTACGCGCCACAGCAACGGGTTTTTAAGGTTCATAGGCTTAGCCCGTCTGTTGTAGTTGGGAAGCAATGGTGGCGACGCGTTTGCCAAGAGCCAGGCACAGTGACTTCTCATCGGCGGTCATGTTGTCCTGTTGTCCGGTTACCTGGCTTGCACCATAGGGTGTACCGCCACTACGAGTGTGTTCAAGTGCGGTTTGCGTGTATGGAATGCCAACCATCAGCATGCCGTGGTGCAGCAACGGCAGCATCATAGTGAAGAGTGTGCTCTCCTGACCACCGTGCATTGACGAAGACGAGGTAAATACCGCAGCAGGTTTATCGCATAGTGCGCCGCTAAGCCAGATGTCTGTTGTGCTGTCGAAAAAAAACTTAAGCGGTGCCGCCATGTTGCCAAACCGGGTGGGGCTGCCAACAATCAGACCGTCTGCAGCTGCCAGTTCGTCACGAGTTACGTAGACGGCTGCATTAGTAGCGTCGGCGGTGTTTGTCACATCAGTTGCCTGCGCGACAGTCAACTCAGGCACGGTGCGCAGCCGGGCTTCACATCCATCAACTGATATTACACCGCGCGCAATCTGGTTAGCCATGCGTCGTGTGTGTCCATCGCGACTGTAGTACAGCACCAGTATGTCAGTCATCGTCAAACAACTCGATGACGTTTTCCAGCGGACGGCCGATGGCGGCATTGTCTGTGGTCGCGACAACGGGGCGCTCAATGAGTATCGGGTGTTGTGCCATCAGCTCGATGAGTTGCTCATCGGTGTAGTTTTTAACATCTGGCAGGCGCTCTTTGTAAGGCGCCTCGCTTTTGCGCACGAGGTCAGTGGCAGATATCTGTAGCAGCTCCAGCAGGTGTTTCAGGGTTGCTGTGTCCGGTGGTGTCTTGAGGTACTCGACGGTTTCGAATGGCTCGTCGCGTTGTTGCAGCCACTGCAGTACTGCGCGACTCTTTGAACAGCGTGGATTGTGATACAGCGTTATCTGGGTTGGCATGATTTTTTGTCCAGCCTGCGCGGCGTACCGCGTGCGAGAATGACGCCGCGCAGCAAGGGCGGTCGGTTGTGGTGGGTTGACCAGCACACATCGTGGGTAAGGTTTTGGCGTAACAGCCGATCTATTGACAATAGTACACCCTGCGTCTTCGACGAAGATAGCGCGTTCGGCGCGGTGGCCTGGCAACGGTAATCCCACTGACAAAAGGTCGAGCTGGTATGAGTGCAAGCAATGCACAGTTTTTGAATGACACGTCACCCGATTTTTCCAATCCGGCGACGGGCAGGCTCGAGCTTATTCCAATACTGGAACAACTTTACGCCGACGGTCTGATATCGGATGAGAATCGGAAGATCCTGTCTGTGGTTCGTCAGAGTGCTAATGACGACAAAAATGTGTTGCAGGTCATTGCGGAATGCGGTTGGGAAAATCAACGCAATCCGGGCAAGGTCCTGAGTGCGGAAGATCTGGTTGAATGGCTGTCTCAGCATATCAATGTACCGGTGCGGCAGATCGATCCGCTAAACACTGATGTTGCATCCATTACAGCGGTCATGTCACTCGCCTATGCGAAGCGATTTAATATCATCGCTCTGGAAGTTACCGATACGGTGGTAATCGTTGGTACGGCGGAGCCCTTCGAGCAAAGCTGGCAGGGCGAACTGTCGCGTGTACTGCGAAAAAAGATAAGCTGTGTGCTGGTAAGTCCGGAAGACATAACGCGCTACCTGCAGGAATTCTATACCGTCTCGAAATCGGTGATCAGTGCGCGCAAGGAGCAGACTGAGGATCAGGTGAGCAAGGTTCAGAACCTTGAGCAGATGATGGAGCTGGGGCGCAAGGGCAAACTCGACGCCAATGACCAGCACGTTGTAAACATTGTTGACTGGCTGTTGCAATACGCGTTTGAGCAACGCGCCAGTGATATACATCTTGAACCAGGGCGTGAACAAAGCGCCGTGCGCTTCCGTATTGATGGTGTATTACACCGCGTCTACGATGTACCGGCGACCGTAATGGCTGCCATCACCAGCCGCATAAAAATTCTTGGGCGTATGGATGTAGCGGAAAAAAGACGCCCGCAGGATGGACGACTCAAGACACGTAACGAAGAGGGTCGCGAAGTAGAGCTGCGGTTATCCACTATGCCTATCGCATTTGGCGAAAAGCTCGTGATGCGTGTGTTCGATCCGGATGTCCTATTAAAGCAACCTTCGGAACTGGGTTTTACCGATCGGGACAACGAGTTGTGGAACGGTATGCTGAGTGCACCACACGGCATCATCCTGGTGACCGGGCCGACCGGTTCGGGCAAAACCACCACGCTCTACACAAGTCTGCAGCAACTTGCTACGCCGGAAGTCAACGTCTGTACGGTTGAGGATCCGATTGAATTGATTGTGCCAGCGTTTAATCAAATGCAGGTGCAGCCGAATATTGAACTCGACTTTGCCAGCGGTGTGCGGACCTTATTGCGACAGGATCCGGATATCATAATGATTGGTGAGATACGCGATTATGAAACCGCACAGATGGCCATTCAGGCTGCACTGACGGGGCATCTAGTTATCAGCACACTACATACGAACGACGCACCTTCGGCCATCAATCGACTGCTTGAACTTGGGGTACCGCACTATCTTTTACGCAACACGATTGTTGGTGTGATCGCGCAGCGGCTTATCCGCTCGCTGTGTCCGCACTGTGCGGCGCCGGCCGCCATTGCCGAAGACGAATGGCGTGGCCTGACGCAGCCGTGTCAGCTCGAACTGCCATCTGCCAGCATGATCAAAGTTGGTTGCAAGGAGTGCCGCGACACCGGCTACCGCGGGCGTTTGGGTATTTACGAAGTGATGGAAATGACCGCGTCACTGCGACAAAAAATTATCCCCGAAGTCGACATCGACATTTTGCGTCAACAGGCGATGCAGGATGGCATGGAACCGCTGCGCGTCAGCGGTGCACGCAAGGTGGCTGCCGGTATGACGACCATGGCTGAAGTGTTGCGCGTGGCGCCGGCCGATACCTGATGACATTCGGGCGCTGATGATCTCGCAGCGCCCGGCCACCCGAACAGATCCTCCGCACCGCCGGCAGATATACATTCCGCGTCTAATGCCCGGTCAGTTATCATAATGCTTTCCCCACCCTAAAGCTGGCAAGCGCTGTGCGCAGGCGGCGTTTGCGAAAACCTTCGGAGAGTTGTGTGAGCGAAAAACAATCGGTAGTTCTGATCAATCCGGTGTACCAGCCAACCCAGGATCAGCTTGAGCGCTTGTATAACGTACACAAACTGTGGGAGGCGGACGATAAATCGGCGTTTCTGGCAAGTGTGTCTGACGACGTTACCGGCGTGGTGACTGACGGTGGATCAGGCGCCAGCGCAGACCTGCTGAAACAATTGCCGAAGGTGCGAGTTGTATCGGTTTTCGGCGTTGGTGTTGATGCGGTTGATTTAGACTATTGCAGGCAACAAGGTATTCGCGTTGGCAATACACCAGATGTGCTGACCGACGATGTTGCGGATATTGCCGTGGCACTGGCACTGGGCACCTACCGACAGGTGGCTACCATGCACAACTATGCCTGCGCTGGTCGCTGGCAAACCGAGGGGCCAGCGCCGCTGACTACGCGCTTTAGCGGCTGTCGTGTCGGTATCTTCGGGCTGGGGAGAATAGGCGGTGCGATCGCGAATCGGCTGCAGGGCTTCGACTGCGAGATCAGCTACTGCAATCGCAAGCCTGCAGCGGGTCAGCCCTATCAATACCACGCCGATCTGCGAACACTTGCAGAAAATGTTGATTGCCTGATTCTCGCGGTGGCGCCAACGCCATCGATGAAGGGAGTGGTCAACAGCGAGGTTCTGGCAGCGCTTGGTTCGAGCGGGTTTCTGGTCAACGTGTCGCGTGGGCTACTGGTCGACGAAGAGGCGCTGGTGCAGGCGCTGCGCAATGGTGTGATCGCAGGTGCAGGGCTCGACGTATTCGCTGAAGAACCGCGCATCCCTGAGGCCCTGTTCGAAATGCCTAATGTACTGCTGCAGCCTCACGTGGCCAGCGCAACCGTGCAGACCCGCGGTGCGATGGGGCAGCTGGTGCTGGACAACCTGGGCAATTTTTTCGCAGGAGACGAGCTAAAAGCGTTCGTGGCTTGATGGTTTTGCGATACTTGATCGTTACCGATCACTTGCTCACCCGATTTCAACTATAATCCGGGCAATTCGCTGTACTCCGGCGGAATCGATCTGAATTAATCAGACGCTACAGTTGAGGAGACTGCAGTATGAGAATTTTGCTGGTCGATGATCACAGTCTTTTTGCAGAGGGACTGCAAAAGCTGCTTCGTGATATCGATAGTGAGCCATCTTTTTCGCTCTGTGACTCGGTAGATGCGGCATTGCTGCTCGACGATCCGCAATCAGTGGATCTGGTATTGCTCGACTTTAACCTGCGCGGCACATCTGGTTTTGATGCGCTGCGGGTGTTGCGTGAACATTGCCCTGACGCACTGATTACTGTGGTGTCTGCCGAGGATGACATCGCCGTCATTCGCGGTATTGTGGAGGCTGGTGCCGTTGGTTTTATCCCCAAACGCTACACCTATGCACAGCTGACCGAGGCATTGCGTGTGGTGCTCGACGGAGGCACTTTTTTGCCCGAAGAAGCACTGGCGGGAGACAGAGAGCCCGAAGGCGATGCACTCGACGGATTATCTCGCAGGCAGCGCGAAGTGTTTATGCAGGTCATTCAGGGTAAGCCGAACAAGGTAATTGCCAGAAACCTGGATATTTCCGAGAACACCGTGAAAGCTCACGTGTCGGCTTCATTCAGACTGCTTGGGGTCAGCAATCGTACTGAGGCGGTTTACGCGGCGGCACGGTTGCAGGGTCGTTTGCAGGGGCCGTCTACCAGCTCGGTTTGAGCAGTGCGCGCGTTGTGATGTGATGAGGGTAGGCTGTTTAGCAGAATGCCAAACAGCCACACAACTTAAGACCTACTTCGCAGCATCCATTTCGGCATAAAACGCTGCCAGATCTTTCATATCCTG
Organism: uncultured Granulosicoccaceae bacterium; assembly: GCA_964389335.1. Classification (GTDB taxonomy): domain Bacteria; phylum Pseudomonadota; class Gammaproteobacteria; order Granulosicoccales; family Granulosicoccaceae. The sequence goes on from CAYMFQ010000034.1 coordinate 30,365, forward strand.
TTCGCTAAGCCCTGCGGCCATCGGAGTCATGATGGCAGAGCTGGCACCTTTGCGCTCACCCGATTTGAACGCCTGCAGCTGGGCAACAAGATACGCCGCCTTTTGACCGGCAAGGTTGGGGTAGTTCGGAATCTGGCTTACGCCATTAGCGCCGTGACAGGCGGCACAGGTAGCGGATTTCGCTTTGCCCGCGGCGGCATCGCCATCGGCCAGTGAAGCTGTGCTGAACATGAGCAAAGTAACTGCGAAGAGTGCTTTCATTTTTGTTTCCTTGTTTTTGTTGTCGGTATTTTACACGAGAGAGGCTTACGTGTAGCTGTACAAACTGCGACAAGTGCGCTGGCGGGGGTGATGATGGTGCGGAGGAGCGGCACGCTGGCGAACTATGCCGCCAGCATGTGGGTACTACAGGATGACTACGAAGCTTTCTTCAGCTCAGCTGCTTGAGCGATGATCGCCTCTGCCACATTGTTGGGGCACGGTGCATAGTGCGAGAATTCCATAGAAAACTGGCCTCGCCCTGATGTCATGGTGCGCAAATCACCAATGTAGCCAAACATCTCACTGAGAGGTGCATCCGCTTTAACCCGGACACCGGTTGCACCGGCTTCCTGGCCCTGAATCATGCCACGACGGCGATTCAGGTCACCGATTACGTCACCGACGTGATCTTCCGGTGTAAATACGTCAACCTTCATGATCGGCTCAAGCAGCTGCGGAGAAGCTTTCGGCATTGACTGTCGATAAGCAGCCTTTGAGGCGATCTCAAATGCCACAGCGGACGAGTCAACTGCGTGGAAAGCACCGTCCATCAGCGTGACCTGGAAATCCAGACACGGGTAACCTGCCAGCACACCAGTCTCGATACTCTGCTTGAACCCTTTCTCTACCGCCGGCCAGAATTCACGTGGCACGTTACCACCGGTAACTTTTGATTCAAACGCAAAGCCTGTACCTACTTCGGCGGGCTCGATGATGTAGTCAATCTTCGCAAACTGACCTGAACCACCGGTCTGCTTCTTGTGCGTGTAAGTGTCTTCGATACGCTGAGTGATCGTCTCTCGGTAAGCTACCTGCGGCTTGCCGACTTCAACATCCACCGAGTGAGTGCGACGCAAGATGTCGACCTTGATGTCGAGGTGCAATTCACCCATACCCTTAATGATGGTCTCACCGCTTTCCTCGTCGGTTTCAACGTGGAATGACGGATCTTCCTGAACCATTTTGCTGAGGGCCAGACCCATCTTTTCAGACGCGGCCTTATCCTTCGGCGATACGGCGATGGAAATAACCGGATCAGGGAATACCATCGGTTCCAGCGTTGCCGGGTGCTTTGGATCACACAGCGTGTGACCGGTCTGCACGTTTTTCATGCCCACGATCGCAACGATGTCACCAGCCTGCGCAGAGTCGAGTTCTTCGCGAGAGTCCGCGTGCATTTCCACGATTCGGCCAATACGCTCGGTCTTGCCAGTGAAGCTGTTGAGAATGGTTGAGCCTTTCTCCAGTGTGCCGGTGTAGATTCGGGTAAAGGTCAGTGCGCCGTAGCGGTCGTCCATAATTTTGAACGCCAGTGCGCGCAGTGGCTTTTCCGGGTCGACAATGGCCAGTTCACCAGTCTCGTTACCTTCAAGGTCAACCTCAGGCTGAGGCTTAACTTCAGTCGGATTCGGCAGATAGTCGACCACAGCATCGAGCACATTCTGCACGCCCTTGTTCTTAAACGAGCTGCCACAGAAAGTGGGGAAGAACGCCAGGTCGATAGTGCCTTTGCGGATGCAGCGCTTGATCGTTTCCAAATCGGGCTCTTCGCCTTCAAGGTACTTTTCCATCGCGTCGTCATCCTGCTCGACGGCAGTTTCGATCAGCTTCTCTCGATATTCTTCAACTTTGTCGACCATGTCGGCAGGTACATCACCAACGGTGTATTTGGTCGGGTCACCGGAGTCGTCCCAGATCCACGCCTTGCGAGTCAGCAGATCAACAACACCGCTGAAGTCGTCTTCGATACCGATTGGCAGAGTCATTACCAGCGGTGTGGCGCCGAGCACGTCGATGACCTGCTGCACAACGCGATAGAAGTCCGCACCCATGCGGTCAAGCTTGTTGACATAGATGATTCGTGAAACGCCGGACTCGTTCGCGTAGCGCCAGTTTGTTTCAGACTGGGGCTCTACACCGCCGGAACCACAGAACACGCCGACGCCGCCGTCGAGTACTTTCAGCGAACGATAAACTTCAATAGTGAAGTCAACGTGGCCGGGCGTATCAATGATGTTCAGGCGGTGATCGTTCCAGAAACAGGTAGTTGCAGCAGACTGAATGGTAATGCCTCGTTCCTGCTCCTGATCCATGAAGTCAGTGGTAGCCGCTCCGTCGTGAACCTCACCGATCTTGTGAATCTTTCCGGTCAGTTTCAGTATCCGTTCGGTGGTAGTCGTCTTGCCCGCATCAACGTGTGCGAAGATCCCTATGTTTCTGTACCGCGATAAGTCAGTCATGTCTGTTCTCAAAATAAAAAGCACCGGCCGATGCCAGTGCGCGCGTGCCGGCGTGGGGCCGGTTACCCTGCTTGGGTCGAAAGATAGCTTCCCATCCTCTGCAATGGTTGCCGGTTTGCCAACCGCGATGGATGGTCCCTGCGGAATGCTAGCTGACATGCAGAATTGGTGCTCAGCCTGAGGAGGGGGAACCGTGCAGCTCGCGAACAGAGATTTGTACGCTAGATGCTTTGTCAACACGAACAATGCCACAGGCTAGCTTGCGGAGCGGAATATAGGGGAAGCGCCTGACCATTTCAAGCAAGACCGGCATAAATACGTGTCGTTATTATAAAAATTCCACGAATCTCGCCTAAAGTGCCAACCGTCCGTGCCGATACACCGCGCGGCCGTGGAAATCCAATGGCACCGATCGGTAAATGCGGTGTCTAACCACTGCTTTTCGGTTTTATCAATGCGGGGAGCATCCAGTGAAATGGGCGCGGACACTATTAACAGGCGTGGTATTGCTGGCGACATCGGTCCCCGGCGGTGCTGTCGACTGCAAAAATGCCTTCACCAGGGTCGAGCAGGCCATTTGCGGCAACCCGGCGCTGATGCAGGCGCAGCGGCAGCTGTCGGCGCTGGCTGATGCAGCGGCCGATGCCGGACAAATCGAGCGCGCCAGCCGGGTGCACGACGATGTCGCACATTACTGCCGTCGTTCAACCGAGATGAGCCAGTGCCTGTTGACGGCTACCCGGCAAAGAATCGCCTGGTTGTCGAATCTGCCCGCGAACGGTAATCAGGGCGACCCTCAAACCATCGTTGAGGCGAACTACTAACCCGGCGCACAGCAATGCTGCAGCACTCCACCGCTTGAGAAATTGCCCCGACGTTTGCATAGTCTCGTCGATGGACAATAAAAACACCAACACGCACTGCCTGCTGTTTGACAGCGACGGTACCCTGGTCGATAGTGAGCTGCTGAATTGCGAAGCGATGTCGGCTGAACTCGCTTGCTCCGGTATCGTTGAGGCTGCCGATGATCTGCTGCACCGCTACCGCGGGTTTATGTTCAGCGCGGTCCTCGACGAATTACAACGGCGCCACAATATCTCTCTCGACGCCGAATTTAATCAGCGCTTTCGCCAGCGTGCCGCGGAAATATTTGAGCGCAGACTGGAGCCGATCGCGAATATTGATAAGGCCCTGCAGCAGCTGCAAAACCCGATGTGTGTTGTGTCGAACGGTCCGGAAAGCAAGCTTGAGCTGGCGCTGCGAGTCACTCGCCTCAATCACCACTTCGAACAGGTATTCAGTGCCTACACCGTAGGGAGCTGGAAGCCCGATCCGGGGTTGTTTCAACATGCTGCTCGGGTGATGGCTTTTGATGCAGAACGCTGTATTGTTATTGAGGACAGCAGAGTCGGTGTGGAAGCGGCCTCGGCTGCAGGCATGAAGTCGATCCTTTATCTGCCCGAGCCAATGGATCTGGGATCGATCAGGCCAACGCGTGTGATCGACAGTATGAAACATTTGCCCGAGGCCGTGTACGAGGTTCAGCGCGAAGTTGACCCCGGCTGAGCGCTGCATGCGTAAATCCTATATAGCTACAACAATAGGTCATCAGAGGGGCCACGACGCGCATGCTAATTTGGTATGAGTAGCAGCACCTGCCAGTTGTGCGAACGGCAGACTGATCTGACCGCGCATCACCTGATTCCGCGCAAGTTGCATCGGCGCAACTGGTTTCGTAAACACTATACTCGTGAAGAACTACAGCGCGTGGTGGCGCTGTGCCGCGATTGTCATCGCGGTCTGCATAAACTGTATGACGAAATGAGTCTGGGTAAATCTTTCAATAGTCTCGATAAGTTGCGGGCTGATGAAGCCATCATGAAACACGTACAGTGGGTACGCAAACGACGAGTGACGGGCGGTAAGCGCCATGGCTGAGTCTCTGGAGCCGGAAAAAGTCGAGCTTTCGGATGTGCGTGTGTGGCTGCGCGAGAGTGTGGCCCTGATGCGCAGGAAATACTGGCTGTACGTGCCTTTTTCTTTGCTGTTTTTTTATGTGGCGTTCAAGCTGCAGATGGCGAATTACCTGACCTTCTTTGCCGCGCTAATCCTGTGCCAGGCGGTGCTGGCGATTACCATAGAAATTGCCAGCGCCTGTGATCATTCACAGCCGGTATCAGCGATGCGTTGTTACCAGGCGGTGCTAAACAGTGTGGTAACGGTACTGTTGTTATCGATGTTCTATGTGCTGATGTGGATTGTCGCGGCGCGTGTTGCTGAGTTTTTATTTGTTGACGATGTGCTTGGCATTGAAACGGGACCGCCGGCCATCTCCTACCTGCAGTGGCTTTACCCGGGTACGATCAGCCTGTTTATCGTATACATCGGGATTATGATCACCACCATGTGGTTTTTGTTGCCGCTTACCGTGTTTCACAAGCTTGGCATGCTCGACACCATGAAGCTCGCCAAGCGCGGCGAGCAAAAGAATTTTGTCGTGGTTGTGGTTGCGAGCTATGTGCCGTTCAGTGTCTTCTTTCTGCTGTTTATGGTCAGCGAGCTGGCATTGATTGTTGCCATTGGCGGTCTGCCGCTGTTTGGCATTTACATGTATGTCAGTTATCGCCACGTCTACCTGGGCAGACGGGATAACGTGCCGGTGCCGGCGCGACAGCAGCAGGCTGCACCGGCTGCGTCGGGCGGCTAGCCGTTCTTACGCAGGCCGTCGGCGCCGTCGCGTGCGTCGGGTAGTGCCGCCGGAAGCATATCCGCCGGCAACGCTCATGTCACCCTGTAGCTGCGATTTGGCGCCCTGAGAAACCTCGCCCAGCTCTCCCACAATCTGCTCGATGGTGGGCATTGGGCCAGGTTCGTAGTTGTCCAACGCTTCGCGCATGGCGCGAATGTGCTCCGGTGTCGTACCACAGCAGCCACCGATGATGCGCGCGCCGGAGTCAAAGGCGAGCTGTGCATACCTTGCCATCAATTCGGGTGTGCCGGTGTACACGATGCTGCCGTCGACCCATTCCGGAATGCCGCAATTAGCCTTGGCAATCAGCGCGGGCGGGTTGGGCAGGGACTCACAAGTCTTTTTCATATTGACCATTGCTGCTACCAGCTCTGCCGCACCAACGCCACAGTTGCTGCCACAGCCGGCCAGATCCGGCACCATTTCTCCGGCGAGGCTAATAATGTCGGCGGCTGTTACTCCCATCATTGTGCGGCCGTTGGTGTCGATACTCATTGAAAAGACAACCGGCAGGCCGGTTGTTTTTGCGCCGGCGAAAGCCGCCCGGGCTTCTTCCAACGATGACAGGGTTTCAATCCAGATCAGATCCGCGCCACCGTCGCGAAGCGCCTTTGCCTGCTCGGCGAAGGCCTCAGTGGCGGCTTCGATGGACAGGGTGCCGGTGGGCTCGAAGATTTCACCGGTCGGGCCGATATCACCGGCCACCAGTACCTGGCGTCCACTGGCATCAGCTGCTTTTCTAAGTAGCTCTGCGGCGCGTTCGTTGAGCTCCGCTACCCGCTTTTCGCCCTGGTGAAGTTGTAAGCGATAGCGATTGCCGCCAAACGTGTTGGTTAGCACCAGGTCGGAGCCTGCTTCGATAAAGCTCTCGTAGTGTCGAGTTACACGGTCCGGATGGTCGGCGTTCCAGAATTCTGGTGCGTCACCGGTCTGCAGTCCCATCGTAAACAGACTGGTGCCGGTGGCACCGTCAGCGAGGATGTAAGGCTTTTCCTCAAGCATGTCTGTGATTACATTCTTCATTCTTTTACTTTCCGATTAGTGTAAAACTGTCCGGAGTCCCGTTCTGCGTAGTTGTTCGATCACGCACTGACGCTGGATCGAAGCTGAAGGCGGGTATTGCCGGGTTGTATCGATGGGGCGATAAACTTCTAATGGTGCATTAACTATGGCTGAAAACAAAAAAATTTCTGTGTTGGATTTGTCAAAGCCGGCCAGCTTTGATCTTGATGCGGCAGCGCGTCAGTTCAGGCAGGCAACGCGAACCTGTGGCTTTGTGTATGTACGTATGGACGATCGAGCTGAGCAGTATATAAGTGCACTGCGTCAACAGCAGAGACTTTTTTTCGCACAGTCACCAGATTGCAAGGAAGCGATCAGTATTGACCAAATCAATCGTGGCTACCTTGGTATGGGTAAGGCAAAGATGCATGGTGCCACTCGCACTGATCAGAAAGAGGTGTACTTTTGGGGGCGTGAAGCAGCACCGGATGATGCAGACGTTATAGCGGGCGTGCCGTTGTGCGGGCCAAATCAATGGCCGGCGCAAATGCCGGAGTTTCGCAAGGCTGTGGAGAACTACTCCGCTTACATACGCGGCATCGGCGATCAGATGCTGCAGATTGTTGCACGCTCATTGAATGCGGAAGCCGACTTTTTTACGACCCGCTACGACCGTACTATGCTGCGCGGGCAACTGCTCTGTTACCCGCCTTGCTCGGAAGACGATGAACAGTTTGGCGTCGCACCTCATAGTGATTTTGGTTGCATCACACTGCTGCTACAGGAGACGGCGGGGCTGGAGGTGCAGTTCCCGGATGGTGAGTGGGTGCCGGCACCACCAATCGATAATACGCTGGTCATTAACATTGGTGACTTGCTGGAGCGCTGGTCCAACAAACGTCTGCCGTCCACCTTGCATCGTGTGCGCAACCGATCGGGCAATGCACGGTATTCTATCGCGATGTTCTATGACCCTAACCCCACGGCCGTCGTCGATCCAACGGATCTGCTGCCCGAACAGCCCGCTCTCTATCCTCCCATAGCAGCGGCAGATTATATCCTGTCGCGCAATAAGGGGGCCTTTAAGCACTATCAGGATCGTAAAAAAGAAACCCTGTAGCGCCAGCGGTTGTTTCCTAATCGACAACGGTAATCTTACAGAAGCACTGTGACAGCGCTACAATACTTACCTTTTACCGAGCCGACACACCAATGACCAACTGTTTCAACTTTGGCGGCAGAGACCTTGCGACCCCGGTCCTGATCGTCACACCCGCCAGCTACAAACGCCTGGTAAAGAAACTGGAACCGGCACAGGTACAGTGGCTCGAGCAAAATGATTTTAATGCACGTCGCGGCCAGTTGATTGGTTTGCCGCTGAAGGATGGCAACATAGAGCGGTTTATTGTCGGGGTGAGTGACGTCGAAGATCCTTTTGCCATCGCCGATCTGCCTATGCGTTTGCCACCGGGTCTTTACAGTCTTGAAGGAACTGGCGTCAAGGCGAACTTTACCGGGCTTGCCATTGGCTGGGGGCTGGGTGCTTATCAGTTTACGCGCTATAAGGCAGCAACACGTGAGCCTGCACGACTTAAGATACCGAACTCTGCCGATCAACAACGCATCGATGAGACAGTTGCTGCAACGTATCGAGTCAGGGATATGATCAATACACCGGCAGAAGACATGATGCCGCAGCACATGGCTTCGATTGTGGCTGAGCTCGCGCAAACGCACGACGGTTCATTTCGCGAAATCGTAGGTGATGAACTACTGGCCGAAAACTATCCGTGTATACATACAGTTGGGCGTGCCAGCATCAATCCGCCGCGTTTGCTGGAGCTACAGTGGGGGGATAAGTCGCATCCATCAGTAACGCTGGTCGGTAAAGGTATCGCCTTTGACAGTGGCGGGCTTGATATCAAACCCGCCAGTGGTATGCGCAACATGAAAAAGGATATGGGGGGCGCGGCGCATGCGATTGGTTTGGCGCAATTGATGATGTCGCTGGAGCTGCCAGTCCACCTGCGCTTGTTGGTAGCCGCAGCCGAAAATGCCATCTCGTCGAATGCATTCAGACCAGGTGATGTTATTACCACTCGTGCCGGCATAACGGTTGAAATCGATAATACTGACGCCGAAGGTCGACTGGTGTTGTGCGATGCTATCACCGAGGCCTGTGCAGCAAAGCCTGATCTACTGGTTGATTTTGCCACCCTGACCGGTGCTGCACGAGTGGCGGTAGGAACCGAGATAGCGGCGTTTTTTTGCAACGATCGGGAACTGTCAGGGCAGTTGATGGACGCGGCACAACAGGTATCCGACCCGGCCTGGGAGTTACCGTTGCATGCAGGTTATAGCAGCCTGCTGAAAAGCCATGTTGCGGATACGTTAAATTGCTCAACCACACCGTTTGGCGGCGCGACTACAGCGGCTTTGTATCTGCAAAAGTTTGTCGATGAAAAGGTGCCGTGGGTGCACTTCGATATTATGGCGTGGAATATCCGCAGCAGACCTGGCCGGCCTGTTGGTGGCGAAGCGATGGGTTTACGAGCCATGCTATCCGCACTTGAGCAGCGGCTGCAGTCGTAGCTGTGCCATCTGAACTAGTCAGACGTATGAGCATCTTTAAAACAAATACTAACCTGTGGAACGTATGACCCAGGAAACTATTGAAGCGCGTTTACTCGATGGACAGGCACCTGCCACGCCCGAACAGGTATTCGCCGCGCTGGATAAACTCAATATAAAACACTCCACCATTGTACATCCGCCTATGCGTACTGTGCAGGACTCCATTGCTTTAAGGGGCAGGGTGCCCGGTGGGTATTCAAAGAATCTTTTTCTGCGAAACCGTAAAGGGCGAATGGTGCTTGTAACCCTGCTGGAAGATCGTATGGTTAATCTTAAAGCGCTTGGACAGCAGTTGGAAATGGGTAAGCCGAGCTTCGCCAGTCCTCAGCGCCTGATGCACTATCTGGGTGTTATTCCGGGTGCGGTCACACCGCTTGCGGTCATTAATGACCAGACAAAAGCGGTAACGGTTGTGCTTGATAAGGCCCTGCTCGAGAAAAATCCGCTGCACTTTCACCCGTGTGATAACACAATGACGACTACAGTAGAAACTGGTGACTTACTGACTTATATAGAGTCGCTGCACAGTTCACCGATTGTGGTCGACTTCGATGCACTGGAGTCAGCTGAGTAACGGAAAAGTAGTAGATTGGAGAGGCGGCAGGCGAGAGAACGTGATCAGAAGGGAGCGATAGCTCCCTTCATTGATCGAGGCGT